>JABDCQ010000003.1:0-78273 GCA_013288075.1 Chlamydiota bacterium | reverse complement strand
GCATTCCTGCACTCCTAATGGAGTGCGATTTTTGAGAATCCGTATTCCAGGGGTTCCTTCGTCACACCCTGGCTACGTACCATAGTCCCTAGCGGGACAAAGAGATAGGTAAAGTTTTTTTCTTATGAGCCTTTTACATGCTCAGTTTTAGCCAAGAAATTATCCACAGAGAAGAAACGAAAGAGGGGGAAAGAAATTTACCTCTCTTTGCTTGGTTGCGCCCTCACTCCAAGGCACAACTAAGCAAAGAAGAGCGAGCTTAGAGGGCTCTAACAAATGTGAAGAATGCTTCTATTTCAGCTTTAGCTGTTTGAATTTTGGTAAGTTTTTTTCTGGCGGTTTCTGCTGAAGGATCATGAGCATCTTCTAGAATTCTTATAGTTTCTTGTGCGATTTTTTCTTGAGTTCCAAGTGCCTTTATTAAGGGAAGCTCATTCGCTTGTAATTCTTTGATTTTCTCTGAAATAAAAAGTTCTTTTTTTGTTAATCTAGATTCTCTTGTAAAGGCTTCATAAATAGGTACAAAAGGCCCGGCAATTAGCATTGGTAGTCCACTTATTGGGTCTGTTGGTGGATCCAAATTTCGGCAGAAGGCACAGATTGTTAATAGATAAAGCAGGAACATTCCAAGTGCAAAACCGATAACTATAGCCCCCCCTGTAATGCCTCCATAAATTTGGTTAATAGCAATCGATCCAAAAACAGCTCCGCAGATGACTCCTATTGCAAGAGCACACATAACAAACGAAAGGATTTTGTCTCTTGTGGGATGGTCTTTTGCCGATTGTAACTGCTGCTTTATATTTTGTAGCTTTTGGACATCATATTTAAAGGCTGATAAATTTTTTGCTGTGGCTGCATAAAGTTGGGAAGCTGGGCCTTTTAAAATATTTCTTAAAACATTGTGGGTAGGAACTGAAATAGAGGGTATAGCTTCTGAATTAAGATTTGTTATATTTTGATTGATGATAAGTGGATTGCTAAGCTGGGCGATTCCTGCGGACATAAATTACTCCTTTTTTTGTAATTGATATAATTATACATTTATTTATACATTTAATATACTTTAATTAATTTTTATTATCTTATCTTTATAATAATAATTTTTTTACTTTATAATATGAGGCAAAGCAAGCCCGAGTCTACTTCTTAAGGCTCAAAGAGCCGGCATGTTAATAGCTAGAGGTCGAAGCGTTTCATCAAGAATAAAAAGCTTATGCTATTTTTTTGTCCCAGAGGGACTATGGCATGTAGCCAGGGTGTGACGAAGGAACCCCTGGAAAAGTAGATCCCAAAAACGCACTCCGTTAGGAGTGCAGGAATCTCAGTCTTAGAAAAAATAGCATTTCCCAAATCTCTTTCAGCATTCCTGCACTCCTAATGGAGTGCGATTTTTGAGAATCCGTATTCCAGGGGTTCCTTCGTCACACCCTGGCTACGTACCATAGTCCCTAGCGGGACAAAGAGATAGCTGCTGCTTCATCCCTTTCCCTCTCTCTCTCTCTCTCTCTCTCTCTCTTTCTTCCTCTGTGGTTTCTTGTCTCTGTGGTTAAAAAAATACAAGCCTGAGGCAGGCAAAAGGCTTGCATTTTTTTTACCACAGAGGTAAGAAACCACAGAGGAAGAAAGAGAAGAGAGGAGAGAGAAAGAGAAGAGAAAAACTTCTCTTTGTTATTCTGGCTTTAGAAGGTGCGGAAGACGAGTTTTTTGGCTAGTTGTTGAAGGAGGGGAGACGGTAGGCTTAGCTCATTTAAGGCTTTCCGGGCTTCTTCGAAAAGGGCCTCTGCGTAGGTTCTCGCTTTTTCAAGGCCAAGGAGGGTGACAGCTGTGGGCTTGGCTTTTTCTTTGTCGGAGCCGGCGGGTTTCCCAAGGTCCTCTGTGGTGGAGGTGACATCTAGGACATCGTCGATGATTTGAAAGGCAAGGCCAATGGATTTGCCAAAGGTTCTAAGAAGCTCTCTATCTCTTAAAGGAGCGTTGCCGATGATGGCTCCAAATTCAAGCGCGCTGATAATGAGCGCCGATGTTTTGCCCACGTGCATGCATTCTAAAGTGTCCCAGTTAATGGGTTTGCCCTCTGATAAAAGGTCTACGACTTGACCTCCAATCATTCCTTCTGCGCCGGCAGCTTCGGATAAACTTGTGATGAGCTCTATTTTTTCATCTGATGTTAGATGCGGGCTTTTGGCTAAGAGCTCAAAGGCGAAGGTAAGGAGGAAATCTCCTGTGAGTACAGCGTGGCCCTCCCCATAGACTTTATGGAGGGTTGGCATGCCTCTTCTAAGATCATCATCATCCATACAAGGCAGATCGTCGTGGATAAGGGAGTATGTATGCACAATTTCTAGCGCGCATGCAGGGGTAAGGATTTTTTCTATTGGCGTCCCATACATTTCTGCAACGGCAAAGGCGAGGATGGGTCTTAGGCGTTTGCCTCCAGATAGAAGGGAGTATCTTGCCGCTTCAAAAAGGAGCTTTTGGGGAGTCTCTTTCTTTTCTTGTATGAGAGTAACAAGTGCTGCCGTAAGAAGTTTTATATAATGCTCAGTGGCCAATTCCGAAGTATGCAAATCCCTTCTCCTTCATCTCATGGCGTTTATATTGGTTGCGCCCATCAAAAAAAGCGTGCGCGTGCATTGTTTTAGCAAGTATCTCAAAATCCGCAAAGCGAAATTGTTTCCACTCGGTTACAAGAGCAATGCCGTGAGTTTGCTCGGCAGCTTCATATTCGTCTTTACAGAACGTGATTTGGGGATGGTCTTTAAAGAGTTTTTTAGCTTTAGGCATGGCAACGGGATCGAAAAGACGGAGGTTAACGCCTGCTTCTAAAAGCTCTTCAATTAAGTGGATAGAAGGAGCATCGCGCAAATCATCGGTGTTAGGTTTAAAAGCAAGTCCCCAAATAGCGAGTGTTTTTCCTTTAAGGCTGTTTTTACCTCCAAAGTGGGAGGCGATTTTTTTGAAAAGGAGCTTTTTTTGCCTAACATTAATGGTTTCTACAGCGTTTATAATGGGAGTTTCGCATCCTATTTCTTTAGCCATAGCTTGAAGAGCGCGGATGTCTTTGGGAAAGCAAGAGCCTCCCCATCCTATGCCTGCATAAAGAAAATCGTAGCCAATGCGCTCATCAGAGCCTATGCCTACTCTCACGCTATTGATATTGGCATGGAGTTTTTCGCAAAGGGAAGCTAGCTCATTCATAAAAGAGATTCTAGTAGCTAGCATGGCATTGGCTGCATATTTGGTCATTTCTGCAGAAGGAACATCCATTACAAAAATACGATCGTGGTTGAGGGTAAAAGCGGAGTAGATCTCTTTCATGATCTTTTCACTTTTCTCATTTTCAACGCCTAGGATAATGCGACTCGGTTTCATGCAGTCGCTAATGGCCGAGCCTTCTTTTAAGAATTCAGGATTGGAAACGAGATCAAAGGGCAGGTCAACGCCTCTTTCTTCTAGAACTTTTTGGATCTGTTCTTTGACTTTATTCCCTGCGCCCACAGGAACAGTAGATTTATTCACAATCACAACATAATGATTTAAGTATTTAGCGATATTTTCAGCAGCATTTAGTACGTAGCTTAAATCGCAAGATCCATCTTCTTTTGGAGGTGTGGAGACAGCTATAAAGCAAACGGATGCCTCTTTTAGCGGCGCTTCATAATCGGTTGTAAAAGAAAGGCGGTTTGCTTGCCTGTTTCTTTTTACCATTTCTTCAAGACCGGGCTCATAAATAGGAATGATGCCTTCATTTAACTTGGCGATTTTTTCTTTATCGATATCTAAGCACGTGACGTGGTGTCCCATTTCGGCAAAACAGGCGCCTGTAACTAGGCCTACATATCCTGTGCCAATGATTAAGAGGTGCATAAAATTCCGTCCTTCAAAAGTAGTGTGCGATCGCAAGAAGAGGCTAGTTCCTTGTCATGGGTGACAACAATGAGGGTTTTCCCCATTTCCTTAACAGTACTCAGCAGCAGGTCATGAATAAGGCTTGAGGTTGTGCTATCAAGATTTCCTGAGGGCTCATCTGCTAAAATAAGATCTGGGTTATTCATAAGAGCTCTAGCAATTGCAACGCGCTGTTTTTCTCCTCCCGAGAGCAGTTTCGTGAGAAAAAAGGCTCTTTTGTTAAGGCCTACAAGATCTAGAAGAAGAAGCGCTCTTTCATAAGCCTCAGATCCTTTTTGAGTAGGCTTTCTTCCAATTTTTGCAGGCATCAGCACATTCTCTAAAGCGGTGTAATCTTCTAAAAGATTATAGGCCTGGAAGACAAAGCCTATTTTTTCATTGCGTATTTTTAAGGTAGAGGGGGAGGGTGTTTTATAAGAACAAACCTCTAAAGAGCCTGAGTTGTAAGATTCTAATGTTCCTAAAATATGCAAAAGGGTGCTTTTCCCTTCGCCTGATTTTCCCATAATGGCAAGGGTTTCATTTTCTTCTACTTCAAGATCTATCCCTAAAAGCACTTTTGTGTCTTCTTTTATTCCTGGATAACTCTTTTGAATGTTTTTTGCTTTAAGGATTGTTTTTTTCATTCTGACCTCAATGTAGAAGAGGTAGGGGTTTTACATGCTTTTAAAGCTGGAATAAGCGCTGCAAATAAGGAAATAAGAGGAGTAGATATAAGGATAAATACAAGGGCTGATTCGCTTAAATGAGAAGGAAGCGATTCTCCCCAGAAAGCAGCATTAAAGGCGCTATGTCCTTGAATAAAACTTAAGGCCTTTACAACAGAGTCTATGTTATGGAGTGTTAAAAGAGCTCCAAGGATTCCTATCATGCTACCTAAAACACCCATAACAATTCCAGAGGCGCTAAAGATAAGCGCGATACTTTTAGAAGAAGCTCCCATAGATTGCAAAATACCAATCTCTTTTTTCTTGTCGTTTACAAGGATAATAAGCAAAGAGATGATGTTTGAGCATGCCACAATTAAAATGATGATTCCGACCATTGTAAAAAGGTATTTATCGCTTTGGAATTGCTGCATGAGATCTTTTGCAAAATCATATTCTTTATAAGTAGAGACTTTCCAATATTTCGCAATCCCTTTTTCTTCAAAGGAGGCAATCAGTTCTGCTTTTATTTTTTCTGCCTCTTTTAAATCTTTAAACCAGACTAAAATTCCATTCGATTCTGTAGGATCAAAATGGGTTGAATTGCTAGAAGAGTTAATGGTTTTAGTGATGGAATTAGGTACAAGGATGCATTTATTCCCAACAGCCATAATGCCTGGATCATAAAAGCCTGCAACACAAATGGGGATTCTTTGTTCTTGCAAAGAGCTTGCTGTGGCACTTGAATAGGCAAGGTACCCCGTATCGCCTGTTTTAACTCCGCTTTCCTGAAAGCTTTTAGCAAGAAGCACCCCGTTTTCTTGGCTGAGAAGCATGTGCTCTAAAAAGGTGTTTTCAGGGTTTGCTGTAGCTATTTCTAAGCCGTCCCAAGAAAGCGATCCTTTTAAGGGTTTATTTTGGAGTGTCGTTTCTACGGCGAATTTTACATCTTTAAGATGAGAAGCTTTTTCAAGAGAAGAAGGAATAAGAGCGGCTTTAAAAAGGAGTTTTCCGTTAACAAGAAGAGGGATTGTAGGCGGTAAGAGGGTGTTTTCGAAAAAGAGCTGCCCGTCTTTTTTTGTAATTTTGCCTTCTTTAGAGGATAAGTACTGAACGTTTTGCTCTTTTTGATCGTTAATTGTTATATGGGTGATTTTATCGTTTGTTAAACAAGCAACGGCTTGAAAGCTTTCTTTTTCGGGAATGAATGCAGAGGGGAGTTTCCAATGACTAAAGCGCGGCTGCAGTGTGGTGATTTTTATAGTGTCTAATAAAGAAGCTAATGCCAAGCGGAAGTCTTCTTTAGAGTTTTTTACTAAGCTCTCTGATTCATCGACTAAAAGGGAGCTGTTCTTTTTTTCTGTAAGATAAAGAAGATGGTTTAAGTCCTTGGGGCTGGGCTTTAAAATAAGAGAGGCTAGGTAAGGATTTTTATCTGCGAAGGAAGCTAGATAGGAAGCTTGCGTTAAATAGCTTTGTGTTTCGTGTGTGGTTTCGTCTCTAGTTAGTTGGAGGCGCATCATGGCGCCGCTTAGCTCAAAGTCTTGATAGACAAGAGACGGGTGTTTATTTTTTAACTCATTTAGCGTTGCAGCTGCAAGTTTTACAGGATCAATAAGGGAGTTATCTGGATTTTTTTCGGGTCTTTGCCAAGTAGGGGGGATTTCAGCGTCTTCATCAGGATTATAAGGATCGGAATTAAGGGCTGCTAATTTTTCTCTGATCGTTTTTTCTTTATAGTCTGAGGCCACACTCAGGGTATCGACTTTGTAGTAGTAAGAGTTATAGTAAGCGTTTTTGGGGGTGATGCGCAGAGGGCCATTTAAGGAGGTGAGCTTATGCACCCACTGCTTTTCAATCCCTTCTGTCACAGATAAAAATACAAGAAGAAGCCAAACAACGAGCGCTATGACGGCAATAGACATGAGGCCAATTAAGGAAACAGAGAGCTGCTTTCTTTTGGGAAGAAGATACTTTTTGATGATGGATAGCTCAAACATAGTTTCTTTCTGTTCTTCCTAAGTTAAGTTGTGCCCACTTTTTCTTTCTTTAAAAAATAAGAAGATAAACAAAGAGGGGTAAATTTTTTTTCTCTCTTTCTTTTCTCTCTTTTCTTCCTCTGTGGTTTCTTGTCTCTGTGGTTTATATCTTGGCTAAGCTTAGAGCTTGCAAGAGACTCGCATTTTTTTAAACCACAGAGACAAGAAACCACAGAGGAAGAGAAGAGAGGGGGAGAAAAAATTATCTCTCTTTGTTTATCTTTTTCTCTCTTTAATCTTTGCGCACAAGCGTCTTTTCTTCAGGCTCAAAGAGCCGTAATATTATAGCCCAGGTCGCAGCGCAGCGGAGGCCTGGGTAGAGGATGCAACGAATACGGAGCCCTGAAGGGGCGGCATAAATTGCAGCTTATGCCGCCCTTTCAGGGCTGAGTATTTTATAATCCCTTTTACCCAGGCCTCTCGCTAACGCTTCGACCTGGGCTATAATATTACGGCTCTTTGAGCCTTAAGAAATGCAAGCGATTTTTAATACACGTTATCCATATTTTCCTTCGCTTTTTTGCATCTGAAAAAATAAAATTAGGCAAAAGTAGCCTTTGTAAAAACTTAAGGGTATGGCCTTAACACTTGATGTTTTACTTTTTATTTCTTCAGATGCCCGGGGCGAAGGAGGGGTATCTGAGTGCTTATTTTGCTTCTTTGAAAGGGACGTGTCTTTTAAGTTTTTTGTCGTATTTTTTTAGTTCAATACGCTCTGTTGTATTACGCTTGTTTTTTACTGTCCAGTAGCATTCGTCGCTTTCTGTGCTTTTTAGTTTAATTGATTCGCGTCCACCTTTTGCCATAGTAAATCCTTTGTTGCAAATTTCTAAGGAATTCTATCCGACTTTTAAAAAAAGGACAAGAGTAAAAGTTTAATTTATGGGAATGCGGGTCATAGGCTCTAAGTCTAAAGAATCTCCTTTTCCCTGTCTTAGGAAATGGTGGTAGCCGAGGCCCGCAATCATCGCTGCGTTATCTAGGCTTAAGCCAAAGGGGGGCCAAAAGGTGGGGATGGTCTTTTCTTTTTCGGCAAAAAGGGCTCTAAGGCGCTTGTTATTGCTCACTCCGCCTCCAAGATAAATGCCTTTGCAGGCAAAGGTCTTAGCAGCGGCTACAGCCTTTTCTACAACATCTCCGAGGGCTGTTTCCTGAAAAGAGGCGCATATGTCGGCAATTTCTTCTTCTTTTATCTTTAAAGGCGCGTTTTTGAGGGCATTAGCCCCCTTTACCGTATAAAGAACGTTGGTTTTTAGTCCGCTAAAGGAAAAATCCCAGGGTCTCTCTTTAATACGCCCCTTTTTAAACGGGAATTTTAATGGATCTCCCTTAGCTGCAAGGGCTTCAATAGCTGGGCCTCCCGGGTAAGAAAGACCGAGCATAGAACCTACTTTATCAAAGGCCTCTCCTATAGCATCATCCTGCGTTGTACCTAAAAGCTCATATTTACCAAGCTCTAAAATGCGCACCAAAAAGGTGTGTCCCCCTGAGACGACAACCCCAAGAGAGGGAAATTCTACTGCTTCTTGGTTCATCATAGACGCATAAAGGTGCGCCTCTACGTGGTTTACCCCTACGTAAGGCTTGTCCCAGGCAAGACTTAAGGCCTTGGCTCCATTAAGCCCTATAAGGAGGGCCCCAATGAGGCCCGGCCCTCTTGCTACGGATATGAGGTCGATCTGGTGGTTTTGGACGCCCGCCGCCTTAAGCGCTTCTTTTATAGTGGGAATAAGGACTTCTTGGTGTCTTCTGCAGGAGAGTTCGGGAAATACCCCCCCAAACTTGGAATGGATGTCCATTTGGGAATATACGATGTTAGATAGAATCTCTTTGCCATCTCTTACTACAGATACAGCTGTTTCATCGCACGTTGTTTCAATTCCTAAAACTAACATAAATACTCCCTTTCAAGGGGAGTATTGTACAAGACACCGGGGCCGAGGTCAATTCTTATTTTGTGTTTTAAAATATTTATTTTTAGTTATTTGTGTAATTAAAATTTTGTTTATGTTTAAAATAATAATTAATTATAATATAATTATTTAAAAATTAAACAAAGGTGTATTATGTCATCAAAAGCTCTTGATCTAGCTCTTAATCTATCTGTGCCAATAGTTCAGGCCATGCAAACGCCGAAGGTAGCTCCTATTCAATTTATCAGTGTAGCAGAGTCGCTTGTTTCATCGAAGGTTCTTAAGGCTGTGATTTTTTCTGGGATGGCTGCTTTAGTTCTTTTTGGAGTTATGCATATACTTGGCTCTCCCCACATTTGGTGGATGTATACGGCAGTGAGCGTAGGAGCTCTTATCCCTGGGCTTTTTATCTTT
The DNA here is from genome assembly GCA_013288075.1 of Chlamydiota bacterium. Classification (GTDB taxonomy): domain Bacteria; phylum Chlamydiota; class Chlamydiia; order Chlamydiales; family Rhabdochlamydiaceae; genus JABDCQ01. The sequence goes on along the minus strand of JABDCQ010000003.1, from coordinate 69,348 downwards.
AGTCTTCAAAATCCTAAAAAGACGCTGCAGCAAATTTCCTTTGAATTGAGCTCTTTTGCTAGATTGTTCAAAAAAGAAAATTACAATGAGATTCGGTTTAATAAAGCTCCTGGACAAGGCAAAATTCTCTTAGGGGCTCTTCCTAATCATTATAGAGCGGAAGGAGAGCACTTAGTTAATGAAGAGCGTGTTTCTGCTGTTCTTTCTATTAACGAAGCTTGGGAAAGAGTGCCTAGGGGGCCCTCTCTTCCTTATACGAAGGAAGAATGGGAAACTTTACGTGTGAACTATGAAGAAATGGACGCTTTAGATCATGAAGTGGTAAGTCTTGAAGATATTAAAAAGGGAGCGGCTGCTATTCATAAACAAGTGAGCACAGGCAAAAATATATTTATCCATTGTAGAGCAGGCAGAGGCCGCTCTGCCACTCTAATCGCCGGCTATTTTATTGAGTACAAGGCAATGACCCCAGAGCAAGCCTGCAATGCCATCTTAGCTTCTAGGCCCTCTTCCACAGTCTTTCACAAACTCACCCGTCTAGAAGAGTATTGGCACATGATTTTCCAAGAAGGCCAACACGGCAATCCCTAAAGAGACATACACAAGAGGATTTTTTCTCTCTCTCTTTCTTCCTCTGTGGTTTCTTGTCTCTGTGGTTTATCTTCGGCTAACACGTGTGTACTCAAGTGTTAGCCAAAGATTTAACCACAGAGGGAAGAAACCACAGAGGAAGAAAGAGAGAGAGTTCTCTTGTTTTTCCTTTTCTAAGGGCATGTTCCTGTTGAGTACACGCTGCCCATAAAGGGAATAATGGCGCCTGTATTTCCTGATGCATCAATGATAAAGGCAGGGGCTGAGCCTGTGCCACCATCATTATCGATGACAAATCCATTGAGGCTTGTGTTGCCGTGAAGTTTCAAACACATATTTCCGGGAGGTATGCCTGCATTGATGCGCGCTCCCAAAAATCCTCCAAAACTACTTGTGCCGCTATTGATGATTACATTGGATTCGACATCTGCAGAGAGGTCATGCGCATTTTCATTAACAACAGCTAGGCCGGCTGTAAAGCCAGCAATTGAGGGAGGCGCGTTGCCACAATCGGTAATTGTATTATGGCTAATGGTAGCAAATAGCTGGCCAGTGGCGACTGAAGGGGGAATCAGAACATACACAATTCCAAATTGACTCCCTACATTACCCGGTTCCGTGGTGATGTTATTTCCCGTAATGCTAATATCTACGTTGGAAGCTCCCACAGGAGTTAAAATTCCAAAGGCATTTCCAACAGCTGAGCCTAAAGAAAGGATGTTGTTTTCAATGGCGCAAGTGACAGAGCTTCCTCCAGCATTGACTTGGAGATTAAACCCTGTATGGTGCTCAAGGAAGTTGTTTGTAATGGAAGCGCGTAAAGTAGCGGTATCATTGGCGCTGAGTTGGATTCCAGATGAGCCATTATCCATCATAGGATCGTAAGATTCTCCTGTAGCAATAAGTGTATTCTCAGATATAATAGCATTCTCACTCATTGGTAATGAAATAGTGGATGAGTTATTGGCATTGATTTGAATGCCGTTATTAAAGCTGCTAATTATGTTTTGTGTAACAGAAGGAGCTATCGTGCTTGTATCTGATGCATTTATATTTATAGCAGTAGCTCCGGTTGCGCCTGCTTTGCAGTTAAGAAAGTTTCCTGAGATTGAAGCAGAGGCCATGGAACTATTATTAGCGAAAACTATAATGCCATTACTTTGGACTTCGTTACAATGATTACCTGTAATTGTGCAAGTGATATTTGAAGCTGTTCCTCTTGAATCTATAGCTATTTCCGCTGCTGTATGATTGCTTGAGGTGTTATTGATAATCGAAATTGAGGCGATACCTGTTTCATCTGCATCAAGTTGGATGCCGAAAGGACTTGAGCTAGATCCTGTTGTCGTGTTGTTGGTAACAAGAGCGACTAAGGTTCCTTCCCCCTGAGAATCTAGGTAGATATCGGCCTGAGTGAAGCCCGAGCAAGTGTTACCTTCAATGATTGCCGTCCACATAGAAGCGGATGGGGATATGTTTGATTGGCTAATGTCGATCCCTTTGAAGCTTGTCCCTTCTATTCCTTGAATAACGTTATTTTTAATAGTTGCAGTAAGCACTGTGGCAACTCCTAAATTCGCATTAAGAGTAATTCCTTCTTGTGTAAAAAGAGATAATTTATTGTTTTCAATGGTTGCTAACCCTGTAAAATTAACTAAATTAATGGGGTTTAAAGAACTTTCCATTTGGTTGCTAAGAATAGTTGTGTTTTCAATAGCTACGCCTGAGATGCTAGTTACACTATCTGTAGCAAAGTGAATCCCTGAAACGACATTGTTGTTATTTAAAGCAACTACAGTAGATCCTGGATTTGTGATAAGAGGAGATGTGGCTGTTTCTGCAGGGATGATAAAGGTTCCAACTGTTGTGACAAGCGCAAAGGGTGTTCCTGAACCTAAAAGTTGCTGCCTCTCTTTTAAGCTAATACCCATGTCCATTCCCATAGAGGTGCCATCTCCTGGATAGACATAAATAAGGTCATTAGCCTGAGCTACAGCTTCAGCCTCAGCAAGAGTAGGGAAGGGGCTTTCAAAGGTGCCATCTGAACTGCTTGTATTATTTACAAAGTAAATCACGTAAGGCAGGCCTGTTAGAGGATCGATTGCCGTTACATCTCCTGTAAAGGTTACGCTTGATAACTGTTTGCTATGTTTATCCGTAACGATGATTTCTTTGCGTCTTACACCCGAGCTAAGTTGATAGTCAAAAAAAGAGGGGACGTTGCAGTCATAGGAGCAGCAGCTTTCTCCAAAACTTCTTTTTCCAAGAGGAATAGATATAGCAAACTCTCCTTGGAGGCGATTATGAAAGAGATTGTCGTAGCTATCGCTTACGCTTAAAGATACGTAATCGCTAATACGAGCCGTTATTATTCCTTGCCCTCCTGCAGCATACTCTTTATAAGCTCCTTTAAAATAATAGGGGCCAGCGCCTGCCTCTAGAGAAAAGAAATCATTTTCAAAAACGGAAAATAAGACATTGGCATCAAGTCCTTTAAAGGCAAATTCTTGTTTGCCTGTGACAGAAAGACCCCCTGATCGCGCTAAAATGATTTGATTGCCTTGAAAGAAAGGAGAGACGATTAAGCCGGAGCCTGAAGTTGTCTTATCAAAAAAAGTGCTTTTTTTGTTTCCAAAAGGTAAATAGCCATTTACATTTACACTCCAGAAAGATCCAATAAGTTCAAGTCCTGCTCCTGCTTGGTTATAATGAAAGTGCTTTGTTTTTCGGTAATCATAAAAGCCATTGATCCCGACTGCTAAAGAGCCTACGTAGCGCACTCCAATGCCTGTATTAGCAGCAACCTTCCCGTTATTAAATACATGCCCGCGCACATCCACAAAAGGACTCCACTCGTTATAGCAGCGGCTAGGGGCTAAAAATGCCTCTAAAGTTGTGTAGCCAGATCCATAACCAATCCCTTTTCCCTCTATATGCCTAGCTGTAATCTTGCTAGCTTTTTGCCCTATATCGCAACAATCATCTGCATGAAGAAAGGCACTCATTAAACAAAGCGAAAGAAAATATTTTTTTGTGTTTGGCATAGAAACTCCTTTTTTTCAAGAAGTTAATCCTCCTTAGGAATTTTTATCAAGAATTTTGTGATTATATTTAAATTCCTTATTTTTAGGTATTTATGTTAATAACTATATAAATTTATTGAAAAATTAAAAATATTAATATATAATTAAGAATATATTAATACTTAGGTGATAGAATGGATCGTTTAACTCTTGGGTGTGTAGCTTTAGGCAATACAAAATATCAGCCAGTAGAAACGCAGAAATACGAATATATTACAAGTAAAGGGCAGCGAAAAGAAATTCCGCTAAAAGAAAGTAGCAATGGAAGATGTTTTGCGCGCGCTCTTGGCCTTCTTCCTTTTATTTTTATGCAAGCTCTTAAAATTGTTGTAAAAACTGTCTTTGCGGTTATAACCGGGGCGGGTCTTTTTTCAAGAGTGCGCAATGATATCGCAAGAGATAGGGTTGTTTTAAAGCAGTTATGTCAATTCTTTAAAAACAACTGTATTGGGGAGCCTGAGGGGATAACTGCCCTTAGCTTTAAAGAGAGTTTTAAGAGGAATTTTAAATCAGTCATCCTCGGCGCCTACCACGAAAATCTTCTTGGTACAATCGTAACGGCTAAAGATATGACGTGGTTTATAGAAAGAAATACGGATTCTGAACCTTTAGCAGCGAGATTTTATTAATTGAGGTAGAAAATCCAGGCATATCGTATATCTTAAGAAAAACTCTTGAGATGATATGGCCTGGATTTTTTTTACTTTACTTATTGTTGTTTTGCTTTCCCTCGATCTATTTATCCATCGAAAAAATAAAGTGATTCATACTAAAGAGGCTCTTTTTTGGAGCATTTTTTGGATCGCCCTTTCCTTAGCTTTTAATGCCGTTCTTTATTTTACTTATAGTAAGGAAGCTGGTTTGCAATTCTTTACCGGATATCTCGTAGAGAAGATGCTAAGCATTGATAATATCTTTGTTTTTTCTATGATTTTTTCTTATTTCTCCATAGAGAAAGAGTATCGGCATAAGGTGCTTTATTGGGGCGTTATTGGAGCTATTGTTATCCGTTTCCTCTTCATCTTTTTGGGGATTTCCCTAATTACAGAATTCCACTTTATGATTTACGTTTTAGGCGCAGTCTTGCTCTTTTCCGGATTAAAAATGACTTTTGGAGAGGAGAAGCGAGAGGATTTAAATAAAAGCTTCTTTGTGCGCCTTTGTAAAAAGATTCTTCCGATATCCAAAGAACCATCTAAAGGAAAGTTTTTTATTAAGGGGAAAGTCACAACGCTTTTTCTTGTGCTTATTGTGATTGAAGGAACAGACATTATTTTTGCACTCGATTCTATTCCGGCCATTTTAGCTATTACAACGGATCCTTTAATTGTTTATACGTCTAATATTTTTGCTATTTTAGGCCTTAGGTCTTTGTATTTCGTCTTAGAAAACGCTTCGACAAAATGCATTTATTTGAAAAAAGGAATAGCGCTTGTTCTTGTCTTCATAGGCTTTAAAATGCTCCTCAGCGCCTATTACACTCTCCCTCTAAGCCTCGTCCTATCCACAGTCGTCCTCATCCTCGCCGCCTCCATCACCCTTCCCTACCTCCTCAAGCCAAGAACCAAAAAATAACAAGATAGTCAGGCAAACGCCTAGACCTAAGTCTATTTAGGCCTTTATTGACGCAAAGACGCCAAGTCGCAAAGGAAGAGTCGCAAAGGGAAAACATCTCGACTTTGGTCGAGATGTTTTCCTATTGTTTTAAGGAAATTCAAAGAAAAGCAATCTCTAATAAAGTAACAGGACAATTTCTTTAATTCCCCTTTTAATACAATAGTGAATACAAAAGAAAACTTTTAAGAATGCTTTGCATTCTTAAAAGTTTTCTTTTGTATTCACCTTTGCGACTTCTTCCTTTGCGTCTTTGCGACTTTGCGTCAATAAAGGCCTAAATAGACTTAGGTTTAAGCGTTTGCCCGTAAATCCTGCTAGCTTTTATGCTTTCTGTGGTTAGGGGCGGGTGATGAGGGCGGCTGAGGCTTCGTCGGCGATGAAGAGGGCTTTCTTGTCTTTTGTTCCGACGCGCTGCGCAGGATAGATGGCGGGTTCTTTTTTAAGCACTTCGGCTAGGATGTTTTTCTTTCCGGCTCCAAGGACGTAGAATACAATATGGGAGGCGTTATTGATGCAGGTAAAGGTTAAGCTCATGCGCCAGGTATTTTGCTGAGGGACGAAGTTAGCAATCACAAGCCTGTCTTTTACTTGAAGCCCTTCTGTATTAGGAAATAAAGAAGCTGTATGCCCATCTTCTCCTAGTCCTAACATCACAAGATCAAAGGCCCTATCTTTTAAGGTGGCTTTTATGATGTTTTCATAGTTTTTAGCATTTTCTTCTATGTTTTCTTCTGCAACCATGCGGTGGATGTTTTCTTTGGGAATGCTTAGCTTTTTAAGCCCCGATTCCATGGCCATTAGGTAGTTGCTAGATTTGTCTGTAGGAGGAACACTTCTTTCATCGCTCCAAAAGAGGTAGACCTTAGACCAATCAAGAGCGTTTTGAGAAGAAATGCTTAATCTTTCAAAGATGGCATGGGGCGTTGAGCCTCCAGACAAAGCAACAAAAAAGTTGCCATATTTTTCAATGGCTTGCTTTGCTAAAAAAATAAAATGCTCTACGCAAAAAGAAACGGTCATATCGTAGTTTCCAGGGATGACTAGTTCTCTATGTTCATCCCAAGAGGTAGGTTTTAGTTTTTCCATTAGCATATGTTTTTATCTACTTTTGTAATTAGGTCTAGGACTTTTAAATAATGTAAGCTTGTTCCTTTATGGAAAATTTCTTTGATGAGCGATTGTCCAGCGCCCCCCTTAGGGAAGATAAAGTTTTCAGGCACTAGGCATTTTTCAGCTGTTGAATATGTAGCTCTGACTTGATTTGAGAGTTTAATGTTTCTCTCAAAGAGGAAGTGGGCATTTTTATTTGTAGAAAGTTCTAAAGAAAGGATCATTCCCATAGGAAGGTCGGAGATTTCTTTGGTTTCAAAGGCTACCTTTACTTCTCCTTTTTCGCTTTGATAGGTGATTTGAGTGCATTTCTCTTCTGCTTTAACTTCTTTTAATGTCCAGTTAAGGCGTGTTGCTATCCACGCTTGGAGGTAAGTCGCCTGCACTTTAGGATGGCAAAAGACTGCCGATTCACTAATATTATAGCAGATTTTCATCTCTTTAATTTCTTTAAGTTCCTCTATTTTTAAAGGAGAACTAAAGGCTGATTGCAGAATTTCTCTAAAAGGTTCAATTCTAGCCCAATTTAAGTCGGCGACATCGCATTTGAATTGCTCTTTTTGTTTTAAGACGCCTTTTGCAAATTCTTGGAGACTACTGCCTGATTCTGAATCAAAAATCAATCGGGTTGCGTAAGAGCCAAGCTCTTCTAAAAGAGGATTTTTTAAACTTGGATCTTCTCCCCAAAGAAGGTAAATAGGTAAATCGGGAATGAGATGGGGAAGGATTATAAAAGGGATTCTCATTTGAGTATCTTTTGATGCGATAATTTCAATAAGATCGCATGTAATGACAAATTCTCCACTAGAAGCAGTAAGCACAGAAACAGCTGTTTTTAGCTCTCCTTGAGGGGCATCTTTATCGACACTAATAAAGATCACTCTTGAAGGGAATTTTTCAATGACTTTTTGGGTAATAGAGCGGATATAATCTAGGCGTTTATTGTGCTCTATATAAATCACTAAGTTAAAAAGGGCGGCGCGCGATTTATTCACCTTATCAATGCCTTCCCAAATTTTAGTTAGCTCTGATTGGATTTTAGAAGGGTCTATAATATGTGCTGACATTAGAGAAGCCTCCATTTTCTTCCATCTTTTTCAATCATTGCATCGGCATCTCTTGGGCCCCAGCTGCCTGAGGGGTGATTAGGAAAGTTTGTAGTTGGCTCTTTTGCCCAAAAATCTAAGATAGGGGTTAAAAACTGCCATGAACTTAGCACTTCGTCTTCTCTTGCAAAAAGGGTTCTATCTCCTAAAATGCAATCACAGATAAGCCTTTCGTAGGCTTCTGGCGGCTCTATCCCAAAATAGGTGCCGTAGCGGAAGTCCATTTTAACAGGTTGAATGGAGCTACTAGGCCCTGGGACTTTACAATTGATTTTAAGCGATGTTCCATCATCTGGCTGAATGCGGATAGCAAGAACATTCGGTTCATTCCTTTTTGTTCCTTCCTGAAAAAGAACTGCTGGAGGATCTTTAAAGATGACGGCAATCTCTGTTGCTTTTTTAGGAAGACGTTTGCCGCTTCTAATATAAAAGGGAACGCCTTGCCAGCGCCAGTTATCGATAAAGACTTTAAGAGCTAGAAAAGTTTCTACATTTGATGTAGGAGAAACATTTTTTTCTTGCCTGTATCCAATCACTTCAGCTCCATTGACAAAGCCAGGCCCGTATTGCCCGCGCACAACCTCTTTTTTTAATGCTTCTTCGCTAAGAGGTCTTAGGGCTTTTAGCACCTTAACTTTTTCATCATGGATAGAGTCGGCATCTAAATTCACAGGAGGTTCCATTGCAACTAAAGAGAGCACTTGCATCACGTGGTTTTGGACGATATCGCGCAGCAGCCCCGCTTCCTCCCAGAAATTACCCCTTGTTCCAATACCAATGTCTTCTGCAACAGTGATTTGAATATGGTCAATGTAACGGTTATTCCAAAGAGATTCGAAAAAGATGTTAGCAAAACGGAAGACTAAAAGGTTTTGTACGGTTTCTTTCCCTAAGTAGTGATCGATTCTATAGATTTGCTTCTCGTTTAAGAACTTTAAAAGCTCGGCCTGAAGAGTAAGAGCAGAAGTTAAATCGTGGCCAAAGGGTTTTTCAATGATGATTCTAGACCATTTATCAACTACTTTTTCATGGTCGTAAATGAGGCCTGTACTATGAAGCTTTTCACAAATTAACGTAAAAAAACTGGGCTGTGTGGAAAGATAGAAAACTCTATTTCCTTTAGTTCCAAACTGGACATCTAACTCATTTAAAAAAGAGCGGAGCCGGTTATAGCCTTCTTCTAAGTGAAATTCCGAGGTGTGATAAAAAAGGTGCTCTTCAAATTGAGCCCATAAGGTTTCATCGATCGGTTTTGTACGCGAGAATTTTGCAATAGAGTCTTTGGCTTCTTTTCTAAACTCTTCATGCGTTTTTTCTCTTCTAGCAAAGCCTACGCAAGCAAACTGCGAGGGGAGTTGCCCGTCTTTAGATAAATTGTAGAGCGCTGGGAGAAGCTTCCTAGCTGTTAAATCGCCTGTAGCTCCAAAAATAACTAAAATACAGGGATTAATTAGGCCTGAGAGTTGCCCAGGCTCTTCTAGAGGATTGAAAGATGCATTTGTCATAGTGTGTGTTATGGTGTATTGCTACGTTTGTCTAGGTAAGTTTGTAAAACAACTGTTGCCGAAAGCGCATCAATAAGACTCTTTCTTTTTTCTCGTCTCACATTTCCTTCAATAAGGGCGCGCTCTGTAAAGGCAGTTGTTAGCCTTTCATCACAGAGTACAATGGGCAGATTTAAAGTGCACTCAAGAATTTGAGCAAATTTTCTAACTTCAAGAGACATAGGGCTTTCTTTGCCACTAAAGTGAAGAGGAAGCCCTAAAAGAACACATTCAATTGTACTAAACTTTGCAAGCTCAAGCTTGATCATTTCAGCTGTTTGTTTGTGTGTTTTTTTTGTTTGGAGGCACGCTATGGGCTGCGCAATGATTTTCCTTTCATCAGACATAGCAAGCCCAATGCGTACCGTTCCATAATCTAGGGCAGCAATTCTACCCATTTTTTTTCCTAGCGACTACGGCTGCAATGAAGTCTTTAAAAAGAGGATGAGGCTCTGTCGGTTTAGATTTAAACTCGGGGTGGAATTGAACACCTACCATCCAAGGATGGTCTTTGATTTCTGCAATTTCAGAAAGAGTACTATTTTCTAATGTCCCTGAAAGAATAAGCCCTTTTTCTTCGCATTTTTCTTTGTAGGCATTATTAAATTCATACCTGTGTCTATGTCTTTCAGAGATGACATTTTTACCATAAGCTTTTTCTGCTTTACTTCCCTTTTTTAAAGAGCAGTTATAAGCTCCAAGGCGCATAGTTCCTCCTAAGTCCTGCACCCCTTTTTGCTCGCTAAGAAGGCAAATGACAGGGTTTTGTGTTAAAGGATCCATTTCTGTAGAATTGGCATCGTTTATTCCCAAAACATGGCGCGCAAACTCTACGCAAAGCACTTGCATTCCTAGGCAAAGGCCAAAATAGGGGATCTTGTTTTCTCTGCAGTACTTAGCAGCTAAAATTTTACCCATCCAGCCTCTCTCTCCAAAGCCACCTGGCACTAAATACCCATCACATCCAGCAATAGCTTTTTCAACACTTGACTCTTCTAAAATTTTATCCGATTCAAAGCGTCTAATTTCAAGCTCTACCTGATTCGCAATAGCTGCATGAGCAAGCGCTTCAAATACAGACTTATAAGCATCTTGGTGTTGGAGGTATTTCCCTACAATTCCAATAACAAGCTTCATTTTGGGGTGGCGCATTTTGTGAAGCATCTCTTCCCATTGGCTTATATCCACTTTAGAATCAGGAAGTCCAAGCAGTTCACAAACCTTACGATCAAGGCCCTGGTTTTTTAAGCAAACAGGCACTTCATAAATACTAAATTCTACATCAGGCTCATCGATGACCGCATCTTTTTTTACGCTACAAAATAAGCTGATTTTGTCTTTAATCTCTTCTGAAAGAGGGTTTTCACATCTGCATAGAACAATATCGGGGATAATGCCAATTTCTCTTAAGATCTGTACCGAATGTTGCGTCGGCTTAGTCTTTACTTCTCCTGCAGCTTTTAAATAAGGAACGTAGGTTAAATGGATGTTTATGCAAGAGCTTGAGCGCTCATATCTAAATTGTCTAATGGCCTCTAAAAAGGGGAGCGACTCTATATCTCCAATAGTTCCGCCAATTTCAATAATCACAACATGAGGCTTGCTTTCAGCTCCGCAGTGCAAAATGCGGTGTTTAATTTCATCGGTTACATGAGGAACAACTTGGACTGTTTTTCCTAAATAGTCGCCTTTACGCTCTTTTTTAATGACCGTATCATAAATTTGCCCCGATGTAGCGTTAGAGCCTCTTGAAATAGCTGTATTAGAAAATCTGTAATAATGCCCCAAATCCAGATCGGTTTCAGCGCCGTCATCTGTGACATACACCTCTCCATGCTCAAAAGGGTTCATGGTTCCTGGATCTACATTTAAATAAGGGTCAAGCTTCATCATAGCAGTCTTTAGGCCCCTCCCCTCTAAAAGCATCGCAATAGAGGCAGCAGTAAGCCCTTTCCCAAGAGAAGACACCACTCCACCTGTAACAAAAATATATTTTGGATCCATAAATCCCTTCCTTAAAGATCGTAAACCAAAAGCTTAACCCATCAAAAAATTAAACGCAAAGATAAGGCAAAAACCCCGAGAACGGCCTCTTTCCGCGTAAGCCTTAAAAACAAAGAGGAATTTCTCTCTCCCTCTCTCTTCTCTGTGGTTTCTTCCCTCTGTGGTTAAAAAAAATACAAGTCCTTTGGACCTTCAGACTCGCCCAAGAGATAAACCACAGAGACAAGAAACCACAGAGGAAGAAAAGAGAGAGAGATTTATCTCTTTGTTGTAATTAAATTATTTGAATTGAAAATAAACTGGATTTATTAGATAATTATTCGAAATAATTAATTTGGTGTATGAAAATGATATCAACTCTTACATATCAAGCTTCTAGTTTGGTAACAACTAGTCTTAGCTCTCCAGTCTCTTCTGAGGCGACTTTGTCAGACTACAACAAGGCGCTTTCTAAATTATCTGATATCGTGAAGCGCTATAAAGATGTAAGCGATCCGAGAGGGAAGGTTGTTAAGGATTGGGCTGATCGGGCATTAACATTTAAAGCGAGTGATTTTTCTCCTGAATTGCGCGTTTTAGCTTTTAATATGGTAGAGGAGTTAAGAAGAGTGCATCTTGTTAACGATTTAACTAGAAAACCCTTGGTAAGTCCTATTCTAGATCGCACACGTGTTTGGGAAGAGGCGATGTTCTTGGACTTTAAAGCTCTTTGTTCTTTGCTCGATATGCCTATTGCTAAATCTCCTTTTGATGGAGAAGTGATGGAGCCAACTGCCCACCTATTCCTTACGGAAATGGTTGATTGGGTAAACGAGGTTAGCCCTCTAGCTAATCAAGAACTTGCCGCTTTGCAAAAAGAAGTTGTAAGCCCCACGACCCGTGAGGAGGCTCTAAGAAGATTACAAGAATATATGGACTTGGCTCAAAAGGTCATGAACTGTGAAAAATTAGAAAAAATCCAACAAAAACTAGAAAGATACACTCTTTATGCTAACCAAATAATTACTAAAGTGACTTCTCAAAATGAATCACTAGATTTAGAGGGTAAAGCAAGAGAAGACGAGCGTTTTGCGAAAGTGGATAAGCAGTTGCATGAACTAAAAGAAAATAACGTTGTTTTGGCAGCTAGGGTGGATGAAGGGGCAGCTCGTAGTGCTGCAGTGCATGAGCGATTAACTGATGCTGAACAAGTCATTGCAAATCAAAAAGCAGCATATAACAAGCTAGATAATGCATTTAACCAGTTTCAACAGCATGTGGCTGGCATCAAACCTAAAAGCAGCTGCGTAATATGTTAAAATTGGAGAGGAAATGGCAAATTTTGTAGGGGACCTTTTAAGACAATCTGCTCTAAATAGGCAGCATGCAGGGATTCCTAGCCCGGCAGATGATTTGTTTGCAAGGAGACGCGCTATGCTTGCAGCGGAGCCCCGCGAAGATGAATTTAAAGAATTTCAGCGGGATATAGGGAATTTAGCTGAAGCGCAGATAGAAAGATTTGGGCAGGAGAGAAAAGAGCAAGAAGATGCCTCCATCAGAAGATTAGACCAAGAGATTGGCAGAAATGTTCAGTTGCTTCAGCATGATCAGGAAGATCTTAGAAGACGACTTGATAGGCTAGATCAAGAGGATCTAGAAGCTGATGAGCGTATTGTAGAGCTTAACCGTTCTCTTGTGCAACATGCCGGCCATCTTTCTGCATTGGAAAAACAAAAGATAAGCACAGCGATTCAAATTGAAGAAAAAGCAAAAGAAATTAGAGAACATAAACGTAAAGAGTTAAGGGCCGCCTTAGTCATTGCTGCAGCATGCGTTGTAGTGACAGCCGGTGCAAGCCTTGCTATGGAAGCCGGAGCCGGCGGAGCTGCCGCTGCTGTACCGGCAAAAGGCGGCGCTATGTTAACTCTTGCATTACCCTTTGGATAATTATGAGTATTATACCTCTGACAAATAGTGGAACATCTTTGCAAATAATTGTTGCAAATACAGAAGTTGCAATTGATGTAAACATAGAGACGTGGGATAATTCTATGCAGCCTTTTATAGAGCTGAATCAAAAGCTTGAATCAGAACTTGCAGCAGCCCTCAAAGAAAATGAAGAGCTTGAGACAGCTCAAGAATTAGAGAAAAAGCCTTTTGATGACAAAGTTAAAACTTTAACTGCTAAGGTAAGTGAGCAGGCAGCTCAATTGCAAACCCTTAGTGCTACATTTGGAGCGGTTCAGCCCCAAGTAATGCACTGGAGAAATCTGGATATCCAAATTAAAGAAGCTATGAGGTCGTTTTAATTATGCTACAATCAGTACAAGGGTTAAACCAAGAAATTTATCAGCGCATTGAGGATGTAGATCAAGCAGTTGATGTAATGAATGAGCAATGCAAAGAAGCTCTAGAAGCTCTTGCAAAAAAAACGGCCCTATTGCAAGACCAGCTCATTTCTGCACGTGCAAGAACAGCTGAGCTAAAAAACGTACATTCCCACAGTCTTGGATTATTGCAAGGGTCTATTGATTCGCTAACTAAAATAGAGGCGTCTCAAGCAAATGAGATCCAAACATTAAATCAGCAAATTTCCGTTTTTAATGCTGAATTAGATGCGTGGAAAAGAAAATATCCCCAGCCGGCCCCCACACCCGCCCCTCAGCAGCCTTCTCCTGATAGCTGGTATGGTTATCAAATGGATCGAAGAGGTGGAGGGTCAAGAGACTAAACGCTTATGAGCACAATGACGATCACCCAAGAGAGACTTGTATCCGAATCTTCTCCTCCACTTACTGCGGTTCAGGCTCTTATCGAGGAGATGCAAAGCTCTTCCTTTTTTTCTGCAAGAAAGGATGATCTTCTTGCTTGGGAAAAAGAGTTTGTTAAAAAAAATCCGGATGATCAAGCTAAAGCGATTTGTTTTTTACTATGCGCATTTATCTATCCTGCAAATACGAGATCGATTGAGGAGAAGTGGAAACGTATATTGACGGGCCTTATGGCACAGGGGATGGATTGCGAGACCTTTATCAATCAATTTATAGAGGTTGTGATAAAAAAGAAGGCTTATGATGCTAAAATGGATCGCTTGCAAGCTGTGATTGGGGAAGCGGCAAATCAATTAGTAGCCTCTGCAAATGTTATAAATAGCACGCAAGAAGAGAGTTTTTCACAGCAGCAAAATACGCTTTTAACCCTTAATGCTGCAAGAATTCAATTGGATAAAGAGTGCAAAGAAAAGCTTAAAGAATTGAAGAAAAAAACCGATGAAAGAATGCTTGCCTTACAAGGTCTTACAAAATGAGCTTTATTGAAAGAATGAATGAAACTATTGCATTTTCGAATGCTTTAGCAAGCGGAGAGACAGAAGAGAGCTTACTGCAGGAAAAGATCGATGAAGCGCGTCAATATCTGCAAGATTCTGTAGAGCGCTATACTAAACTCCTTGATGAAACGCAAAAAAATATTGAAGGGACAGTTACCGCTTTATCTCAAGAAGGAAGGGAAATCGATTATTTAAAAGACTCAAGGCAAGCTTTGCAAAGTTTGGAAGGCCATAGCAATGAATTTAAGTCTTTAGAAATTAGCTTGTTAGAAAAGCTTAAAGTTTATAGATCTAAAATAGCCTCCCTCGGAGATGAAATTAAGCAAATGATGGGTTCTTCACGCCTTTTGCCTTCTAACTCTCAAGCAACCGTCTTTATTAACAATTGCGGTAAACAATTATCTAGAAAAATCGCCTCAAGGAGCAATTAAACCCATGGCATCTATCACATTTAAACTAACAGATGAACCAAATCATCAGCTTCAATCACGCTATCTTATGAATGCCTCTTCAAGGCTAGGGAAAAGTGGCCTCGCAATTACAGCGATTTCAGGAGAGGTGAATGCTTTAAAGGCTAATATTTATGCAAAGGCAGATGATTGGTTAACGCGCCCATTTCCTTCTACAACCCCATGTGCGCTTCTTGAGCAGCATGATGAAAAAATTCGAGCAGCTAGTAGCTCTAGACTTGCGCGCATACATTTCTCAGTACCTTTAATGCCTTTAGCTCTTATTCGCTCAAGTCAAGAAGATGCAAGGCAAAGAAGGGAAAAACTATTAGCGCTTGCAACAAAATATATAGAGAAAGGCTGCTCTTTAACTCCGGCAACTGGCAAGGTTTGCAAAAAAGTACAGACAGCTACCGACGCAACTATTAAAGCAGTTGCCAAGGCAGCTAATCAAACAGGTCTTTCTTCAGCTCTTTTAAAAGTCTCTCAGTTTACTTTAAAAACTTCCTCTTCTGAGTTTGATGAGGTATTCCATTTTTTCTGCCCTATTGGGGGGGGTTCAGGAGCAAGTCGTATGACTTCCGGATTTAAGAGTTTTGTGATTTCTGAAAAAAAACTTATTGCAAGGCTGAGTTATGAAAGAGGATTACTAAGTGAAAAGGCCATTGTAAGTGGTTTTGGTTTTAACTTGCCAAGTTCAAGTGTTTTACCTAATGATTTCCCCGCGCATTTAAACCAGTTTCTTGCAAAGAGTAAGACCTATAATGTAAGTCTTTCAAAATTTACGGCAAACCAAACGGGAAAAATGCAAGGCCTTCTTCTTTATCAAGAGGTAGAGGAGGGAGCCGTTTTTCTTGTTCAGTATTCAAAGTTTCTGCATTTAGAAAATGGAATCAGTTATTCAACAAACTCAATGTGGAATGAACGTTTAGATGCTCTTTTAAACAGTATTTACAAGAAGTCTGAAGAAGAAGGATTCAAGCGTATCTATTTACTCTGGAATGCAGAGCACCTACCTGTAGCAACCGTATTAAAAGCCCAATCTAAAGAAATTGTCAATTCAGGCCATTTCTCCAAAGGACTTCTAGACAAACCCCTATCACTTGTGGAGATTACCCCCTAATGCCATTAAAAATAGATGTAACCTTAAACGAACAATCAAGCTATTTGAGTGCAAGAGCTGTTTTATCAGGCAAGTATTCCTTGCTAAATCAAAAAACACACTTAGTCTCCCAAATGTGTCAGGAAATAACCTTTTCTCTTAGCACTATTCATGCTAGAGCAAATAGTTATCTGGAGTCGACGCCGGCATATAGCTTTTCTACAGCGAGCGCTCTAGAACCTGTTAATAACAAAATCCGAGGAGCTAGCATCAATTTTGCCCCGTTTGCCTCGCCACAGCCTTTTAATGTTAGGGAAGGGTATAAGACAGCAAGACTGGAAGATCGCAAGAAGGCAGAGCCTTCTCACGCAAGTCCCATTCCTCTTTGTTTTGCTGATGTAGCACACATAGTTAGAGATGAGATTTATCATCATGCACCGCATCTTGTAAAAACCTTGCCTATCCAAATTTTCCGGTTTCTTGGCGCTTACTCTGAAAATTCTGATTCGGATCGTCCTATTAGGAATACGATCATAGATATCACTGCAGAAGGAGCTTTTGTTTGGGGGTTAAGTGGCCTTATTGGGGGAGGGGTTGCTGGCGCTCTCATGTTAGAGGGCCATATCGTTGATCATTTAAAGTCTACATTTCCCGCTCCTTCATGGGAAGAGATTGGGGATTTAGCAACAAGCAGAAACCCTGTCGATCGAGAACTCGCTCAAGCATACATTCAAGCCAAAGCAAGCGCTGAGATTCTGTCGGCTCCTGCGACAGTAGTGCATAGAGCGGCTCATGCCGCGCGCAATATCATAGACGCCTTCCAATCTCCTAGTGGTGAGTACTATTTCCCTCCTAAAGAAGCATTGGCAACTTGTTTGAATAGTCATCGTCTACTTGCCCATGAAAGCTATTTTAAAGAAAAAAAAGTCGTTGAAAAAATGGCAGAGGCATTTGGAGATGAAACAAAAACAGAAGAAGAAGTTACTAGGGAAATACTACGCATTCTTTCAGAAATCGGCACTCTGAGAGTGGCAATAAATCCAAGTCTACTAAACCTCAAAAAATCTGCTGTAGACTGCGCCAAATAGCTGAGGGTTTAACTCGATGGTTTATCAAGTTTAAATTCTAATAACCCCTCTTTTGTGCCAGTATCGCGCCAAAATGGCCTTATAATTGGCGCATGTTCCTGACTTGCGCCAGTATTGCGCCATTTTAGTGGCGCGATTAAGGGGAATTTGTATATAATTGCATATAATTGGCGCGAGTTGGTCTCAAGTTGCGCCACTTTATAGGGGGCGCCAGTGGTAAAACAAAATCCTAATAAAACTTTTGATAATATTTTGAGGGTGTTAGAAAGCTTTCCAGAAGGAGCTTCCTTAGCTGATATTTTGGAGACGCTAGTGCCCCCTTTGGCTAAGCGCTCTTTGCAACGCTATTTAGCTTCTTTGCTGAAGGAAGGGCGCCTAAATATCTCAGGGAGCACTAATTCTAGGCGCTACCATCTAAGGAAGGCTCAAGATGAGATAGATGCCTCTGAGGTTTCTTCAGCGGATATTTCTCCGGCAAAAGACCCCTTCTTAGGTAGCAGTCAATTGGAAAAATTAATTCCTTTATCGCAAGAAGCTTTGTCTATTCAATCAAACGTGCGTAGACCCATTCAGGCGCGTCGACCGGTTGGTTACAATAGAGAGTTTCTTGATAGATATCGTCCTAACGAAACCTATTATCTTTCTGAAAGCATAAGAAACCACTTGTTTGAAATTGGAAAGTCTCCGGATGGACAGCGTCCTGCAGGAACCTATGCAAGACAAATGCTCAGTCGTTTGTTGATTGATTTATCATGGAATTCAAGCCGGTTAGAGGGAAACACCTATTCATTGCTCGAAACAGAGAGGTTGCTTGAGTTAGGAGAGGCCCCGGAAGGCAAAGATAGCATGGAAGCTCAGATGATCTTAAACCACAAGGCTGCTATTGAATTTATGGTAGAGTCGGCAGAACAAATGAATTTTAATCATTTTACCATTTTAAATTTGCACGCTCTTTTATCAGACAATTTGCTCCGCGATCAGAGGGCTTGTGGGCGGCTGCGCTCGAAACCGGTAGGTATAGCTAAGTCAGTGTATCAGCCTTTGGCAATTCCTCAATTAATTAGTGAATATTTTGAACAGATTTTAGACACGGCTAGCGCCATCACAGATCCTTTTGAGCAATCATTTTTTGTAATGGTCCAGTTGCCTTATTTGCAACCATTCCTGGATGTTAATAAACGTGTATCAAGGCTTGCTGCTAACATTCCTTTGATTCGTGGAAATCTGTGTCCTTTATCATTTGTGGACGTTCCTGAACAGGTCTATGTTAGTGGCCTTCTCGGTGTATATGAATTGAACCGTATTGAGTTATTGCGCGAAGTATTTATATGGGCTTACGAGCGCTCTAGCTCTCTTTACTCTGCAACGCGCCAAGAACTTGGAGAGCCTGATCTCTTTCGTTTGCGGTATCGCTCTTTTATTAGCATGGTAGTGGGAGAAGTTGTCAGGGCATCCCTAGATAAACAAACTGCAGTAGCGGTAATTAAACAAAGGGCTTTAGAGAATGTGGCAATTGATGACCGGGCAAAATTTATTGAAGTTATTGAAACGGAGCTAATGAGCTTGCACAAGGGAAATATTGCTAGGTTCCGCCTAAAACCTTCGGAATATGATGAGTGGATAAAAACGTGGCATTGATTTGAATCTGTAAGCGTTTTTTAGAAATGTCCGCTTTGCGAAGAATAGAAATGTCCTATCTTTGCGTTTTTTAAGCCTATAAATAGGACATTTCTAAAAAACGCAAAGATAGGACATTTCTATTCTTCGCTAACAGCATTATTTTTAATTTCGAAGGTTGGCTTTAACCTGGATTATAGAGTTTTTTTGCCGATTCAGGGTGTCTTTCGCCATGAACAGTGCCTTTTGATACAATTGCGTTGATATTATCTATTTCAGATTGAGTGAGATCGATCTTTGTGCTTTTTATGTTTTCTTGCACATGAATGGGCTTTGTTGTTCCAAAAAGGGGGATGATGGAGGGGCCTAAAGCATAACTCCAAGCTAAGCTGAGCTGAGAGAGGGTGCAGGATTTTTCATTGGCGATTTTTTTTAGGGAGGTGACAATGGAAAGATTGTGAATAAGATTTTCTTTTTGAAATCGGGGGAAGTTTTGACGAGAGTCACCTGCTTTTAGATCTTGAAATGTGGTGATTGCGCCGCTAAGAAGGCCTCTACAGATGGGAGCGCAGGCTACAAAGCCAATGCCAAGTTCTTTGCAGGTGGGAAGGATGTCTTTTTCGGCTGTCCTTGAAAAAGGGGAGTATTCTGCTTGAACAGCTGTAATGGGATGTATAGCGTGGGCTCTACGGATATATTGCGCGGCTACCTCTCCAAGCCCAATGTGTCTTACAAGGCCTTCTTTTACAAGATCTGCCATGGCCTGAATTGTCTCTTCAATAGGGGTATTTAAATCAACATGGTGCAAGTAATAGAGATCGATAACAGAAGTGCCCAATCTCTTTAAGCTATTTATGCACTGCTCTTTGATATATTGCGGTGTACCATTGATCGAAACTATATGGGGATTTTCTCTTTTACGGACAACACCAACCTTGGTGGCGATGCAGACGTTTTTACGAAATGAAGCTATAGCATTTCCTACAAGAACCTCATTATCTCCAAAGCCATAATTATCAGCTGTGTCTAAAAAGGTGATCCCCTTTTCAAAAGCTACCTGAATTGTTTCGATGCACTGCTGTTTGTTAACTTGTCCATAAAAACCTGTCATTCCCATGCAGCCAAGTCCAAGGCTTGATACTTCTAGTGTGCACAATCTTTTTTGGTTCAAAGGAAGCTCTTCTTTTGTTAAGATATTAGGTCGTTATATTCAATCCTGGTTATTTAAGACATAGTAATTTCTTGTGTCCTGAAGGACCTTTAGAAGAACAAGAAAACTTGAATAGTATACTTACTTGTGAGATTCTTATTTAACCCCCATGTGAACACAGAACTGGGGGTTAAATAATTCATTAGAGATTTAAAGTGGTTTCTTATAAAGAGCTTATTGGTTTTGTATGGCAGTTCATGCGGTCTCAGAAATGGACGTTTATCTTGATCTTTCTCCTTGATTCCCTTGCTTGGCCTCTTGAATCTATGCTGTGGCCTTATATTTTGCATTTGGTTGTTGATATTTTCACCACTTATGAAGGCGATCGAATGGCTGCTTGGGAGGCATTGCGAGGGCCGATCATTGGAGGTGTGTGTTTGAGTGTATACATTGCGCTAGCTTCTCGGACAATGGGCTTTTTAATGGCAAAAGCGCTTCCGAAACTTCAAGCGGATCTTCGCATGGCAATGTTTGATCATATTCAGCATCATTCTCCTCACTATTTTAATGAGCGGTTTTCGGGGAGCTTAGCTAATAAAATGAGCGATATGACAGGGCAAGTAGAATCGATCATTCAGCAATTGTTTTGGCCAATCTTTCCTGCGATTGCGACATGTATTCTAGGCTTGGTGGTCTTTTGGTTTGTGAATCCTGTTTTTGCTGGGATCTTACTTGTCTGGATGACTATTCATTTGAGCGTTACTCTTAAGTTTAGCAAATCGTGTGATCTTTACGAGCATCGGCATGGAGAGGCGCGCAGCACGTTACTTGGAAAAATTGTCGATAGTTTTACAAATAACTTTGCCGTTAATCTTTTTTACCGCTTTAAGTATGAAAGAAAAGCCGTAGATCCTTTTCAGCAAGAAGAGAAAGACACAAACACTAGCTCTAAGTGTTATATCGAAAAGATGCGATGTTTCACTGATCTTTTTTATTGTGTTGTAGGTTTTCTTGGAATAAACGGCTCTCTTCTTTATTTATGGACCCACAACCAAATAACGAGTGGTCAAGTTATTCAGGTTTTTACCACCATGTGGAATATCACAGGAGTTACGTGGGCAGTGGGTTCGGCCTTGCCTATTTTTTTTCAGTCTTTTGGGACAGCTAAACAGGCTTACTCTGTAATGCGCGATCCTCAAGATTTAGGAGATAAGGCGGGTGCAAAAGAGTTAAAAATCTCACTTGGCGAAATTGTCTTCGATAATGTTTCTTTCTGTTATGGAGAAAAAGATTTATTCGAGAACAAACATGTTCAGATCCGCGGAGGTGAAAAGGTTGGGCTTGTCGGTTTTACAGGTGCGGGAAAATCTACTTTCATCAACTTAATTTTACGGTTTTTTCCTTTGCATAAGGGAAAAATTCTCATTGATGGACAGGAAATTGCGGATGTTAGCCTGGAATCGCTCCGGAAGCAGATTGCCCTGATACCTCAAGATCCTGTGCTTTTTCATAGGACCTTGCGAGAAAATATATGTTATGGAAAACCTGAGGCAAGAGAGGAAGAGATCATTTGCGCAGCAAAACTAGCGCACTGCGATGAATTCATTCGGAATATTCCTAAGGGCTATGAAGCCATAGTAGGGGAAAGAGGGACTAAGCTTTCCGGAGGGAAAAGGCAAAGGATTGCCATTGCTCGGGCAATTTTAGCAGATGCGCCCATTCTCTTTTTGGATGAAGCGACATCGTCCCTAGATTCTGTGACCGAGAGGTACATTCAAGATAGCCTAGAAAAACTCATGCAGAATCGCACAACTATTGTGATTGCTCATCGCCTTTCGACCTTATCTCGTATGGATCGTATTTTAGTTTTTGACAAGGGAAAGATTGTGGAAGAGGGGAGTCATGATTTTTTGCTCAAGCTTGATGGTCTTTATGCTAGGATGTGGAAAATGCAAGTCGGTGGCTTTCTCCCAGACCGTCCTCCTGTAAGTTGAGAGCAATCTAAGCTGAGATAAGGGCGCAAAAGAATAGAGTGTAATCAAAAATTGGTTGTAGCATGGGAAAAAAAGAAGATCTTGAGTTTAAAGAGGATGAATATGGAAAGGAACAGCTTTTGAAAGAGGGCCGGTTTCAGGTTATGATGGAATGGGAAAAGCCTTATATGCAGGCTTGTATTGATGCGCTTAAGCCCTTTGGGGATGTGTTAGAAATTGGATTTGGTTGTGGTTATTCAGCAGAGGCGATTCAGACATATCAACCCAAAAGTCATACGATTATTGAATGTGATCCTATGGTTGCAGAAAAAGCGCGTGAATTTGCTAAAAAGCATAAAGGTGTTACTATCGTAGAAGATACCTGGCAGAATGCTTTAGCGCTTTTAGGTGTTTACGACGCCATTTTTTTTGATGATTATCCTCTAGAAAGTGAAGAAGAAATGCAGAATTTACGCAGACAAGCAGATCATTCTCACGTAGTTGTAAAAAAGGGGCAACAAGTGCTTTTGGAAGCAAAAAACTCTCTTTCTTCTCATTTCCAAAAGGTTTATAAGGATGAAGATCTTTTAGAATTTTTCCAACTAATCACACAAGAAGGCCCTCTAGAATCTATACACTTACTTACTTTTTTAGATGAGCTAAAACAAAATGCTCAAATCACAGAAAAGCAAGCTGGTTGGGCAATAGAAAGGTTTCTTGCAAAAGGGTTAATTAAAGAAGCCGATCTGGCCTCTTTTGTATCTAAGCCGGTATCAGCTCCTTTTGCTTTTGAGGAAAAAGGGGACCGTCTTTTTGAATTTCTAAGTCTTATTTTAGAAAAACATACACGCAAAGGGTCCCGTTTTTCTTGTTTCTTAGAAGACCCTACTTCAAAATTCGAGAATCAAAAATTTATCGATCATATCATCACCAATCCCTGGCTGGACTATAAAGAAGAATGGATCGATATTCAAGTCCCTGAAAATTGCAAGTATTATAAAGGAAAGACCGCCCTTGTAATAACTATTACTCGATGTTCCACTTTTTAGGGCTCCCTGGAGTTATTCCAGCAAAGCCAGATCAAAGCGAAGCGTTTCGAACGAGGAGTTCATAGCGAAGAGCTATGGACGCCGAGGAGAATTGATATGGCAAAGCTGGAATAACTCCAGGGAGCCCTAAAAAGTGGAACATCGAGTATTACCAAAGTAATGAATTAATAAATCCCTGAGGGGATATAGAAGGCATTGGAGATTCAGCAGGTTTATGAATAAGGGGCTTCCCTTCTTTCTTTTTTTCAGGAGGAATGTGAATGTTTGCATAAAGCTCTCTGATGCGGTCTTCTTGTGTGGCAATGGTGACTAATTGTTGCTCTAATTCCTGAGGAGATACAAAGCCGTCTTTAACAAACTCTTGAAATTTTGTAAAAAAGCCTTCTGTATTCTTTAAAGGGCCTGACCTGATTGCCTCAAAAGAAAAGGTTTCTTTTTTTACATTTTCTTTATCGGAGCGGTCCTCTAGAACAATCTCCTTTTTATTTGGGTAAATTGCAATAATTTTAGTTTGTTCAGTATTCACAATAGGAAAGCATCTTGAAGCGCAGAAAATGAGGTGTTTTCTCATGACAATACTATCGCCATTGATAACATTTGTTGAATAAAAATTAGTTTCTACTCGGCTTTCATCTATTGAAAGTCTTTTCAAGATCAAAGGAGAGGCGTTCCCTGGTTTTGTGGCAGAAATTGACCAACCATTACCATAAACACTCGAATTAAATGCCACCGCTATTAATCTTTTTTCCTCATCATCGCATGATTCAACATAAACATACCCATCTGCACACTCTGCTATGACTGCAGAATGCTCAAAAGGGGTATAAAGATTAGCTCTTGTTACTGCGAGCATCCCTTCAATTCCATGCTCTTTTTTTAGATTCTTGAGGATGGCATGTGACATGCCGGCGCAGTTACTTAAAGGGTATTCGTTTTCAGAAGAGATATGCATTGCTTGAAAAGTTTTACCCTCATTTAATTGGCCAATTGTTTTAAGTAACGGAGTCGCAGCGCTATAATTCATTGAATTCACTGTGTTATTTACAGTGTCTTTTACTTCCGAAATAAAAGATTGACATGTGCCCTTATAAGGCTCTTTTACTGAAGAGGAGTATTGCGGAAGGGGAAGGTAAAGATGCGGGTGAAATACAGCCTCGCGCATCGTTTCAATGGCTTGGATGTTCTGCTTCGCTGCAGATAGATTTCCTCTTAAAGCTGAAGAAAATCGTGAAACCTCAGTCCCTGCAAGATCTAAAGCATATAATGATTTTATAGATAGTGTCATTCTTCTCTTTTTTATTATTAATTTTATTAAAAAAACGAAAAATATTATTAACCTAATTATATACTACAAATTATTAATTGTCGACATGATTTTTGTTTAATTTATAGGTTGTTTAGAAGGCTGCGTATAGGAAATAGCACTCCAAGGGGCTGACGAGCAAAGGTTTACATTGGGGCTTACGCGGGAATATAGTTCGTTTTTTTTGTTTTGTGTTAAGGTTTTAATAATTTAAATTAATAAAATGTTTATTTGTTTTTGTAAAATAAACTATGTTGTAAAATATTATTAAATAATTTAATAAAACAAAAAATAAAGGGGTTTATATGTCAGGTTTTCTTTCTCTTAGCGGTGTAAGTTATCCTTGGGATAATAATGAATATTTTATGGATCGCACAAAAAATCCTCCTAAAGAACAGTTTGATGTGAATCCTTTTAGTGATACAAAAGGGGTGGAAAGAGGGGAAATTGATAGCGGTTTAATAGATAACTTCAGATCCAGATTGACTATGGGAGCTGATTTTCTCCAAGATTCTGGCGTTTCTGACATTAGAGAATTTGTAGAATATTCTAAATGCTCAAAAGAAGAGAAATTAGCTGCGCGTAAATTAATTGCTATTTTTTATTCTAAGGCGCCATTTGATTCTTTGGATACGATTAAAGAGTTAATGACAGGCTCTTTGCCTAGAAATGTCTTGGATAGAGGACATGTCTTAATGGGGATATATTATTTTAAAACAGAGAGATACCAAGAAGCTCTTGATGCGCTGGCCGAGATCAAAAATCCAAGCGTATGCACATTTTATCTTCAAGGCCTCTCTGCTCACATGCTAAAAGACCTCAATAATGAAAAGAAATATTTGTTGTGTTGTAGGAAATGGTTAGCATCGACCACCCTGATTATGAGAGAAATGCGATCGGCATGTTTTAAACGATTGGAAGAAATTAAAATAGAAGAAAGCTTTAAAGATTCTTGTATGGAGCTGGGGATTATTAAAGACTTAACAGAGCGTGAAGAGATCTCAGATACAGAGTCTCTATCATCGGATAGTTCAGAGGAGGCGTGGGTTTCTTTAAATGAACGCGCAGCTATGTTAAATGGGGTGTATCCTAGTTTGGCAGACTCAACATCTGAATCAGATAGCGAGCCTGATATCTTTTAACATCGGGTTAAAGCCTGATGTTGCCTAAATTGCCGGCACATAATACAGTGTAACCTAAAACATTCTAATGTCTTGGGAGTTATGGAAGGGGTAGATGTGCTTGGAGTTTTAAGACAAAAATATCAAGGGGAGATTCCTTCTCTTTTTCATCATTTAGAAACGGTTTGCTCTGAGAAAGAAAAGGGGAGTACTGCTTGCTTGAGAAATGAGGAAGAGCTTAAGGCGAGGTTTCCTCAAACTTATGGGCGCCCGGTCTTGCATTTAAAAAAAGGGGAGGCCAAGAAAGCTCATCCTCTTCGTGTGGGTGTTGTATTTTCAGGCGGGCAGGCTCCAGGCGGACACAATGTGATTGCTGGGCTTTTTGATGCTTTAAAAAAGCTTCATCAAAAAAGCACGCTCCTTGGTTTTTTAGATGGTCCAAATGGCATTATTCAAGGTAAATATAAAGAGCTTGACGCTTCTTCTATTGTCTCTTTTCGCAATCAGGGGGGCTTTGATTTAATAGGGTCTGGGCGCACGAAAATTGAGAGTGAAGACCAGCTTGAATCCGCTTTTAAAACTCTTACCTCACTAAATCTAGATGGGCTTGTCATTATTGGAGGAGACGACTCTAATACCAATGCTGCTATTTTGGCAGAATACCTTTTACAAAAAGGAAGCAAAACTAAAGTGATTGGGGTTCCTAAAACAATTGATGGGGACCTGCAAAATCCTTGGGTGGCAATTCCTTTTGGATTTGATACGGCATGCAAAGTGTATTCCGAGATGATTGGCAATATTTGCAAAGATGCTTTGTCGGCTAAAAAATATTACCATTTTATTAAACTCATGGGAAGATCAGCTTCTCATATCACGCTAGAGTGCGCGCTTAAAACGCATCCTAACTGTGCTCTTATTGGAGAGGAGATTGCCTTTAACAAAACAACGCTTAAAGAGATTACACGCCAATTAGCCGATCTTGTTTGTAAGCGCGAAAGAGAAGATAAAAACTATGGGGTTGTTCTTATCCCTGAAGGGCTTATTGAATTTATTCCTGAGATTAGAGCTTTAATTGAGGAAATCAATGCGGAGACTTCTTTTGATAAGCAGGCATTAACTGAAAGTTCTAGAGAATGCTTTATTAGCCTTCCAGAAGAAATACAAAAGCAGCTTCTTTTAGATAGAGATCCGCATGGAAATGTTCAGGTCTCTTCTATTGAAACAGAAAAACTGCTCATAAGCTGCGTTAAAAAAGAGTTAAAGGAGCGGTCTTATAAAGGGAAGTTTAGCCCTGTAGCCCACTTTTTGGGTTATGAGGGAAGATCGGCCCTTCCTTCTAATTTTGATGCAAATTATTGCTACGTTTTGGGGATGAGTGCTTGTATTTTACTCAAAGAAGGCCTAACCGGCTATATGGCCTTTGTAAAAAATCTTGAAAAGCCTGCCTCAGAGTGGCAAATGGGAGGCTTACCCCTTACCATGCTTATGTGTCTTGAAAAGAGACAGGGAAAATTAAAGCCTGTTATTCAAAAAGCGCTTGTAGATCTTGGAAAAGCTCCCTTTTTGCATTTCAAGCAAATTCGGCAAGCTTTAGCCCTTCAAGATGATTATAAATTCCCCGGCCCCATCCAATTCTTCGGTCCCCAAGAACTCACAGATACAACCCCTCTTTCCTTAAGCTTATGAATTATGAAACAAGAGAGAACAAAATCTCTCTTTCTTCCTCTGTGGTTTCTTACCTCTGTGGTTTATATCTTGGCTAACACTTGAGCACACAAAGACTTGCATTTTTTTTAACCACAGAGGTAAGAAAACCACAGAGGAAGAGAGAGGGGGATTTTGTTCTCTCTTGTTTTATAATGCATAGTTCATCTTTCATAATTTCTCTTCTTGATCTTTAAATTAAATAATGTTATTAAAATATATATTATATATGTTTAGGGTATAGGTATGCGTTTTAGTAATCCTTATATTTCCAATCTTAGAAGAAAGTTTTTGGATGTTATTCTATGGAAAACGGGGTATTATGATGATTTAAAACACTATCCTAAAGCGCCAGCTTCTTTTACCTACCCTGTGGTTAGATCTGTTGCAGAGGCTGATAAGCCGTCAGCTATGTGGATTAATCACAGCACCTTTTTAATTAAGGTGAAGGGATTGAACATTTTAACAGATCCTATATGGAGCTCTCGCTGCTCTCCTCTCTCTTTTTTGGGTCCCAAGAGACGCCACTCTCCTCCTTTGGAGTTAGATGATCTTCCTTCTATAGATCTTGTGCTCATTAGCCACAATCACTACGACCATCTTGATAAAGCAACAGTTTTGGCGCTGTATGCTAAGTTCCCTCATATTTTATGGCTTGTTCCCCTAGGGGTAAAGAAGTGGTTTACGCGTCTTGGCATTGAAAATGTACTAGAGCGCAGTTGGTGGGAGTCTATTGATCTAGAGATGAGGGGGATAGAAATTAAGGCAACTGCTGTGCCGACTCAGCATTTTTCTGGCAGATCGCCTTTTGATTTTAATAAAACCCTTTGGGCGGGTTGGGTTGTAAACTTTACAAAGGGAGCCAAGTTTAAAAAGCAGCTTTATTTTGTGGGAGATACCGGTTATAACCCCTACGATTTTAAAAAGATTGGGCAAACATTTGGTTCGATGGATTTAAGCCTTATTCCTATTGGAACGTATGTCCCGCGGAAATTTATGAGCCCTGTGCATATTGAACCTAAAAATGCGGTGAGAATTCATAAAGAAGTGCACTCTGTGCTTAGTTTAGGCATGCATTGGAAAACCTTTAATCTATCTGATGAACCTTTCAATCAGCCCCCCTACGATCTATTAAAAGCCCTCCAAAAAGAGGAGATCGACCCCTCAGCCTTTCTAGCCATAGAGACAGGCCACTCCATTAACTGGTGAGGTTTTTGATAAATTAAAGGGCACCGTGCATTTTAAAGGTGATATAAGTGACAGATAAATTTTACCGTGTTATACAAAAGCTAGAAGATGGTAATCTTGCTTTTCGTTTTGCTAGCTTGTAATCCTTAAAATAAGGAATGTATATGATGGAACCAAAGATCAAAATTTCTAAAAGTTGGATTAAAAAATTTTGTCAGGCACATCATATTGTTAAATTAGCTCTTTTTGGTTCGGTATTATCAGATCATTTTTCTGAAGCAAGCGATGTTGATGTACTTGTGGAATTTGATCCGCAGTATATTCCCGGACTTTTTAGCATGGTGAAAATGAAGGACGAGCTTTCCCTGAATCTAGGAAGAGAAGTGGATCTTAGAACTCCAGAAGATATTAGTAAGCTTTTTAGAAGTGAAGTTATCAAACAATCATACCCTTTATATGAACAAGAAAGATTTTAACCGACTTAATCACATGTTGGAGGCTGCCAAAGCGGTATGCCATCATGTTGCCAATAAAGATATATCTGATTTAGAAAAAGATAGATTGCTTCTTGGTGGAGTTATTCGCGAGTTACTCCTAATAGGGGAAGCTGCTAATGCAGTTTCTTTACCTTTACAAGCTGAAATTCCAACTATTCCTTGGAGGCAAGTAATTGGTATGAGAAACCAATTAATACATGGGTATTTTGATATTAGTCATCGGATAGTATGGGGCACTATCAAAGAAGATATTCCAAGCCTAATCGTTGAATTAGAAAGAGTTCTTCATCTGCAATAAGATTGGGGAAAGGAAGAGCTGATGCTTGAGTTTTTTTATTTGTTTTTTAAGTGTAGGGTTTTTCTTTGGAAAGAGGAGCTTTTTGTTAGGCGCGTTTTTTATAAAGACCTTGCGTTTAAGGCTGTGGATGCTCTTCTTAAGAAGGAGTACTTATTTGATAATCCTTACAAAATGAGCAGGAAGTTTTTACAAAGTAAGGGTGCCAAAGAGGTGAATGCTTATGGGGAAACGCCTCTTAGTGTTTTGGCCGAGGTTGCTAAAGAGTGTTTTTTAGGCCCAGATGACCATATTTTAGATTTGGGCTGCGGAAGAGGGCGCGGGGTTTTGTTTCTTAGCTGTTTACTAGGGTGTAGAGTTAGGGGGATTGAATGGAACCCTGCTTTTGTTGAGAAGGCCAATAAGGTAAAGGAGAAGCAAAATCTTTCTAGGGCTTCTTTTTTGCTAGGGGAAATGGGAGAGGTTGATTTATCAGGTTATACTGCCATTTATTTATATGGCACATGCCTTGAAGATGAGGAGATCTTGCGGCTTATCGCTCTTTTTAAGCATCTTAAGAAGGGGGTTAAAATCGTCACAATTAGTTATCCCTTAAGCGATTACGATCCTGCCTCGTTCAAAGTCTCAAAAAGCTTTCCTGTCGCTTTTCCTTGGGGGAATACCGATATCTTTATTAATTCATCTTTGTAAGGTTTTATGAGTTTTTATTCCATTAAGGTATCAAGTTGTTTTCCAAGGGGTTATGATTCGCCTTCTTCGCCTGAAGAGATGGAGGAACTTAAGCTAGGCTATTCCCCCGTAGGCTATTCCCCCGCCCGCAGCTCCTTTCAATCACGAAATTTGTTAGTTGTGGATACAGAAACGATGCATAGTAAACAAGAAGAGATTTTGAGTAAAATGTTTGAAAAAACAAAATACCCTCAAACCCTTTATTTTCTTTTAAGTCGGCTTGAAAAGAGGATATATAGAAGAGATTATCTAGATCGAATCATTTCTTATGCTAAAATAGCAGATAATTTACCCCAAAGTGTATTTTCCTCTAAAATTTGTGTAATCGTCTCTAAGGCCTACATGTCAAGATATTATATAGATTTTAAAGAAATGAGAGATTTAGAACGATCCTCATACTTTCAAGTAAAAGCGAAAAATATTTATAATTAAATATTTATGATTTTTTTATGAAAACTAGAATTTAATATTTTATGTAGTTAGTTTGATTGAATTTAATTTAATTTTATTATATAATGACTGTAATAATTAAATTAACAATCAGGTTTTTGTGAGCTCTTCTTCTGTTAACAATCTAAGTCCCTTAGGTCAAGGTATTTCCACCTTGGCGGAGATGCCCATGGCAAGCAGGTCTCTTGCTGGAGGGGTATTGGATGGGTTTACCCTTGGTCCTGCGGCTTTACGTCCAAGCGCATTCCAATCGCGTAGTTTGCTCGATAGAGGAGGGGGAGAAATAGAGCGGTTGACCTTAGAATTTGAAAGGAGCAAAGACCCTGAAATCCTTTATACTCTTTTAAAGCGTTTTGAGGAGAAGGCAAAAAGAGAATTAGTTTTAAAAGAATACTACTTAAATAAAATCATTTCTTATGCTGGGATGATTGGACAGTTGCCCTTAAGAGATACTCTTCCTCACATTTTTGCAGTGATAGCCAATGCTTATGCGCAAAGATACGAATTCTTCTGCTCTGTTTCACAAGGGGATTTAGAAAAGGCTATACAGTTTCGAAAAGATATTGAAGAGTATCATTTAGAATTTAATTACATGCAAAGCCCCCTTAGAGGGGAGAACCTTCTAATACTCTCTTCACATCTTTTAGAAGCGGCCTCTTTTTTCCCTACTGCGGTAGAAGATGTTATTTCTTATGTAAATCATGCTGAAGAAGCAATTCTTAGTGGAGTGGACTTTTTTTTAGGTAATACTGTTCTTAGAGCTTGTTGTTTGCTGCATCTTTCTGAGGCTTTATCTAAAAGAAATTTAGAAGCTAGAGAAGGAGTGCGAAGTGATAGAGAGTCTATTGCGCATTATTCAGCGATTGCTAGAGAGATTTTCATCCTTCAAAAGGATCATTTAACCCCTTTGCAAACTCTTTATTGGGCAAGATTTATAACCTTTGATATAGAGCCTTTTGCTAAAGATCCTTCGGCATTTGATACAATTAAATATTGTTTGGTGTTTGTAGAGTCTCTTTATTTTAAAACTTTTGATTTTTCTTCTTCGCAAGGAGCAAAGCTTTTTCAAGAAACGGCGCTTAAAAGATGTTCAAATTTTCATGCTTTTAATTCATTGATTTATCAGCGTAATACAAAAGAGAGGTTAGTAAATCCTTCAGATCTTGATCAAATGATCTTGTTTGGTGACCATTTAGAAGAGCTTTTTTCTCGGGAGATACCATTTCTTTTGCCCATACGTTCTTTAAGGGAGCAAAATCTCATGCATTTAAATTGGGCTCATTCTCAAAGACTTGAATGTGGATTTTTAAGTAATAGTAGTTTTGACTCTATTATCTATAATGGGCAGAAAGCTGAAGCATTATTTTTAAGAAAAGAGAACCCTTCTCTTTTAGATTTTTTAATAAGAGCTGCGAATCTGACTTATATGGGGTGCACGATGCTGAATAAAAATGGTCTTGTAAAGGAGTTGAATAATGAGATTGCTATTGGACATCTTGAGACAGCAAGACGTCTTTTTTTATATGTCAATCAGCAGCAAGAGCTCATGGGTAATCACTTAGGATTTAAAAGAGCAACTCTTCTTGAGTTTTTAAGAGGGCTTATTGGGTTAAGCGAAGCACTAGAGCTAAAAGGAGACCCTTCTAACCTTAGCGCTATTATTTCTTATCGCACTCAAGCAAAGGACATCCTCGCAAATTTAGGAAATATGTCAGAGTATGAATCTAGGATCCAATCTTGGAACATATTGATATTATCTCATCTTCTCTTTTATCAAAGTAACTTGTACCTTGGAGAGAACCCTGTTCTTCCTGAGTAACTCAGGAGAGTAAGGGAATTTCTTGTTTATTTAATTTATTTTTTCTATGCTCATCGCGTTTAAATTAGATTTTTTTTGCTATGAGTCTTCGCGTTAACTCTTCCTCTAGTCTCTCAGTCCCTCTGAATCAAGATATTTCAGCATCAAATGCTTACGCACAAATTTCCCCGCTTATTAGGGGGCTACCTTCGGCTACGTTCATTCCAGTTATGGAGAGAAATTTATTGCCAGACAGTTATAGGCAAGATCAGGAAATGGATCGCTTGATTCTAGAATTTGAAAGACACAAAAACCCTACAATACTCCACATCCTTTTAAAGCATTTTGAAGCTAAATTAAACGATGCACAATCTAGAGGACATTATCTTAATAGAATTATTTCTTATGCTGATATAGCAAATGGGTTTCCTTTGAGCCCTGATGTTTTTCCTATTTTTTTTTCTATCGCTAAGGCTTATAAGCAAAGATATGAACTTTTTAACGCTACGTTAAAAGAAGATATAGAACAAGCCATCCTTTTTTCAGAGAAGATTGAAAAATCGCATAATGATTTGGGTTTATTTACTTCTATTAGAGCAGAGAATTTTGTATGGCTTTGTCATGCGTTTTTAGAATTTTACCCTTTTCTAAATAGGGCTATAGATATAGACCAGATTGTGCGTTATGCTCTTTACCCTGAGATACAACTTTCTCTTGGCGTGGATTTTTTCTGTGGTAATGATCTGCTTCGCGCTTATTCTTTAGTAAATCTTTGCGGCGCTTTGTTTCTCAGAAATGCTGCCTCCGATAACGATCTTATCACTATGTATGCCGCAGCTTCTAGAGACATTTTTTCTTCTAAAGAGCATTCTTTAGACCTTGACCAAAAAATCTACTATGCTAAATCTATTGTTTATCATGTAGCGTCTTTAGCTAAAAATCTTTTGTTTTGTGATCAGAATATTCAATCGGCTTTATTTAGTGAGCGTCTTTATAAAGAGGTTCAAGAGGTTTATTTGTCACAAAAGATTCTGTTTCCTGTAGCTGATTTTGACCTGAGGTTAGTCAATCTATCTATTTTAGTTTGTCTTATTTACGGAAGGAATATGAGACGTGAAGGAGATCCAAGAGATGCTGAGGTAGTGATTGAAATAGGCTTTTATTTAGAGATGTATTTTTCCTATGGAGGAAATGGGGAGTTTTTACGTTCTTCTTTTAGGATAGAAAACCTTATTCAGTTAATTTGGGCTCATAGAGAAGTTGTTGCAACAGGAGTTTCTCCAAACCTAGATTTAAATTTGCTTGTTCACTACGCTCAAAAAGCAGAGGAGCTCTCTTTAGAAAACAAAAACCCTTCTCTTGAAGATCATCTTTTAAGATTTAAAGGTTTTATCTATTTAGGGATATCTCTCGCTTTTTTGAAAAATAACTTGGATCAATCTCTTGAGAAGACTATTTCTTATCTAGATAAGGTAAGACGCCTTTTCTTCTATATGGAGCAGCAAAAAACATTCTTGGATTGCCCTCAAGAATTGGATCGGGAGACTAAAATAAGATTTGGAGAAAGTCTTGTTATTTTAAGCGGTCTTTTGGAAGGAAAAGGGGTCTCTTCTTTATCTGATCTTTCCTCTTTGATTTCTTATCGAAATTTAGCAAAGCAGATGTTTATTAGTGCCGGAAATGTTTACGGATTTGAAAAACGGCTTAAAAACAAGAATTTAGACAGATTATCCCGGCTAAGAGAGTTCCAAAGAGATGTTTATTTAGGGCGAAATACTACTCTCCCGGAATAGACATTTCTGCAAGGCGCTGTCTTGAGCGGGCTCCTATAGGAGCGTCTACTTGCGCAGCGTTTTGGAAATGATAGATAGCTGAAGCTCTATTTCCTTCCATTAGATCAATTTGTCCAAGCCCATATTCGGCTTCTGCTGAAGGAAGAAGAGCTATGCTTCTTGCGAGATCGTCCTTAGCTTCATTGTTATCGCCTAATTTTTTAAGAACAAGGCCTCTTTGGAGGTAAAAGTCAAAGTAGTTGTTATTAAGCTCTATAGCCTGATTAAATGCGTCTAAGGCATCTTGGTAATTTCTAAGAGCGAATTCGGCTTTTCCCTTAAGGTTATATAAGTGGGCTTCATTAGGCTCTATTTCTAATCCTTCTTGGGCATAGAGAAGGGCGCCTTTAGGATTTTTAGCAAGGAGGTCTTTATATCCTTTGTCCAGATTTTCATAGGCTGGTTTTGCCTTTTTTAAAGGGGCCATGGCTTCTTGGTATTCTTCCTTTCCTATTTTGCCGCCAGCGGGATACTCTGTTACACTTGTTTCATTTGCTTTGAGCCTTTCTTCAGACGGGGGATGGGTTGCAAAAAGAGTGGAGAACCAATTAGCTCTTTTTCCTTCTGAAAGTTTTAAGAATAGTCTTTGGAGGTCTACGGCAGCTTCTGGATCGTAGCCTGCTGCTACCATGTATTTGATTCCATATTTATCTGCTTGTAATTCTGCAATTCTACTGTATTTTAAAGTGCCTAAATTAGCCCCAAGAGAAGCTGTTCCCATAGCAACTTCTTCATATTTATGTCCTTTAAGGATTTGAGATAAACCAATAAGGCCAGCGCTCATCAGCACGCCTCTTTCCATTGCCTGAGCTCCATGTCTTGCTGCGCTATGCACAATTTCATGAGCGAGAACAGCTGCTAATTCAGCTTCGCTATTAAGTTCCAAAAGAAGGCCTCTATAGATGGCTATTTTGCCTCCGGGCAGCGACCATGCATTAGGTACGGAGTTATTAAGCACAACAAATTCGTAAGGCAAGTTTGGTCTATCGCTCACTGCTGCTAATTTTTGGCCTACTTCTTGGACGTAAGCTTCCACATCTTTTTCTGTTATGTACTCTCCTCCCTGCGCTTGTTGCATCATGAGGTAGTTACTTTCTCCCATGCTAATTTCTATTGATTCTGAAACAAAGCAGAGCTCTCTTTCTCCTGTGACAGGATTTCTTGAACACCCTGTAAGAAGAGAAACTAACACTATAAGGCAGCTACTTTTCAGCGTGAGACATTTCACAAATAAGCTCTTTGATTTTGGTGTGGAATTCATTTTGAGGCAGCTTGGCATAAGATTCTTCTACCTGCGTTTTTATAGCTTTGTTAGTAAGGTATCTTTTTACTAATCTTTCTGTATCTTTGAATCTTTTAATTTTATTTCCAATTTTAGCTTGGCATAAATATTCGATATTTCGTCTTTCCCAGTAAAGAGGGGTTCTTGAAACATCTACAAGAACAGGAAGTTTTGAAGCCATAGCTTCATTAAGAGTTCCAGGCCCGGGCTTCGTAATTAAAAGATCGGCTACAGCCATAAGATCTGATACTTTATCAGTAAATCCCATAATTGTAATGGAATTTGTTTTTTCAATAGGGATCTTTTTTAATTTTTCTTTTAATTTAGTATCTTTTCCTGCACAAACAATAAGATGAACAGGAGTTTTTTTCATTTTAAGAATTCTTTTTGTATATTTAAGCGCATTTTTGCTGCCCGCTCCTCCCATCATAAGAAGAATAACTTGTTTGTCTTCAGGGATGTTATACTCTTTTTTTATTTCTTCTTTGTTTTTTTCTTGGGTAAAATCAAGTCTTAAAGGCAGTCCTAGTTGTTTAATAGAGTCTTCAGAAATTCCTTTTGAGAGTAATCTTCCTCTAGAGGCATTTAAATTAGCTCCGATAACAAATTGGAAATTAGGATGGGTTAGCTTGTCAAGGCCAAGAACGTAATTTTTTAAATCGTAGTCGACAGAGATGATAAGGTAAGGGATTTTATGCTTTTCGGCAGCTTTACTTGCTTGAAGATTAATAAAGGGGATTAAAGAGACGACTAGGTCAGGTTTTTCTTTTTCGATTTCTTTTTGAATAAGAGCGGCAATTTTATTATTTTGCAGTTTAAATAGAGGAGGGATGATGTAGTGCGCGATAAAATTCATCGATTTTATCCACCCGTTACTTAGCATGGCATTGTAAATATTTTCGCCTGAGGAAAATCCGTAAGATTTGATTATTTCATTAATAGGATGTATAATTTTTAGGTTATACTCCTCTTTCAAAATGGCCTGAAGGGTTTTTTCTGCGGCTGTATGCGCATAGCCTCCGAAACTTGAAAGGATAAGGATTTTCTTTTTTTCTTCTACAGGTTCTTCATTGCCAAGTAGAGGAAAAGAGGAAACTACACAAAAAAATAAGAAAATACGTAGCACGTACAATACCTTTTGTTTTTTTTAGGTTTAACGTATTTAGAAAATCAGAGCAAGGATTTTTCCCATGAGCAATTATAAAGCATTAATTTTTGATTTAGATGATACCCTTTTAGATTTTACTCTTTCTGAGGAAAATAGCTTAAATAAACTACATGCTGCATTTTTTAGTGAATTTACCTTAAGCCATTTTAAAAAGACATATCATGAGATCAATCAGAATTTGTGGTCTCTTGTACCTCTGCAAAAAATAGCTCCTTCTGAGCTAAAAATTAAGCGGTTTGACCTTCTACTATCGCTACTTAAACTACCACACTCTTCCTGTAGAGTGGCTGAGCACTATGAAGAAGCCTTAGGAAAGGAAGTTTTTTGGATGCCGGATGCAGAAGAAGCTATTCTTAAATTCAAACAAAGTCATTCTATAGGAATTGTGACAAATGGCCTTACCTCTGTTCAAGAAGCTAAATATAAGGCCAGCGGGCTTGAAAACATCTGTAAAAGCTTTATTATTTCAGAAAAAGTGGGACTCTCTAAGCCCAATAAGGCTATTTTTGATTTGGCTTTAGAAGAGCTTCAGGTAAAGCCTCATGAGGCTTTGATGGTAGGGGATTCGTTAGAAAGTGATTTTGTAGGGGCAATTAACGCTTCTCTTGACTTTTGTTGGATCAACCCTAAGAAAAGCGCCTTACCTTCTCATTTGCCTCAGCCCCGATATGAGGCAAGCTCGTTAAAAGATTTATCAAATTTTATGACTTGATTGTGTCTCTTAATGCCTTCTTTTTCTTTGGAATTTCTAGCGCTTATGTAAATTACAGCAGCCGGAAGCCACCAATAAATTGGCGCTGTCATTAGGCCAATTGTTGCGGCTGTAAGAGCTTCGGAAACTAGCCCAAGCCTATTGTACATGATTTTCTTTGAATTTAGTTTTGTTATTTCTTCTACATTTTTTGTGTCTTGTATTTTACCCCAAAGTTTGATTTCGTGCGAGGCGCTGTAAACTACACCTATAAAAGGCGCGCAGCAGCAGGTCTTATGAATGATGTTAGCGAGGGAACAGCTATTTTCTTGGCTTTGAATAGTAACTTGGATTGATTTTACACAAGGGGAATTTTTTATTGGCGCGGACATTGTTTTTTTGGGGGGTATCGAGTTTAGAAATTGCCCAGAATAGGACTCGAACCTACATGCCTTGCGGCACCGGAACCTAAATCCGGCGTGTCTACCAATTTCACCATCTGGGCAAAGAAACTTATCGTATATGCCTGCAAAATATAGAACTTCCCCCCTTTTAAGTCAATAAAAAGAAACCACAGAGGAATAAATTTTTTTTCTCTCTCTCTCTTCTCCCCCTCTGTGGTTTCTTGTCTCTGTGGTTTAATCTTTGGCTAAGTCTAGCTTGCTTAAGTCTTAGCCAAGAGATTAACCACAGAGGGAAGAAACCACAGAGGAAGAAAGAGAGAGAAAAAATTTATCCCTCTGAGGTTTTTTTTCTTAGTTTTTTTGTTCGTAGACGGGGTGGATGGGGAAGCCCATTTCTTTTACGGCAAAGATGGCTTCTGCAATAGGCTGCCATTTAGCGTCTTTGTCGATGTGTAAAAGCACTTTCACGTTTTCTTTTTCGTGGGGCAGAATGCCAAGCTCTTGCTGTTTGAGGAACTCTTTTTGGATGGTGTTTAAGCTATCCATTACATATTCATGCGTTTCTGAAATCCACTTGTATTGCCCTTCTTCATTGATGCTAAGGTTTACAACGTAGGTTTTTGCAGCTATAGCTTCTGGGGTGTTACTTTCTGAGGAAATGGTTGCCAGATGAATATCAAAATCAAAAAGAGCTGTTCTTGTAACAGCTATGACAGCAAACACAGCTACCACTAAGAATAGAAAGTCTACCATAGGGGCAAGGTTTAAGCCGGGTTTTTCTCTTAATTCCTCTTCGGGGATGATGCTCATCGTTAATTTCCTAGTAAGTTTGTTAGGCTTGTTGCTTCATTTTCTACTTGTGAGAGGGCTTTTACTAAGCGGTATTTTGTAGAGGATTGGAAAATCAAGGCTAAAATAGCTACAATTAAACCAGCTACTGTAGTCCCTATAGAAATCCCTAACCCATCAAAAAGCGTTGTGATGCTCTCAAGCGAGCGGTTTAGGTCATAAAAAGCGTAGAACATCCCTAGCACTGTTCCTAAAAGCCCCAGCATAGGAGCGATGATTGCAATATCATTTAAAAGAGCCGTTCTTTGCCAAAAAGCTGCAGAAGCTCTTTTGCCTTCAGCTTTCATACTTTCAACCATTAAAGAAAGTCCGTGTTTTCTTGTAGAAATTCCCGCTGCTAACATTTTGCAAATAAGGGTATTTCCTTGCA
Source organism: Chlamydiota bacterium (assembly GCA_013288075.1). GTDB lineage: Bacteria > Chlamydiota > Chlamydiia > Chlamydiales > Rhabdochlamydiaceae > JABDCQ01. The sequence continues at coordinate 30,877 of JABDCQ010000003.1, read as the reverse complement.
GGCACATGCCTAAAGCTTCGTCATATTGGTTGCTCATGAGTCTATCGCGCAGTATTTTTATAAGATTTTCATTTAAGGATGCCGTTTGTCTTAATGTGATAAAGTTATAGAGCCAAATACTAAAGGCCAGAACGGACATGCTAAACATTAACGTATAGATAATAGGAGATCCTGAAAACACCTCTTTTAAGCTAATTTGAATCGATTTATCAGGCGTCATGATTTGAGGGGCAGGGGCTTTTGTTATTATAGGCGCAGCAACAGGAGTGGCAATAGGTGCCGGGGTGGCGTCTTCTGTAATCACAAAAAGAGGTTCATTTAAAACTTCATTTTCCTCATCTAATAAAGCGCTTCTTCTTTCTAGATCTGAAAAAGCCTCTTCTTCTGCATAAGTAGAAAAAAGAGGGATAATAGCTGCGCATAAAACTAAAAATCGATGTGCTTTCATTGTAAAAGGCTCCTTTATGATATAAGTTTTTACAATAGCAAGGTGCTTGAAAATTGATCAAGAGTATTCATTATATTAGTAATCTGTTATAATTCCTCGCCTATGAAAGCAACAGATTTAAAATATCCTTTTACATGGGAAGAGAGGCACCCTGTTTTACATGAGCGGGTCCTTTTTGTTCCTCGCCACTATGAAAATCACGATGTGTGGCCTTTTCCTCGCTGGGATTCTCCGTCTCTTTTTGGCAAAACAGGCCCTGTGTTTGTTGAGTACTGTAGCGGCAATGGAGAGTGGATTCTTGAAAAAGCGCGAGTAGAGCCCCATCTTTTTTGGGTAGCTGTAGAAAAAAGATTTGATAGAGTGCGCAAGATTTGGTTAAAAATGCAAAAACAAAAATTAACAAATCTTCTTGTTGTTTGCGGAGATGCTCTCACATTTACTAAACATTACCTGCCTCCTTGTTCTATAGAAGGGATTTATGTGAATTTCCCAGACCCTTGGCCGAAACCCAGACATGCGCGCAATCGCATTTTTCAAGAGCCCTTTATTAAGGAAATTTCTCGGGTTGTGAAAAAGGGAGGGGGAGCAACACTTGTTACAGACGATCCTCCGTATTCTCTTCAAATGATTGAGCAAATGCAAATAGGGGATTTATGGCGCTCTTCTTTTGAGGCCCCTTATTTTAAAACTGACTGGCCCTCTTACGGATCCTCTTTTTTTGATGCCCTTTGGCGGAAAAAAGGAAAGGTGATTCATTACCATCAATTTATCAATCAAAAGGGTGTATGCTAACAATTGCTTTGCCAGCTGGATTAAAAGACGATCTTCATTGGGAAAAAGAGGAGGCTCTTGCAAAAGCAGCCCTTGAAAAAGGGGAGAAGATTTTTTGGCTGATCGATTTTAAATTTGACTCTTTTAAAATTGCCTTAAGCGATACTTCCTATTTTTTAACTTTTTCTTTAGCTCTTGAGCATTTTACTAAAACGCTTTGGCCTCTCTTTAAAGAGAGCACTCTAGGGATATGTATTTATAAGGGGGACCTTCAATTTTCTCTGAAGTTCCTTTTCGACGATCTTGAGCAGCAAAATTTTAAAGAATGGGTAAGCGATCTGGGGAAAGATGGCTCTATCACGCCTTTTCATTATCACCTTTTCTGTGCAGGTGTTTTTGGGGAATACTTAGATAGGCTCATTTCTTTTTTACCGGACACTGCCCCTCTGTTTGCTTTATTTGATACATCTGGAGAAGATCCGGCTAAAACAGCCTTTCTTCTTTCTAAAGAGAGATTTTCTCATGTGGAGCAAGAATTAGGGGAAAAAGCTTCTATTGCTATTTGTCTTCCTTCTGATCATTTTATTTGTTCTGATCTTCTTATGCTTTTGGAAGATGTGATTGATGCAATAGACGTTAAGTATAGAGTAATTCCAGAATCTCTTTTAACAGAAGAATGGAATGGAGTAGAAACGCTCTTTGTATTTTCTTCTTATTTGAGCTCACAAGGGATCCGTAAGCTTAAAGGCTTTGAAGCCTCAGGCGGAAAAGTGATCACAGTAGGGGAGGCCCTGGGTTTAGAAGGAGAAGAGCTTTTTAGCGGACTCTAATTTGCTGCGAAGGAGCCTACTCTCTTTCATTTCGGAGGAAACGAAATTTAGTAGCTGCTTTTTTATGTGGTGTTCTTTTTTTTCTAACGCTTCTAAAACAGGCATTTCAACGACTCTGTCTTCAAAGGAATAATAGGGAAATATTGTTTTTTCAAAGTAATCGTGGAGTTCTTTGAGTTTTTCTTCCTTAAGAGCAATTTCTCTTAAGGCTTTTAGATGCTCTAGGGCTGCATGTTCAAGATCTGTATGCGCATCGTGTTTTTTAAAAATTTCAAAGAGCTCATCTACGTGAAATTTAACATCATGGCGATATGGCATAAGGTCCTCATCTTGTTTTCCCAAGATAAAACCACCCGCCACATAATTGCAAAGAAAAAGAAAGAAGAAACCACAGAGAACAAGGTGAAGGAAGTATTTTTTTCTCTCTCTTTCTTCCTCTGTGGTTTCTTGTCTCCCTCCCGTGCCCGTGTGCGTGCCCGTGCCCGAGTTGATGTTATTGATAGGCAAGCGCAAGAAAACAAACAACGTCAAAAAATCGGGCACGGGCACGGGCACGCACACGGGCACGGGAGGGAGACAAGAAACCACAGAGGAAGAAAGAGAGAGGGGAGAGAGAAATTTCTCGGTGTTTATTATGATTGTTGCTGGATGGTAAGAGGAATGGAGAGGAAAGGTAAATCGGAGCAGAGGGATTCGAACCCCCGACCCATTGCTCCCAAAGCAATTGCGCTAGCCAGACTGCGCTATGCTCCGATTTGCGCCAAAGTATACAAACATCCTTCTTTTTTGAGCAACAAAATTCTTGCCTTTCATTTATCTTCTATGACATTGTGGGTAAATAAGAACATTTAAGGAGACCGAAAATGACCTCATTTACCCATCTTAAGGCAGCGATTAAACTCAAGGAACTGGCCTCTTCAGCTCCCCACCTTTCCGATGAGGGAGTCCTCACCCCAAAGCGGATTGATTCCTTCCTTGCGAAGAATGCTGATTTAACGCTTTTTTATGGAACAGAGCGCCTTGATGAAAAGATTTTAAACACTCTTTTTGAGCTAGCTTCTGAGACAGATGCCTTAAAGAAAATGCAGGCCATGCAGCAAGGAGCAACGCTAAATTTTATTGAAGGGGTAGAGAGCGAAAATAGGGAAGTTCTTCATACTTCTATGCGCGATTTTTTTGATCATCGCCAAACAACCCCTCCTGCTCAAAAGGCTTCAGAGTTAGCGTATGCAGAGCTTGAAAAACTGAAGGCATTTCTTCAAGAAATTGATGCTAAAGGCAAATTTACAGATATCGTCCAAATAGGCATTGGAGGATCACAGCTTGGCCCCGAAGCCATTTATCATGCGCTTGAAGCTTATAGAAAACCTGGGCGCAAGGCGCACTTTCTTTCGAATGTCGATCCAGATGATGGAGCCAAGATTTTTAGAGAGCTCGATTTATCTAAAACGTTATTTATTGCTGTTTCTAAATCGGGCTCTACTCTTGAAACGTTAACAAATGAAGAGTATGTCAAAGAGCGTTTAAAAAAGGCGGGGTTAAATCCTAAGGAGCATTTACTCTCTGTTACAGGAAAGGGCAGTCCTATGGATGATCCTTCTAAGTATTTGGCTTCTTTTTATATTTGGGATTACATTGGGGGCCGCTACTCGGTAACTTCTATGGTAGGAGCTGTTCTTTTGGCTTTTATTTTAGGAATGGATAGGCTTTTAGATTTCTTAAGAGGCGCTCATTCTATGGATAGAGCTGCTTTAGAAGAAAATCCTTCAGCTAATTTGCCTCTTTTAGGAGCTCTTCTTAGCATTTGGAACCGCAATTTCTTAAATCATGCCACATGCGCTGTGATTCCCTACGCGCAAGCTCTTTATAGATTTCCAGCCCACCTCCAGCAGCTTAGCATGGAATCCAATGGCAAAAGAATCGATAAAAGAGCGCAAGTAGTAGATTTCGAAACAGGCGCCATTATTTGGGGTGAACCTGGGACAAATGGGCAGCACTCTTTTTATCAACTCATCCATCAAGGAACAACTGTGGTTCCTCTAGATTTTATAGCCTTCCGTGAAAGCCAGTACGGAGAAGATGTGGAGTATAAAGGAACATCTTCTCAAGAGAAGCTTTTAGCAAATATGTTTGCTCAATCTATTAGCTTAGCAACCGGCCAGAAAAATGCTAATCCTAATAAAGTCTTCCCAGGCAATAGGCCCACACGCATTTTGCTTGGCAATAAACTTAATCCCTACACTATGGGCGCTATCCTTTCTTACTATGAGCATCAAGTAGCATTTATTGGGTTTATGTTGAATATCAATTCCTTCGATCAAGAAGGCGTTCAACTTGGTAAAGTCCTTGCCATGAAAATCATCGACCAAATGCAAGAGAAAAAAGAAGGCAAGCCTTCAGATCCCAAAAACTTCCCCTTGGGCCAAGCCTTCCTCCGCCACCTCTAACCCTGAGCTCAAAAAGAAAGGAAGAGTTAACAGGATGGACAAAGGTAAGGCAAGATATACAGGATGAAGAAAGAAAAAGAATGAAGAAGAAAAGAAGTTCTCTAATAAGCAATGAATTAGCCCTACAAGAACAAAAACGTGTCATTCTTTACACGGCTGCCAATGGCAAAGTAACCGCAGATGTGTTTTTTGAACAAGATAATTTTTGGTTAACGCAACGGACTATATCTGAGTTATTTGGAGTGGAAAAAGCAGCAATCTCGAAGCACCTAAAAAACATTTATGCCAGCAATGAACTGCATCAAGAGGCAACTGTTTCCAAAATGGAAACAGTTCAAATTGAAGGTGGGCGTGCAATAAGGCGAGAAGTAGAGGTTTATAACCTGGATGCAGTGATTGCTGTGGGCTATCGCGTTAACTCGATCAAAGCAACGCACTTTAGGATATGGGCCACCAATGCCTTGCGTGAGTTCGTTATCAAGGGGTTCGTGCTTAACGACCAAATGCTCAAAAATGGACGTGCTTTTGGAAAAGACTACTTTGACGAATTGCTTGAAAAAATCCGCGAAATTCGCGCCAGCGAGCGGAGGGCTTACCAAAAAATCGCGGATGTGTTCGAACAATGCAGTAGTGATTACCAAAGTAATAGTGATGAAACTAAAGCTTTTTACCAGATTGTTCAAAATCAGCTTCATTTTGCTACGACTGGCAAGACCGCAGCTGAAATCGTCTATACCCGAGCAGATAGTGAACAACCCTTTATGGGGTTAACCACTTGGAAGAACTCCCCGCAAGGGAAAATCCTAAAGAGTGATGCGATGGTGGCGAAGAACTATTTGAACCAAGAAGAGGTTTCCAAGCTAAATCGACTAGTGAGCATGTTTATCGATTTTGCTGAACTACGGGCGCTAAACCAGCAGGTAATGATCATGAGGGAATGGTTGCAACAAGTAGAAAAATTCCTCAACCTTACTGACCAGGAAGTTTTACGGCATGCTGGAAAAATTTCACATGATATGGCTATTGCTAAAGCTAGCGAAGAATATGAAAAATATCGAATCCATCAAAATCGTGAATATCTATCTGATTTTGATCATGCATTCGCCGAGTATCTAAAAGGGAGTGATTAGGGTCGTATGCTCTCTTCTTTTTCTTCATCCTTTTCCCATCCTGTATATCCTGGCCTAATCTTGTACATCCTGTTAATTATTTCTTTATTCTTTTTTTTGCCACTTTTCCATTATTTAATTATTAAATTGATTATTAATTGTAATTAGTAAAATAATAATTATATAAATGATGCATAAGGTGGGTGGGTATGGCACGGGGAAAGGAAGAGTCTTTATCTTTGATGGAAGCTGTTGATAATCTGTCTAGTATGGCAGAACTCGATACTTCTTTGTCTCCAGAAGAGAGGGGGGCTAAGGACAAGATAGAAAAGATCCACCTTGTAAAATGGCTAGATCCTGCTAAGGCTGAAGAGAATAGGAAAGAAGTTAAGGAAACCTTCAAGGTATTAAATAACTATCTTCACCATGTGTATTCTAAGGGAAAAGAGGAACTTAAAGATGTAGAGATGCAAAAGGGTATCCAAGCCATTATGGTGCTAGCTGGGGAAGCTGCTCAGAAATTAGATAAATTCTCGGGGTTATTTAAAGGCGCACATGGAGAGGGGGCTGCTTCTGAACTTGATGAATATAAAGATCTTCAGAAGTTTTATTTAACCAAGATGGTGAAGCGCTTTCAAGAATCTCTTGAAAAGGAAGAGGCTTTTGAAAAACAGTGGAGCGGGGTAGACCAAAGCACTTTAGACTTTGAAAAAAGGGGTCTTAGAGATTTAGAGACAGTTAGAAGAGATAAGGAATACGAGCTTTTTTACATTAGAAAAGAGGACAATAATCCGTTTTTTAGTCGCAATCTTTTACGCCACATTCGCTTAGTTGGCGATTTTGATGAGACGCTCAAAGATACAGACGGGATGGATCCTTTTTTAAGAGTGCAGGTGATTCAGGATAAAGATGTCCACCTGACCGCTAAAGGTATTTTAAAGCTTTCTATGATGTATATTGATGATTTTTATAAAGAGGCGATGCGTCATAAGGAATTAACGTTTGTACTAGAGCTCAATAAAGCTCTTATGGCTCTTATGCTAGCGGCTAATCCGCGTAATTTAAGAGAGAATACAACGGGAAAAAGCGCGCTTAGTTATTTTCGCGACTTCCATCAGTATTTAAGATTAGCTTTGGGCTCTGATGAATATGCGCAGTACATAGCAGTTTTTAGTCAATTAAGCGATAGATTTTCTCATACTCTTATTAATTTATCTCATAGTCTTTGCTGCTTTTTATTTTTACGTACAAGCTCTAGAAAAGAGGCTGTTGAATTTATTCATAAGCTCATTAAAAAAGGGGGCAAAGAGCCTGATCGCACGCAACCTTTTTGGAGCACTCTTTTAGATGAAGATGAAAGTATACGCACACTTCTTAAGCGCTATCCTAATGGACCTCTTTTAAAGACACTCGATACGTTTAGAGAAGGAGAAGGAGGAGAGGGGTTTGATCCTATTTTGCAAGATAACCTGCCTTCTCAGCTATTTACTTTTGATCGTGATTCTTTAGATGTAACGGCATTAAGAATTGCTTCTCCGACCTTCCAAGAGGTGATTCATAAAGCGGAGATCAATCAGGAATTTAAAGGGTTTCTACGTTATTTAAATACGCGCTTAAATGGAGAAAAACATCTTTTGTTTAACTTGCAAGATAGGACGTCTTGGAGGGAGCATGCCCGCGCCCTAGCTTTAGAGGAAATGCCCAAAAAAGAAGATTCTCAGAATTTAATTGTTGTGACGCTTCCCAAAGATACTGAATTTTACCATCAAAGTGGCTCTTACTCAGAACTAAATAAAGCTAGGCATTTTATTGAGACCTTTAGAGCACAAGTAGAGGGGGGAGAGCTTTGTGGATTTTATTTCCCTAAAGAGCTTTCTCAAAAAGAGATTCTAGCTTTTACAGAGCACGCTTTAAAGTTTATCCATACAGCCTTTTTTGAAAACAAAGAGAAACTCTTAAGAAAAGATCGTCTTGATTTTATTGAGATGTTTTACTTGCTATTTGAAATGAAAATTGTTGAGATGCTTCATCCCGATTCGTTAAGCTTTACCTCTAAAGATGCTATAGATACAGGCGCTTCAACGAATGTTTCGTTCTATGCTTTCTTAAAAATGCTTAGTGCTAGCGATACTTGGAGTGATGAGGAAAAAGACTTTGTTCTTTGGATGCTCTATTCCCCAGCTCTTATGGTTCGAGAAAGAGCTATCGATTCCCAGTGTTTCAACCGCACAGTGAGTGTGCTTGCCCACCTAAACATCGCCCTTAATACCCATAAAAAAGAAATCTTAAAAGGCCTTAACAAGCTCTACGGCAAAGACTTATTCTCAGAAATCAAGCTATCTATTGCTAGCTAGTAGAATTTTTTTTCTTTATAAGATTTTAATAGTTTTCTGCTACACTTTAGGAAATTTTAACCTAGGGTGTATCGTATGTCGCAAGTTTCAGGTCCATGGGGATTAAATCCTTTCTACAGAACAATGACTATCACTAAAGAAAACGATAGTGCTGTAGTTGTTGCAGACCCTTCTATGTTTGAAGATCCTTTTGCTGTAAAGGATGCCCACGTAAAATCAGCTGTTTTGGCCCTTAGCTCAACAATTGTGTTAGTTGCTGCTATTGCACTTACTATCCTAGCTGCAACAGGGCAGCTTTCTTTCGCGAGTTCTTTTGCATCTGCTATAGCTGCAAGTCCAGGCGCCATTGCAGGCGTTGCTATTGGCCTTACAGCTCTTGCCTTAGCTGCATGCTATACTGGGTATAAAGCAGCCAAAACCATTCACCAAATTAAAACTTACGATAAACTTGCTACATCTCCTACTGGTCATTTCTATGAGTTCAGCGTAAATCCTGTTACTAAAATGCATGAAGAAAATCTTCCGCTAGCTCAAAATAGAGCTCTTGATAATCTAGATAATAGAGTGATGAAATGGAATACGATAGACCAGGGCGGGTGTTTGGATTTAAGCGACCTATACAAGCAAGCTCATATGGATTGGAAAGCAAGGTGGGGCTTTGTTAAAGACACATTAGAGCATTATAAACTCGCTAAATTTGATTGTCGGAAAATCACCTATTTTACGAGACATCTCTATGCATGCAATTTTAAGCAGTTTGCCGCCTCTAAAATCTCTACCTATAATCACGAAATCAAAAAACCCTCCCCTCTGAAGTAAACATGAGTGTAAGTCTTTGCGCGTTAGCGCTCTTGCAGGGCATACGCATAAACCTAAAAAGAAAAATAACAAGATGAACAAAGAGAGATAAATTTCTTTCTCTCTCTTTCCCCTCTCTGTGGTTTCTTGTCTCTGTGGTTTATCTTAAATCCAGGACTGAAGGATCCAAAAGGCTTGCATTTAAGATAAACCACAGAGACAAGAAACCACAGAGGGGGGGAGAAGAGGGAAAGAAATTATTCCTCTTTGTTCATCCTTCCTAATTGAGGGAGAGGTCTTCGGGGATCATGGACAAGGTGGCGTATTTGCCTCCCTTTTCTCTTAAAATGGTTTGCCATAGGACCTCTGGCGGAACTTCAAAGACGTAGCGCTTGCTTGCGGGATGCACAAAGAATAGGCCGTTTAAGAATTCGCGCTCAAGGACGCCTGCTCCCCAGCCCGAGTAGCCAAAGCACATTCTAATATGGGGGCCATCTGAATCCATGACAGCTTCTTGTAGGAATTGTACATCGCCGCCTAAATACACTCCTTCACAGATTCTAAGGGTTTGGTCAGGAAGAACATCTGAGGAGTGCAAAAGCATCATCTGGTTAGGTTGCATAGGGCCGCCAGCTCGTATTTGGACATGGGGATTGGCTTTACTCTCAAGCTTTATAAGCTCTTCAGGGAGCTCTAATTCTAAGGGCTTATTAATGATTAGTCCAAAAGAGCCGCTTGAGCTGTGCTCGCAGATAAGTAAAACGCTTCTAAAATAAAGTCCTTCAGAAATTTCTGGACTTGCAATAAGGAGGGTTCCTTTACCGAGCTCCGCATATGGGGTTGCTTCCACAATTACCTACAATTATCTAGTTCTACAGAGTTTTCGTTATTAATAAAATTGATTCTTTGTGAGTGCGTTCTTTGCCATCCTTTATTAAGGTGAAAAAGTAGTCCATAGTGGTTAATATCATCGAGGAGGATATTGGCTTTATTCATGATGTGTTTTACGTCGTAGACAATGTTTTCATTATTAAATGTGGCAAGAAGCCGATCTGCTTCATCCATAGCGTTTCCAAACGATTGGACTGCCGAGGCAACTGAGTCTCCATTTGTTTCAATCCAGACATTAACATCTTGAAGAGTAATTTTCATTTCATCTGCAACATCAGAGAGCTTTAAAAATACGTTCTCCATAGGATCGCCTGATTCTGCATAAATGGCCTGATTTTTAATGAGAAAAGCTTTTTGTCCGTCAGCAGGGATTTTGGGGACGATAGCAACGGATTTTTCTCCCAAAAGACCTGAGGTTTGAAGCATCACTTCATCGGAGCTATAAATCTTTACGCTAGAATCAACCTTTATCACAAGTTCATAGGTATAGAGTCTTCCAAATTCATCTGCAGGCTGATCTCTATCTTGATCAATTTGTTTAATTTCTACAACTTCTCCAACAGGTTTTCCTGCATAAGTCACGCGTGTACCAACAGATACGCTGCTGATATTGGAAAAGCGCACGTAGTAGGGTTTTTTCATATCTCCTACGGAAGGATGTAAAAACATGATAAAAGAGACGATAAGTATACATGCGGCAATAACAAAAATACCGATGAGAAGATTTTTTAATTGTTCTGACATCTAATGTTCCCTAAATGATCTTGGGTCTTCCGTAACTGTTCTACATAAAAATTCAATAATAGGATCTTTCACTTTTAAAAAGGCATCAGGCTCATCGATATAAGCAATTTTTCCTTCTTTATTTAAAGCCAAACGATCTCCAACGTAAAGGGCGGAAGCAATATCGTGCGTGACGACTATACTTGTTGCTTTAAGCTCTTTTTGTATTTTTACAATAAGTTCATTAATATGCATAGCAGTAATTGGGTCAAGCCCTGTTGTGGGCTCATCATAAAGCAGTATGGCGGGCCTATAAACAATAAGCCTTGCAAGAGCGGCTCTTTTTTTCATACCGCCAGAAAGCTCTGAAGGCATTTTTTCCTCTGTTCCTTCAAGTCCAACTACCTCTAATGCTTCCGTCACTTTCTGCTTTATCTCTTGAGCGCTATAGAATTTACCTGTTTTAGGATCGCCATGTTGCTCGAGATAAAATCCTGTATTTTCTTCTACATTCATCGAATCGAATAAAGCAGCCCCTTGAAAAAGCATTCCCATATTAAGAACAGCTTTATAAAGATCAGGTCCACTTAAATCACTGATTCTTACCCCATCGATATCAATTGTGCCGCTATCGGGTTTGGTAATTCCTATAATATGTTTTAAAAGAACGCTTTTCCCCACTCCCGATTGGCCTAAAACAACTAGAGTTTCCCCTGTTTTAATCTCAAGATCAAGATTTTTTAAAACCTGATTATTTCCATATCTTTTGCATAGTTTGCGAATTTTAATCACTAGCAAGCTCCGGGAAAATAATGGATAATTTGTTTCTCATGAGGTTAAGCCCCATGGTGAGGAAAAAGTTAGTTAAAAGAATACAGCAGTAAGCGATGACAACGCTATTTGTAGTGGCCTTACCAACTCCTGCAGCGCCCCCTTCTGTATTCATTCCCTTGTAACAGGCAATGGTCATGATTAAGAGCCCAAAGACAAAAGATTTCACGTTTCCTGTAAAAAAGTCAAAAAGGGTGATATGATGCGGCATGGAATCCATATAGCTTGTAGGCGCCATATTGAAGAAGTATACCGAAATAAGATACCCTCCCAAAATTCCCATAAACATACTGAAAATGGTAAGAAGAGGCATCATGAAAATCCCTGCAATAAAGCGAGGCGCTAGCAAATATCTATCAGGGTTTACAGCCATTGTACGAAGGGCATCGACTTGTTCTGTAACAGTCATGGTTCCAAGTTCTGCGCACATGGAAGCTCCGACGCGCCCAGTTACCATAAAAGCTGTGAGTACAGGCCCTAGTTCTGTGATCATGGCCTTCCCAACAAGTAATCCCGTAACGCTTGCAAGTCCTTTATCAGCTAGCTGATAAAAAGATTGCGCTGCAAGGACAAGCCCTGTAGAAAACCCCGTAATTGCCACCACAGGCAGGGAAGAGACTCCTACATCATAAAGCTGTTTTGTAATCAGTTTAAAAGCAGGAGGTTTATGAATCGTTGCGTGTATAACTCTGATGATCAACGTGACATAGGCTCCAATCCCTATAACGACTTTGAGTTTGTCATTGAGGGTATCTCTAAATCCGTTAGACTTTTTAGGTGCGGCAGCCATGCAATCCACTTTCTTTATATAAACCGGATTCTATGGCTTAAAACCTTTCTGGTCAAAGAAGAAAGAAGGAAATACCTCTACCCCCTTATAACGTGCCCGTGTGCGTGCGCGTGCCCGTGCCCGATCTTCTCTTCTCCTCAGTTTGAGGAAAAAGGAGAGAGAAGATCGGGCACGGGCACGGGCACGCACACGGGCACGTTATGGGAGGCGGTTAGACTTTGAGTTCGAAGGCCTGGTGGAGGATATCGATGGTTTGGTTGATTTGGCGGCCGGCATCGCTTTGGTTGTCGTAGACCTTGCGTCTATCGGCTTCCTTGTTTTGCAAGGCATTTGTCTGGAATTGCTGGTCGGTTTTCTTGACTTCTTGCTTTGTTTGGACGAATGTGGATGTAGCATCTCCAAATTGACGCATCATCACTGAAATCCCTTCTCCTACTTTAAGGAGCTTGTCAGGTTCGTAGTTTCCCCATTTTCTTGTGTTTAAGCCGGTAACAATCATAGGAAGGGCGGTTAGTACACCAAAGACAATTTTTAAAATCCCGTTGGTATTTCCGGAGCTTTTTATTTCGTCTTTCAATTGATTAAGAAATTCTATGAGCTGCAGACTGCTGCCTATATTTTCTATGCAGTTCTGTTCTAATTCATGAATATAGCTTTCTAGATACCTTAAGATCTCGTAGGTCAAATTAGAAGAGGGTTCTTTATCTAAGGCAGCTGTTTCTTCAAGTTCAGCCATAATCGCAGGGTCAATGAAGCTTTCTTCTAAAGGGATTTCGGGCATTAGGGGAAGTTGTCTTGGGGGAAGTGGTTCTAATTGTGTCATAGGGATCTCTCCTTTTAGTAGTTTCTTTGTAAAATGCGCATTTTCATGATATTAGCTTGCTTGATGCATTTGGCTGTCATTTTTGAGCTTTCTGTAGATACTTTGAAACAGTTTTCAAGTAGCGCTGAAAAATGGTCCTGAAGGTGTTTTATAATAGTGTCTTTATTTCTTAGCTCGTCATAGGCTGTTTGGTTCCACTCCATTCTTCCCTCACATACACCGCCTCCTATGGAGGCAATTCCTTGAGCGGTACTCGCAAGTCCTCCAATGGCAAGCATCGCCGATTTAGAGGCTTCAGTAGAAAACTTATCCATTGCATAGAAAGTTCCTCCAAAGCTTGCTATCATAGAAACTGCGCTAATCACAGCTGGAACAATTGTTCTGATTTGTTTTTGCTTCTCTTCGTTATCATGAGCCAGTTTTTTTGCAAAATAATCCCAAAGCCCTGTTTTTGTATAAATGACGTTGCAGATTTCTAGGATCCCTACAAAAACAAGAAGAGCTCCAAGAAGAGGGTTTCCAGAGGCAATAAGAGCTATTCCCATAGCAACAGAAAGAGCGCTAAGAAGGCATTCTCCGACCGTTTTAAGAATACCCCAAATACTTTCTTTTTCCCCTGCAAGTTTGGCCCCTTCTTTAATTTTCTCTCTTTGCTCTTTTGCAGAGGCTTGTCTTCTTTGCATTTGGTCTTCAACTGCCTCATGAAAATTGCGTACAATTCCCGGGGTGATTGCTTCGGCTCTCATCGCATAGTCAAGAAGGGATTGTTCGATAGGAGAGTCAATCTCAGGAGGGCGGAAATGGTCTTGATAGATTTGTACCCAATCAGAAGGATCTCTTTGAGAAAGATCTTCCTCTATCGCTTCGTTATATGTGGGAGGATTGATATAATTTTCTCTACCAACAGGGTTAATGGACATGAGAGATCACCATTTTAAGAATTTCCATTTGTTCATTTTGGAGGCCCTTTTCTTCAGCTTCGTTAAGCGCTTTTTTTGCCTCTTCTACATCTTCTAAAAACATGTAACATTCAGCTGCGTGGAAGTGGGGCAAGGGATTATCTTTATCAAGAATGGCTAAAGCTGCCCAGGCATGCAAAGCTTCCAGATATTTCTTTTGCATTTGAAGAGATCCTGCAAAGCCTTTCCAAAATTTTTCTTCGAAGGGATTAGACAAAATGAGCTGTTTAAAAAGAACTTCTGCACCTTTATAAGCCTTCTCGTTATAAAAATGAAAGCCCTCTTTATAAATAGAGGCTTCCTCTTCTTTCGAAAAGCTATTAGCCTTAACTCCTGGAAGATTAAGTTCTTGAATAATAGAGGATAGAAAGTCCGTTTTACTAGCCATGAGCATTTTTAATGTTATTAAGGATGTTTTGGATGGAGCTTGTCGTTTCTTTGTGGATGTTGTGTGCAAGTTCCCAAAGGTGATTTTTCTCTTGCATTTCGTTTTCGATATAGCCCTTATTAATATGCTGCCTTCCCATCACAATTTGCGATTGCTCATAGGCGCTTACTTTAATGGCTTCTACTTCCTCGTGTTTAAATTTATAGGTGATCCACTCACTTCCTAGAATATGGGGATGTTTTTTATGGACTTCGCAAATGAGTTTTTGTGTCTCTTCATCAGCTGAATAATCTACCCCTTTACTCTCTTTATCATCTTTTCTAAATTTGGAAGAGAGTTTTACAAGAAGGGAGCTTTCATCTAGTAAATCGTTATTTCCTCCAATGCGCGCTCGAATAGAATTGGCTTTAAGAGCATCGATGGTTGCAAGACTTTGCAAAATTTCAAGCGTCGGGTGATAATTTAAATTAAGCGTTTTTTCGGCTTTTTGAAGCTCTCTTGAAAGCTCAGTATAATCTATTTCATTTCCTTTGCCGTCTAAAAGCTGCCTAGTACTCTTTGCATTTTGGAGCATCACTTTTTCTGAAAGGTCTTTAAGAATCTCTAAATTCTGAAGCTGGACTTGAGGAGAGAGAGGCACCTCTCCCGGTTCTAAAACAGTCCGTTTTTTAACGCGCGGGCGCAGGGGAACTTCGGAAAAAATATTGGGTAAAGCTGGGATTTCTTCTTCCTCCACTTTTCCAAGGCCTTGATGGCAGGAGGACAAAAGGCTACTTGCTTCCTCTTTAGAAAAAATAAAGTCGCTTGGGTGATCAAAGGGGCGCCCAAGTCCTTCTTTTCGTATGGTAAAAAGCTCAGGATTTGCAGAGTGAACTTCGTTGATAAGCTTTTGCGTTTCAAGGTCTCTTGAAAAATCCACCTCATCATCAGACCTTGCTATTTCATCTTCTAGATTTTTGCTAAGCCTTTCTAGGGGATTTTCTGTTATTTCATCCTTTAAAGATTCATTGTAATTAAAATTATTAATTTGAGTAGGCATAATAACAGGATCAGGCATAAATTAACTCCAAATGAAAACGGCGCGCCTTAAAGTATATGCCCCATGCATTTTCCCGTCAAAGAAGAATAACAAGGAGAAATAAAAAATTAAAATCCTCTCTCTTCTCTTCCTCTGTGGTTTCTTGTCTCTGTGGTTAATCTTTAGCTAACACTTGAGCACGCAAGAACTTGCATTTTTTTAAACCACAGAGACAAGAAACCACAGAGGAAGAGAGAGAGAGAGAATTTACCTTCTCTTTGTTTTAGTAGTTGCGGTTCCACTTGAGGGAGAATTTGCCTTCTTCGTCTGGTTGGGTTTCGGCTTGGAGGATAAAGCCGTGCTTAAGCTCTACTTCCACAATGACTTGGCTGCTCTCTGTTCCTTGAGAGAGGGTGATCATCACCCCTTTGGTGAGGTATTTCCCAATCTGAAGGCTCACTTCATCTGAGCCATCTGGGGCTGAAACTATATTTAATCTATCGACACCTAGGCTTTTTCTAATGGTTTCTAAGACATCGGGGCCCATTTTCCCTGACATTGTGACAATTGTTTGGGCAAGTTGGACTGCCTGCATAGGACTAATTGCTGAAATATCTTCGTTAAAGAGGATGTGGGAGAGAATAGAGCTTGTAGGCAAATAGGGCGTCGATTGAAACGTGATGACAGGGGCTTCTACATCTCCATTTAAAAGAACGGTGATTGTGATTTCGGGAAGGGCTAAGGTGCCTTTTAGTTTAAGGTTAGCCGCTTGCTTAGGTTTATCAATTAAGGTGATTTCTCCTTCACTTAAGGCAAAAATTTTGCCTACAAAGACAAACTCTCCTCTTAAGAGGCTAAGCGATCCTGAAGCTGTGATTTGGTCATTGGAACCATTTATTTGGACATCTCCCATCCACTCAGATCTAAGGCCGCGCCCTCTTACAAGAACTTTTCCAGGCGTGCTTTTTTCTGCGTGTAATTTGATATCAAGATTAAAAGGGAATTTTTCAGCAAGATTCACCTCTTCCTCTTGCTTTTCCCTATGAGGCTTATTCAAATAAGTGATGGGAAGAACAGGCACTTGGATGGGGATGCTATCGGGAATTTCTCCACTTGCTTTTTCAATTTTTAAATCACCAAAAGCATTTAAATGTTTAATATCTCCTGTCACTTCAAGAGGACCTGTAAAGTTTGCAGAGATCATATCGAAGTTAATCCCTTTCAAGTTGTGGAGATGAGCTTTTAGTTTGTAGGGAAAGTGCTGGTTCAAGTCTAAAAGCACACTTCCTTCAGCTTGTAGCTCTCCTTCTTTTCGATCTTTTCCTTTTAGGGTTAAAATCTGGAGGGCATTATCACTTGCTATAATTTTGCCCTCAATCTCTTTTAAAAAGCTTCTTGTAAAGTAGTTTTCGTAGGAGCCTTCTTTAATGTCGAGTGTTCCTTCTAAGGAAGGGTGTTCAAGGGTTTTAGAAAGGGTTAAATGAGAATTAATAAGGCCTGTAATTCTATGTGTTCCTAAATCGATGAAATCAAAAATATTTTCTAATTTTCCATAAATGTTTAAATTGGAAGATAGTTCTTTTTCCTTATTTATAGATAAACGAAAAGGGGATAAGGTGTATTGAATGGGTAATACGGCTTTCCACTCAAGATTTTCTTTTTCTTTCTTCGAAAGGTAGGTATCGATTTCAAGGGTATTTTGATGAATTTCCGCTTTAAACGTTCCTTTATTAAATAACTCTTGATCTCTACCAAAACTAGAGAGTTCAGCCTCTTCTAAAAAAAGAGTAAAGCTCCCTTCCATATTTTCTTCTGTAGCCTCAACATAGCCTTCAAAAGAACTAAAACCATTTAACGAAAAAGAAGGGGAGGAAAGGGTTAAAAAATCAAGGGGTAGATGCTCAGCTTTTACTTCGGCATTAATGTATTGCGGGGTAAAAGAAAAAGATCCATTTAAAGATCCTTCTCCTACACGTAGGTTTAAATTATTTAATGAAACAGCTTTTTTATCCCAGCTGATTGTTAAAGGACTTTCAGTTGCAAAAGCTTTTTTTAAAGCAAAGCCTCCAAAAGTATCGACAATGATTTTATACGAGGACTCCTCTTTTTCTAAAAATCCAGAGGAACTCATCTGAAGGTCATGGGCCTCACCTCCCTTTAAATCAAAGGTATAAGGCCACTCTTTATTGCTATAATAGGTGTTAAAGGTAAAAGAAAAAATGCCTAGTTTGCCACAAGAGCATTTATCCCCATCTATTTTGATCTCTCCTTTAGGAGAAATAAGAACATCACTTAAATTCCCTCTTAGCATTAGCTCTTTTAAGGTGCAGTTCCCTATTTCGGCATTTTTTAAAGAGGCTAAAATTCTAGCAGCTTGAGTATGGGTTTGCTTTTCTTTTTCTAAATGGATTTCAGCGCCCATCTGTCCTTTTAAATGAATAAAGGGAAAAAGATTTTGAAACTGCTCTAGTTCTAGAACTTGAGTAAAAAGATCGCCTTTAAACGAAGGAGGGGAAAAAAGGTACTCTAAGTTGCCTGTTAATCTAGCATTTGTAGAATTTATAGAAAGCTCTTCTAGAGATAAGAATTCTTTAGGATGCAAAATAAAATCTGTTTTCCCCTCTAGGGGAACTTCTGGGTTTTCTGCTGAAAGGCTTATTTTGCCAAGCCACTCTTCATTTTTAAGCGTTGCCATAGCTTCTACAGAAAATCCTAAGTAGGTAAGATTTCCTAGTTGAATTTCTTCTGCGAGGCAATTGAGGGAAGCGAGGGCCTCTTCATAATGAACTCTGCCAACAAGCGCTCCTTTTATTTGGTTTAAAGGGATCTCTTTTAGATTAAATGCTAAATCTAGGTTTTCAATAGAGGTAAAGGAGTTTAAAAGAGCTTTTCCCTCAAGCGTTAATAGATCGCTTGCTAATTCAACTCTTTCTAAATCTATTGAGTAATCAGAAAATAAGGAAAATCTAAATCCGGCGTTCCACTTTCTATTGAGGAATTCAAATTCTTTAAGTGCAAAATTTGAAGCTTCGAGGATCCATTCTCCTTTAAGAGGCCCTATTGGGGCTATGGGCTCATTTCTATAGAGACTTCCCCAAGTTTCTAGGGGCCCCTCTAGCTGCAGAGTAAAGGCTGTTTTTGCATCAAAGGCAAGAGGGTAAAAAAGAGAAAAGTCTCTAAGAGAAGCAATAGAGGCTTCTATTTCTATTTTTGCTATATCCTTAGCTTTATTCATATAGCCTGAAAAGATAAGCGTATTTCTTTCTGTATCTCCGCTTAAATAAAAAAGAAGTTCTTTGACCCTCCTTTTAAGTTTTAATGATCCATCAAGAGAAAATGTGAGGTTTTCCTTTCCCCCTTTTTTTATAATGGTGATAGCTGGCACTTTTACTTTTTTTATGGAAAAGCTAAAAGGAAAAGAGAAATCTTCTAGAGCAATAGAGGGGGGATTTTCTTTATGGTCATATAAAAGAATGGTGATTTTGGGAGCATAAAGATAAGAGATACAAATTTCTTTCCGAAAAAGAGGTAAAAGAGCTATCCGCATTTTAAGCGAGGGAAGAGAAAACTCTTCTCCAAGGGTTGTTTCTATGCGGAGTCCCTCGATATTTAATTGAAACGGAATATTTCCTTCAATTTTATCTATGGAAACAAATATGCCCTCTTCTCCAAGTGCTTTTACAATAAAATTCTTAGCTTTATTTTTCCCCCACTCTGTTTGGAAAGTAGCTAGAAAAATACAAAAAACAAGAAGAATTCCTATAAGAGATACGGTGAAGATATGAATGATTTTATGAAATAATTTCATTAGAAAGTTTGTCCTATGCTTACAAGAAATCTATATGCGGGGTCTAAATCTTTTCTTCGGTCTAGGGGAAAGGCAAGGTCTACGCGGATGGGGCCGAAGAAAGAAAAATACCTAAACCCAAGTCCTGCCGATTTAAACCATTTTCCGCTAACGGTTGGAAATCTATTAAATTGAACGTTTCCCAAATCAAAGAAAGGGACAAGTCCCATACTTTCAAATACTCTAAAGCGGATTTCTGCTGTATAATAAATTGCAGATCTTCCTCCAAGAGGCTGATTATTGTTATTTAAAGGAGATACTGTGCGGTACCTATAGCCTCGCAGCTCTTCTTCTGATCCGCCAAGAAACCTTTTAGGTAAAGGAATGGCAGAAAGCTCATTGCTTAAAATGGAGCCGAGTGTGAGTTTTTGAGCAAGGACAATAATCCCTTTATGAACCAAAGAATAGTACACGCTTTGGCTGCACTCTTGCATTAAGTAGTAGGTATTTGAATGCTGAAAGTTGATTGTTGGAGTTGTTAGATATTCAAAGGTCATTCCTGTAGTAGGATTTAACAGATCATTTGCACTACTCCATCTTAGGTAGAAAGGGAGCTCAAATAGAAAAGAGGTGCTATTCGCTGCGCTCTCTGTTACAAAAAGCTGCTCTAGCATCACTCCTCCTGTAACCCGAAAATGTTTGCCAACCCTTCTTTCCACTCTATTTACAAGGCTATAAGAGCGCTCAGAATAGGGAGTGATGGATTCATGATCGGCTTCTGCTTGAATCACATAGTCTTGGTTCGGTCTATAAAATCCGGGAATTAAATAGGTGGCAACTCCTGTATGGCTTCTTCTTGTAATGTCTCCTTGTAAAGAGAGTTTTCTTCCCATCCCTCCAACATTTCTATGCTCCCATCCAAAAGTAAAACCCGGGCCATAAAATGTTTGGTAGCTTGCGCCAAAATTAAGGCTTCTATGTTTAGATTCAGCCACTTCGATATTCATAGTAAGAAAGCCCTCTTCATCTAAAGCGTTATCGTGAGTGACTAAAACAGATGTAAAGAGGCCTGATTCCATGAGTTTTTTTTGCGTAACATCTACATGCTCGCTATCGTAGATTTCTCCTTCTTCCCAGGTGATTTTTTGAGAAATGAATTCAGGGCTCACTTCTCCTTCAGAAGAAACAGTTGTTTCGCCAAATCTTGCAAGGGGGCCTGTATCAATCTCTAAATTAAGGTGCATTGTTTTGCTTTCGCTATCGACTAAAATTTCCCGTTTATCAATTACCGCTAGGGGGTAGCCATATTCAGAGAGAATAAGCAAAACTTTTAGTTCCGCTTGCATGATAGAGCGCGCAAGGGCAGGTTTTTCTAACGTGATTCCTATGCGTTCAAGAGTGATTTTTCTACACTTTATAGGGTTTTCAAAATTCCCGTTATAAAGACGTATTGTGTAATCTTCTATTGTATAAACAGGGCCTGGATCAATTTCTACTATAACCTCAGCTTTTTTTTGCGTCGTTTCAAGATCTATGCGCACGCTTGCATCGTAATATCCATAGGCATGCATGACTTTTAAAAGTTCAGGAATGTCGGAATCGGCTCTATAACGCAGGGCATTTAAAGAGGCGGGAGGCTTTTTTTTAAGGGTTGTAAGGCTTGCAACTCCCTTTAACTCTTTTAAAAGAGCGCTGTCACTAACTCCTTTGAAGTCAACAGAATAAGAAACACCTGCTCCAAAAGAAAAAAGGGTTAGAGACAAAAAAAAGTAAAGAATGATAAAAAATCGGAGCATTTATAGTATCGTATGTTTTACTCGATGTAGAAACCTATTTTGCCCAACTAAAAGGAGAGAGTCAATGGAAAGAAAAAAAAGCCTGCGCATTTATGAGGCGTCAAGCAAGGTGATTCCTGGAGGCGTTAATTCTCCTGTTAGAGCTTTTTTTGATATGGGAATTCCTCCTTTAGTCGTAGCGAAGGGCAAAGGAGATACCATTTGGGATGAAGATGGGAATGCCTTTATTGATTATTGCGGAAGCTGGGGCCCCCTCATTTTAGGGCATGCGCACCCCTCAGTTGTAAAAGCTGCTAAAGCTCAAATCTCTAAAGGATCTTCTTTTGGAATAACAACCAAAATAGAAAAAGAAATTGCCGCGTTTATTGTAAAACTTATTCCCTCCATTGAAAAAATCCGCTTTGTCTCTACAGGGACAGAAGCGACGATGAGCGCGCTTAGGCTAGCTAAGGGTTTTACAGGAAAAAATAAAATTATTAAATTTATAGGCAACTACCATGGGCATCACGATTCTTTGCTTGTTCAGGCAGGCTCAGGGGTTATCCGCCTAAATTCTCAAGCTTCTTCTAAAGGCATTTCTGCAGAGATGATTAAAGACACCCTTCTTTTACCGTTTAATGATGTTAAAGCTGTTAAAGAGTGTTTTGAAGTACATAAAGATATTGCAGCAGTCATTGTTGAGCCCATAGCTGGAAATATGGGCGTTGTTGCAGGTTCTAAAGAATTTTTAGAAACACTTAAAAGAGAAACGGAGAAACAAGGCGCTCTTTTGATTTTTGATGAAGTGATTACAGGGTTTAGAGTGGGTTTAAAAGGTGCCCAAGATTTGTATGGGATCACACCTGATATCACCTGCTTTGGGAAAATCATAGGGGGAGGCTTTCCGGCGGCTGCCTTTGGAGCAAAAAAAGAGATCATGGATCTTTTATCTCCTTTAGGAGAGGTGTATCAGGCAGGAACTTTATCGGGAAACCCTGTTGCGATGCAAGCGGGCCTTGCCACTTTAAAAGAGATAGCTAAAGAGGGCTTTTATGAAAAGCTGCAACAAAAGGCAGATAAGCTATTTCTCCCTATAGAAAAGGCCCTTAAAGAAACCAAGAGGGGTTGCCTTCAAAGGCAAGGCTCTATGTTCACCATCTTTTGGGGGGTAGAGGCAATTACCACTAAGGAAGAGTGCAAAAAGCTAGATGAAGAGATGTTTAAAAAGTTTTTCCTCCACCTTTTAGATAAAGGGATTTACATCCCTCCTTGCCAATACGAAACCTCCTTCGTCTCCATTGCCCACACGGACGAAAACCTAGAGAAAACCAAAGAAGCCATCCTCGAATTCATCAAAGCAAGATAACAAGGAGGGTGAAATTTTTCTCTCCCCTCCCTCCCCCCTCTGTGGTTTCTTGTCTCTGTGGTTAATTCTTTGGCTAAGCTTAGAGCTGCAAGAGGCTCGCATTTTTTTAACCACAGAGACAAGAAACCACAGAGGAAGAAAGAGAGAGAAAAAATTTATTTCTCTTTGTTACTGGCTGATGGAGGCGGGGCGGAGGGGTTTTAGTTTTCTTAGGGTTTCTAGGGCTTTTGTGGTTCCTTCATAGGCTTCTTCTATTTTTTTTATTAATGTATTGGCTTTTTGTTTTTCTTCGGGTGTGCCTGCTGTATAAATAGGGACTATTTTGCTCAGGAGGGGAGCTTCTGAGTGATAAATGTTTTGCATAGAAGAGAGGTGCTTTAGAAGTTCTTCAACCTCTCTTTGTGCAAAGTCCTTATAAATTGTTTGAAAAGATAGGACTTTGTCTATTAGGGCTTGGAGATTTGCGGTTGCTTTATCGCTTCCTTCTGTTTCCCAAAAAGCTTTTTTTATGGCTTGCGTTTGGGTTATTCCAGAAAGAGCTCTATAAATAGGTAGATTGTCTGAAGAGGCAGAAGGGGTCATGGGAAGTCTCCTTGGTTTATAAAATAAATGCTAAAGATTTTTTAAGAAAAAATAAAGAGTTTTATTTGCTTCTTGCAGGCAAAGCCATTCCCTATTACCATCTGAAGGGGAAAAACCTGTGAGGATCAGTAGATATGATTTTTTCGATCTGTTTAGCTATTTTAGGGCTTATTTTTATCTATCTAGAGTTTTTTCTTCCCGGCTGGATTTTAGGCATTGGGGGAGGTTTACTTCTTATTTTTAGCATTGGACTTTTTCTAGCTAATACAACAGGTCTTATTCCGATATCTATCTTCTTAGTTATTTTATTTATTCTTGTTGTTTATACCTGTAACTTAGCTTTAAAAAAGATTAAGATGTCAGGGGCTAAAAACAGTTTTTATTTAAAAAAAGATCAAGAAGGTTTTTTTGCAAGTTCTATAGACAGAACGCTTATTGGTAAAACGGCTCTCGCAGCAACCGATCTTAAGCCTTCTGGACATATTCTTGTAGACGGAGTGCAGTTCCAAGCTGTTTCTAAATCAGGGTATATCACTAAAAATACTAAAGTGAAAATTATCGATGGTCAAGGTGGTTACTTTATTGTTCAAACTGAGGAGAATTTATAATGCGTAATATTTTAGCGGAAGTTGATGTGTCAGCAGGTGTTTACTTGCTCTTTTTTGCCCTTGCTATCATGGGAATTATCGTGATTACGATTTTGGGTAAATTTATAGGCCTATGGTTTCAGGCTTTTGTTTCAGGGACCCCTATTTCTTTATTTAATATTATGGGAATGTCCATGCGGAAGATCCCGGCGCGCATTATTGTGAATGCTTATATTAGTGCTTTTAAAGCAGGCTTAAAGGAAGTGACGGTGCCCGATTTAGAGACCCACTTTCTAGCCGGAGGAAATATTCACAACGTGGTGCGTGCCCTTATTGCAGCTGATAAGGCAAACATCCCTCTTGGATGGCGCCAGGCAACAGCCATTGACCTTGCAGGAAGAGATATGCTAGATGCGGTAAAGACCTCTGTAAATCCTAAGGTGATCGATTGCCCAGATGATAAGCATGGCCAGTACATTACAGCTGTTGCTAAAGATGGAATTCAGGTGAAGTGTAGAGCGCGCGTGACTGTGCGTACCAATATTCAGCAATTAGTTGGTGGTGCTACAGAAGAAACAATCATTGCAAGGGTAGGGGAAGGGATAGTCAATGCAATTGGTTCATCTGAAACGCATTCAGATGTTTTAGCTTCTCCTCAAAGAATTTCCCGTCTTGTGCTAGAAAGAGGGCTTGATGCGCAAACAGCTTTTGAGATTTTATCTATTGATATTGCAGACATTAGCATTGGAGAGAATATTGGAGCGAAACTTAGAGCTGACCAAGCAGAATCTCAAAAACGTGTAGCGCAAGCAAAAGCAGAAGAAAGACGCGCCATGGCAGTTGCAATGGAGCAAGAAAACTCAGCTAAAATTAAAGAGATGCAAGCAAAAGTTGTAGAGGCAGAAGCTCAAATTCCTTTAGCGATATCAGAAGCATTTAGAATGGGGAATTTAGGCGTTATGGACTACTACAAGCTTAAAAACCTTCATGCCGATACAGAAATGAGAAAATCTCTTGCAAAAGAGGATGAAAAGTAGGCTCACTCATGAAAAAAGAAGAAAAGAACCCCTCTTTCTATGGAAAGGAAGAGAGGGTGGAAAATCCTTACGATATCTCTTTAGATAAAAAAGAGACGCGTGCAAGTAAATTCTTGAAAAGAGGTAAATTTTCTTTTAAAGACTACATGCTCTTCCACGAAATCCTCAGTCGCCCCCACCAGTGAAACAGAGAGGGTGAATTTCTCTTCCTCTCTTCTCCCCCCTCTGTGGTTTCTTACCTCTGTGGTTAAAAAAAATGCAAGTCTTTGCTTGGCTTAAGCTTAGCCAAAGAATTAACCACAGAGACAAGAAACCACAGAGGAAGAAAAAGAGAGAAAAATTTACCTTCTCTTTGTTGTAGATATAGATAGATATTATTGTTTGTTGTATAATGGGTGTATTAAAATTAATTTAGGTTAATTATGTCTTCTTTATGTGTTAGATCTCCTTTTACTCCTTATACAGGATGTTGTGATGAGAACAAATGGCAGAGAGTGACTGTTAAAAAGACGTATCTAGATGGTGCTACAGCTAAAGTGGATTATGTGCTTAATACTAGAAGCGGTAATCTGTTTTTCTTTGAGGATGACTCTAACATAAAAACAATTGATAATTGTTTGGCTCTTGTTTATCCCTTATATGGAACAGCCATGAAGGCTTGGCATGTGCTGCGCATTCCTTACGATATTTGCGCTATTGCTTATAATGCTTTTGCCGAGCTTAAAGGAGATATTGCTGATAAGGGGGGCTTAAAAGCTGCTGCTTATTTGGCAAAAAGGATTTTTTTCGATATTCCGGTTAGCATTCTTGAAAATGTGTTTAATGCTGTAAAAGACGTGTTTTTTATTCTAGCTGTCACTTTAGGGGTTATTTTTACACAATTTTGTGCTAAAGAAGGAAGAGAGCTTTTAAGCGCTATCAATCTAATGTGGATGCATGGTAAGACCTACGAAGAAGACTTTAGGAATGAAGAGGGTTATAGAAACTACTGTAGAGTTAAGTTTAATCTACAATATCTAAATAATTTTTCAGAGATTAAGGGAACGGCCGATCTATTGGAATCTTATAATGGGATGAAGTTTTTATCCTTCCTAGAATCAAAAGGTATTGATCTAGATAAAAAAGAAAATATAGATAAAATTCCTACTCTAATTACGGAATTACAGGCAGAGCGTTCTAAACAAAACACATTTAAGGTGTATTGGAATGCAGCGCGTAAAGCCAATGCCTTTTATTTGGCCTGGTGCTTCCAGTCTAGAGGGAACATCGAAGATACAGACCATATCAAGATTGTAGATTTAAAGGATAATCTCCGCACTATTTTGGAAAAAAACCACCTCAAATTCGCAGAAGCTTAAATCATAAGATAAACAAAGAGGTTCTCTCTCTCTTTCTTCCTCTGTGGTTTCTTGTCTCTGTGGTTAATTCTTTGACTAACACTTAAGCACGCAAAGACTTGCATTTTTTTTAACCACAGAGGGAAGAAACCACAGAGGAAGAAAGAAAGAGAGAAAAGCCTCTTTGTTCATCTTATGAGTTATTGGTCGGTTTCGATGATTTCTTCTACTTCCATGAGGCGCTTTATTTCTAGCTGGGATTCGGCGATGAGGACTTTTTTGCCTGATACTTCTACGAGATAAAGCACGGATTTTGGGCTTAGAGACCTTTTTTCCAGGATTTTAATGGCAAGGGCGTTATTCATAAATTTTAGTCTGCCAGAAGATAAACGTTTGAGGGCCCATACTGTTAAAAAGATAAGGACAAGCAGCGCGCCAAGAGATAAAAGCATTTTTATAAAGGCGTGTTCATAAGAGGGGAGTTTATCTGCGATTTGAGTAGGCTCTTGGATGGGAGGGGAAGGCTCAGGGGTAAGGGGGGTAGCTCTTACTGTCTCTTCTACAGGCGTTGCTTTTATAGGAGCCGGGTCACTTGGAGCTCCGCATAAAGTAAGGCTAAAAGTACAAAGTAGTAAAGAGAACGTAGTTATAATTTTTTTCATCGCTGGTCTCATTTTATTAAGTAAGGTATACTCTTCTTTTTTTGGAGTATACAGGGTAGAGGTTTTTTATGAAGCATAAAGGATGGATTGCTCTTGATATTGATGGGACAATTACGGATAACATCAACAGCATCCCTAAAGAAGTTGTGACCTACCTAGAAACGCTTCATGATGAGGGCTGGAAGCTCTTTTTTATTACAGGCAGAACCTTTGCTTTTGGCCATAACGCGCTAAAAGCTTTGGGTGTTCCTTATTATTTTGCTGTGCAGCATGGGGCAGATATTTTAGAGATGCCTTCTAAAAAACTTATAAGTCGCTCTTACTTAACAGATAAAACCATTGCCATTCTAGAAGATGCCTACACGCATGAAAAAGAAGATTTTGTGATTTATTCAGGGTATGCAGAAGGGGATTTTTGCTATTACAGACCTAAAAAATTCTCTAAAGAGTTTTTAGATTATTTAGTTCTTTTAAAAAACTTAACTCCGGAGCCTTGGAAAGCTGTAGAGTCGTTTGATTTTGAAAAGGGTTTAGAATTTCCTCTGATTAAGTGTATCGGTACAGAAGAAAAAATGATGAGGCTGCACGATCTTTTAAGTAAGCATGCCGATTTACATGTGACACTTATCAAAGATCCTATTTCAAGAAAGCATTACTTAAATCTTGTAACAAGTGCGAAGGCCACAAAAGGACATGCTTTAGAAAGAATCATAGCGCTCACCCAAGAAAGAGGTAAGGTGATTGCTGCAGGAGATGATTTAAACGACATTACGATGCTTGATGTGGCAGATATCGCAATTGGTATGGAAACGGGGCCGGAAGAGCTTAAGAATCACGCCGATATTATAGCCGCTTCTGCATCTAAACTAGGAATTATTGACGCATTAAAAGAGGCGGTAAGAAAGTGAGTTATACGCTTGTTACGGGAGGAGCCTTAAGACTTGGTGCTCATATTGCAAAATCTCTTGCCAAAGAGGGAAGGAAAGTTGTCATTCACTACCGCTCAAGCAAAAAAGAGGCGGAGGCACTTGCTAAAGAAATTGGGGGCCAGAGTATTTATGGAGATTTTTCTACTCTTGAAGGGGTAGATCTTTTTCTTCAAGAATATGCAGCGCGTTTTAAAGAAACAGAAACACTTATTAATAATGTAGGCAACTATTTAATTGCTCCTGCAACTAAAACAGCGCCGGCCTCTTCCTTAGATCTTTTTCAGGTTAATGTGAATGCGCCTTTAGCTTTGGTCCAAGCTTTAATGCCTACTCTTAAACAGGTCATTAATCTTGGGATGGTAGGGGCAAATATCATTCGGGCTAATACTTATGCGACCCTTTACAATATGACTAAGCTTAGCCTTCATATGCTTACAAAATCGCTTGCTAAAGAACTTGCGCCAAACAAAATCACAGTGAATATGGTATCTCCTGGGCATTTAGAAAATTCTATAGATCTTCCCTCTGATTTAAGCACGCTTCCTATGAAAAGAAGCTGCTCTTTAGAGGAGGTAAGCCGCGTGATTTTATTCCTCTTGCAAAAAGAGAGCGCTCATATTACAGGACAAAACATTGAAGTGGGAGGAGGAGAGAGATTATGATCCAAGAAGAAACCAAAAGAAAACTGATAGAGCTTAATCTCTTAGCTGCCAAAAAACGCAAGAGTAAACACACAGGTTTTGTGCATTATTGCTATGAGGAGCAAGATGTTAAAGAAACCATTCCCGTTATTGAAAATGCTTGCTATGCGTTAGCTCTTTTTAGGAGCCGCCTTACCGAAAATGTTTTGGAAGGGAAGCTTTTACTCGAAAAACTTTTACCCTTTGAAGTGGATGGGAATTTTCCTCTTTATTTGCACGAGTACCCTCTTTGTAGAGATAGATCCATCGCTTTGCAGCTTATCCCTGTATTTTATTGGATATTACAAAGCTCTGCCCCCCTTTTAGGTAAAGAGCTTCAAGAAAGACTTAAAAATACCATAGAGAAAATGGATGCTTTTAGTGCTAAATCCCACGCAGAAAAGCCTTTTAGCAAGGCCTTTTGTTTTGCCTTAGAGCTTCAAGAATGGAGCCCCCGCACTCTTTCTGAGTGGAATAACTATCTTATCGGTTTACAGATGCGCTCAGAAGTTCAATTAAAAGAAGCGCTTTTAAAAGCAAAAGAACTTTGGAATCCTCATTTTTTTGCCTTTATAGGAGAGCAGCATTACGAAAAAGGGGAGCCTGAGGTCACTCTTTTTGATCTGTGGATGGGAGAGGTTTTTCATGCCTATTCTAAAAGGGCACTTGCTGATCATCCTGTGCATTTGCGCGCAGCGCTTATTCAACCAGTTATTATGGAAGTAGAGAATTCTGAAGTTCCCCTTTACGCCTTTAAACTAGAAGAAAATAGCTTTAAATTATGGTGGGGTGATGAAAAGGTCACACATACTTTAGCTTTATTCCCTAAAGGACGCATAGAGCTTGTAAAAGAAAACGCGAGAGAAGTTGAGCTTATGCTTCATTTGCCAAATGAGATGCCAGCTGAAGATGAGTATGAAGTAAAATGCTTTTGCAACCTTCATGAAGAAAATAGCATAGAGCTTAAGGCAACAACATTTCGTTTGGGAGAGCCAATAGAGATTGCCTCAAAAGGCTTCTCTTTAAGCCTTGCCTTCAACAAAGTCTCAGGAGAAGGAAGCTTTCTTGGCCACATCTCCCATGCAAACCGCCCCTACCAGGCGCGCAATCCTACCATCTTCGAAGCCTACGATACCCAAATCGCCCTCCGCACCATCAAGCGAGACCTCGCCTGCACCCTCAGCCTCACCCTCTCTATAAACAAAGAGGAATAAATTTCTCTCCCTCTCTCTCTTTCTTCCTCTGTGGTTTCTTGTCTCTGTGGTTAAAAAAATGCGAGCCTCTTGCAGATCTAAGCTTAGCCAAAGAATTAACCACAGAGACAAGAAACCACAGAGGGGGGAGAAGAGAGAAAAAAACCCTCTCTGTTGCTTTAGACTTGGGGTTTGAGGGCGGGGCTGTCGATGGCCATGCCCATGGCGTGCATGCCGTTGTCTACGTATAGGGTGACACCTGTTATGGCCGATGCCATAGAGGAGAGGAGAAATGCAGCGGCAGATCCTACTTCTTCAGCCATCAGCTCTTTAGTTAAAGGAGCGTTAGCTTTTGAGTACTCGATCATGCTATCAATTGTGCCAATGGCTTTTGCGGCTCTACTTCTTAGAGGGCCAGCAGAAATGGTGTTCACACGGATTTCCCATTTTCTTCCCGCTTCCCAAGCAAGCATTCTTGTATCGCTTTCAAGGGCTGCTTTTGCAGAGCTCATGCCGCCTCCATAACCTGGAACAGCTTTTTCAGA
Organism: Chlamydiota bacterium; assembly: GCA_013288075.1. Taxonomy (GTDB): domain Bacteria; phylum Chlamydiota; class Chlamydiia; order Chlamydiales; family Rhabdochlamydiaceae; genus JABDCQ01. Next base: position 1,217 of record JABDCQ010000003.1, on the reverse strand, counting down.
AGCCATATAGGTTAAAGAAACTGTGGAGCCCCCTTTATTCATAAAAGGACCGAAGTGAGCGAGTAAACTTACAAAAGAATAAGCAGACGAACTAATGGCTGCTAAATACCCTTTTCTTGACGTGTCAAGAAGGGCTTTTTTCACTTCAGGGCCGTTAGCAAGAGAATGCACAAGAATATCGATTTTTCCAAAATCTTTAGCTACTTGGGCTGCTACTTCGGAAATAGTGTAGCAAGAAGCCTCTTGGTAGCGCTTATTTTCTTTAATGTCTTGAGGGACATCTTCTGGGGTATCGAACATGGCATCAAGAGCATAAAGCTTTGCGTATTGCATTAAGGAATTATTTGAGAGTTTACGGGATTCATCGAATTTCCCCATTTCCCAGGACTGGGTGAAGATCTTGACCATAGGAGTCCAAGTTCCAATCAGAATGGTGGCTCCAGCTTCTGCTAGGGCCTTAGCGATAGCAAACCCATATCCTTGATCGTCGCCGACGCCTGCGATAAAAGCAATTTTACCTTTAAGATTCTGGTGTGACATAAAATTCCCCTTAGTTAAGTTAAGGGTTACTTTTTATCACATTTTGGCCTATTTAGGAACTTATTTTTGCTTCTTGTCTTTTCCCATCATAAGGCGTTTCCAGCCCTCTGCTGTAAGAATTTTTTTAGATTTTCCTTTAATAGGGTAAGAAATTTTTTCTTTAGATTTGTCTTCCATACGTTTTTTGGTTGGAGGGGAGGGTTTTTTTACAGGTTTTTTGATAGGCGCTTTCTTAGCCGGGATTTTTTTAGGCAGAGCTTTTTTAGCCACAACCTTCTTAGCCGGTTTTTTCATTATTCTTTTAATTAACTTCTTAATCATTTAGACACCCCTTCTGACTTTAATCTATAATAAATAGAAGGGTTTGTCAATAAAATATTTTAAGTTTAGGAAATAGAGCGTTCAAGTAGACTGGTCAAAAAGAGGGTGATTTGTGAAGTTTAATAATGTTTTAGCTTTTGAAAAGCATTTGAAAGAGGCGTTTCCTTCTCATCTTTCCCCTATTTATTTTGTTGCGATCCCCTCTGATATAGAAAGAAAGAAGATTATAAACAAGATCATCTACATTTTGCGCAAAAAAGACTCTTTTGTAGAGCCTTATAACTTTAAAGCGGAAGAGGCCCCCATTCCTTCTGTTTTAGAAACCTTAGAGACAAGACCTCTTTTAGGAAGTTTTT
>JABDCQ010000002.1:23058-109018 GCA_013288075.1 Chlamydiota bacterium | reverse complement strand
AAGCGCCGCAAAACATTTACCAATAATCGCTGGTTGCTTTGCAGAGGCTTGAATCCCTGATGCTGCACACATTCCTTGATATACGGAAGAAAATAAAAGCGCAAGTCCTACAGAAATACCAATACCAATTCCTGACATAGGAGATAATTTTCCTATTTCAATACTATTTTTCATAAGAAGCATAAGCACAAATCCGTAAATAGATTGAGAAGATGCCATTGCAGACATACCAATAAATTTTCCGTGGTTCTCTTCCACTCTACTCATCACCGCATGAGAGGCCATGCCCCCAATGCCGCAACCAATTGAGCTTCCAATACATGCAAGGCCTAATACTAACGCAGGTCCTACCATTCCATATTCCATACTAACTCCTCGATTTTAATTTTTTTAAAGGTTTAAATAATCTGCCGTTGCCATCAAAACTATAGTGGTACCACTCAAGGAAATTAAGACGCAAACCATGAATGACCCCGGCCATAATCCCAAGTAAAATATTCACTAAATGCCCAACAATGGTGGCAACAATCCCCGCAACAAGGCCAATATAATCGCCAATGCCATTAAATGTTTCTGCCATAATTGAGCCTGCAAGAGCTAGCGCATAAAGACGCAAATAAGAAAGCACATCAGCAAAGACTTGGACAACATTGGTAATCTCGCCCAAGGCCTGAGATCTTTTTTGGATAAAAGCTAAAATAACAGCTGCGCCAATGCCTCCATACATGAGTTGAAGCCCAAGCTCTTTTCCCATTTCAGGGGTGACCCAGCCAAACACATTGATTAAAGACGTAGCGTGCAAGATACTTGGGAAAAAAAGATATCCCCCCATCATAAAAGCAATCCAGCCAATACCAGCCCAGCTTCTTCTGATATAACGAAGGAAAGAAAAGCTAATATGAATAACCCCGACCATTAAGGAAAATTCTAAAAGAACATCTCTTGAATACTGATCGAGCATTTCATTAGAAAGAACAATAGGCGAAGAAGAAACAGCCTGGACATGGGCAGCAACCCCATTAGCTGCTTGCATCGCATACTCTGCTTTAGCAGCTGCTATATGTTTCAAAATAGATATTTTTCCAAAAAAACTTTGGGAATCTACTTTTAATCCAAAATAAGCAGCTGTTAGTACACCCCAAACAATGCATCCACAAGACAAAATAACAAATAGGTTCAAGAACCTTTTTCCGACGCCTGTTAAATTAGGGAATTTCCACTTGCAATATAGAGCAATGGCTAAATAGAGCAAACCATAGCCTGCATCTGAAACAATCATGGAGAAAAAGAGAACAAACACCCAAAATACCCAAGGGGATGGATCTTTATCGCTAGTAGAGGGAATATCATAAATTTTTACAAGATCCTCTCCCATCTTGGAGGTGCCTGCATTTTCCATGCATGTAGGGATTTTATCTTCCGGCTCAATAAGAATTTCCTCGGCATGAATAGACATCCCATCAATCATGGCAAAAAGAGTTCCTACCTTGTTTTCAGGAATCCAAGCTTCTACGGCAAAAACGGAGTTTTCTAAAGGATAGGCGACATCTTTTTTTGCAAAATCTAAATTGTGATCGTTTAATAACTCTACAAGAATATGATTTAAAAAATCTATATATCCTGAAAAATCCTTTAATTCCTTCTCCATGCTTTTTAATGAGTCATTTGCACAAGAAAGATGCAGCTTTAAATCGCCAAGAGGCCGATCTATGCGCATTTCAATCATATCGGGATAATGGCGCAGCTCTGGATTGATCGTCATAAAATAATCTAGATCAAATTCTGTGCCAATATAGATCACTTCATCTGGAATATCTGTTGCATGGCTTTTAGCTGTTCTCATACAAAAAAACTGCACTTTCCTGTGCCCATGTTTTTCTATATATTCGATATCTTCTAAGGAAAAATCCCCAAAAGGGGCAACCCTTGCCATTTCTTGCCGCAAAAGGCGCTCTTCTTCATGAAGTTTCTCAATCTCCTTATGCAAAAAGAGAATACGAGAACAAATGTGCAAAGCTTCTGCCTCATCACCGCCTCCTACATAGGGTTTAGCAACAGGAAGCTTTTTTAAAATTTTAAGAGCCGAAAAAAGGTGTTCTACATCTTCTTTATGCGCCACTTTGTTTTTAGGATTAAGGGAGATAAACTCTAAAAAGCCTTGGGCTTGCGCTCTTGAAAAAAAACGATCAAGATCGGTTTCAGATCCAAGAATAAGATATTTTTTTAAATTAATGATCATTGTTTGCTTCTCTTAAAAGAATCTTCTTTTTAGATACTTTAGCTTGTGAGACGGCTGCAAGCTGCTGATCCCCTAAAAATATCTTAATTTTTTTTATATTTTCTAAAGCTCTTGGAATCATGATTTTTTCAAAAAGGTTCACCCGAATAGAAACTTCTCGAAACTCCTTTTCAAGGGCCCGTTTTTTCTCTTTGGCAATCTCTACCTTTTCCCTTAAAATAAGCATTTTTTTTACTCCCAAAACAGCTGACTCCATCCAAATAGGAGCATCAAACATAAAATAACTCTCATCTTGAAAGTCAATCTTACCAAAAACAGGAATCTCTATCCCGGCGATATTCTCAATAGTCTTATGAACTTGGGCAATCTTTACAGAAGAAAATAAGTCTATGGCATCTCTATCGGAAAAAAGAGGGCTATAATCTCGAATTTGAGACTCTATTTCATTGAACTCGAGAACAAGATGTTCAATTTCATGCTGGGTTTGATTCACCTCAATCTGCAAAAGAGCTTTTTTCAGCTGCAAAGTAGGCAAATACTTTTGCAGCTGAACAAGCTTTACTTGCTGATCGCGGAGTTCTGTTTTTGTCAGCTTAATCATGATTTAGGCCAGTACTTATCTACAAAAGTTTGCTTAATTCCTACTTCGTGTCTCTCAAAGCATTCAGCTAAGGTTTTCCATCCTAAGTCTAGGGCTTCTTCTAGGGTATAATTCACTTGAAGATTCATCATTCTATCTTCAAAAAGTCTAGAATAATTAATGAGCTTTTCATCAAAGCGAGAAAGTTTAAAGCCCATTCCTTGTCTTTCTTTAGCCTTTTTAGATTCAGCATAAAGACGGATTTGAGCATTTGCTATATCGCCATGATCTTCTCTTGTAACCTTTCCAATCACCTGCTGCTTTAAACGAGATAAAGAACCAAACGGGTCAATTCTTCCTCCATGCAAATAGAACTGCCCTTCTGTAATATATCCTGTATTATCAGGAATAGGGTGCGTTACATCGCCCCCTGGCATTGTTGTGACAGAAATAATTGTAATAGAGCCGCTTCCATCAATATCTACCGCTTTTTCATAGCGAGAAGCCAAATCAGAATATAAAGACCCCGGATAACCTCTATTCGAAGGAACCTGATCCATGGTGATCATAATCTCTTTAATAGCGTCTGCAAAGGCTGTCATGTCGGTTAAAAGAACAAGAACGTTCTTATCACTTACAGCAAATTTTTCTGCGCAAGCAAGAGCCATATCAGGAACAAGAAGACATTCCACAGCAGGATCTGTTGCCTTATGAATAAACATGATGGTTTTTTCTAAAGATCCCGCCTTTTCCGCGTTATCGATAAACGCTTGGTAATCATCAAAACGCAGGCCCATACCGCCAATAATGACCACATCAGCATCGGTTTGGTTGGCGATACGCATTAAAAGCTGATTATAAGGCTCTCCAGCTACTGAAAAAATAGGGATTTTCTGCGATTTGACAAGGCAATTAAAAACATCGATCATGGGGATATTGGTGCGCACAAGATCTCTTGGAATAATTCTGCGCACAGGATTAAAAGAAGGCGTTCCAATTTCTATAGACTCTCCAATAATCATTGGACCCTTGTCTATCGGCTCTCCAGCTCCATTAAGTCTTCTACCAAAAAGCGCATCGCTACAAACAGCTTGCATATCACGAGATAAAAATGTGATTTTATCATCCGTTGAAATCCCTCTTGTATTCTCAAAAGCTTGAAGAGTCACTTTTTCTCCATCGATACGCAGTACGGATGCATAAATAGCTCTACCATCGCGTTTATGAATACGCGCAAGCTCACCTAAACTTACGCCTGATGCCATTACAGTAATCAAATTACCGCGCATATCTACAATTCTATCATAAACCTTTCTCATGTGCGCACCTTTGCTTTATGGTCAATTTTTTCTGTAATACGGGCAAAAGCGCCCTGGTAGCGCTCTGATTTATAGGGAATAAAATTCATATTCTTCACTTCGTTTTGAAGCTCTAAAAAGTAGTCCCTAGCCTCATCATGCGATGCAAATTCAAAAGGAGCATCAAAAATTTTATTAATTAGCTGGAAAAGCTCGATTTGTCTTTCTAAAGGGCAGTAAGCATCTTCCTTATCAAAAGCATTTTGCTGCAAATAGGCAAATTCATAGAGCTCGCATTTTAAGTAAGTCACCATATCGTGAAGAGCTATTCCTTCTTCCCCTACAACTTCCATCCTTTTTCCAATGTCATCGCCCTCTCGAAGTAGCTGAGAAGCTTTTTGGACCATTTTCCCCCATCCAGAAGACTTAACATCTAGTTCCCTGCTCACAACATCTACATATTTTGTCCAAGAGATTAAAGGATCGATTGCCGGATACCGTCTTGCATCAGAGCGCGCTCTTGAAAGACCATGAAAAGCCCCTACAACAGAAAGTGTTGATTGCGTAACAGGTTCTTCAAAGTTTCCTCCCGCAGGAGAAACTGTGCCCCCTATTGTTAAAGAGCCAACAGCCCCATTTTTTAAAGCAATGACACCTGCTCTTTCATAAAACGCTGCAATTCTCGATCCTAGATAAGCTGGGAATGCCTCTTCACCAGGGATCTCTTCAAGTCTTCCAGACATCTCACGCATCGCTTGAGCCCATCTAGAGGTTGAATCTGCAAGAAGAAGAATATCAAGGCCCATTTGTCTATAATACTCAGCAATTGTAGCTCCCATATAAATAGAAGCTTCTCTAGCACTTACAGGCATCGAAGAAGTATTACAAATAATTACAGTACGATTAATTAAAGGCTCTTCTGTGTGAGGGTCAATTAAGTGAGGGAATGTACGCAAGACTTCAACAACCTCTCCCGCTCTTTCTCCGCACGCAACAATCACCACAATATCTACGGAAGAATATTTTGATAAGTGGTGCTGTAACACCGTTTTTCCTGCACCAAAAGGCCCAGGAGCACAGAATGTTCCTCCTTTAATCACAGGAAATTGGGTATCAAAGATACGCATTCCTGTATCCATCATCTTATCGCCTCTTATCTTTTCTCCTGCAAAAAGAGGCATTTTAATGGGCCATTTTTGTACCATTGTAAAATGGTGCTCTACTCCATGTTCATCAACTCCTTTTGCCACAACAGTATCTATAGAATAAGAGCCCGTTTTAATTATCCACGTAAGCTTGACCTGTCCAAAAAAAGAAAAAGGGACCATGATTTGGTGATGGAAACGCCCTTCCATCGTGTAACCTAAATAATCGCCTCTAGAAAGCATATCATCTACTTTAGCACTCGGGTGATAGTCCCAGCGTCTTTGTCTGTCTAGAGGAGGCATATACACCCCTCTTACAAGAAAAAGTCCCGCAGAGTCCGCTACTTTTTCAAGAGGATTTTGTAGTCCATCCAAAATAGAGGTAAGAAGACCAGGTCCAAGTTCTGCTTCTAAAAGATGCGTTGTAAAAGCAACAGGCGTTCCTAATTTGACCCCTCTAGTATCTTCAAATACCTGAATTTTAGCTTCATTGCCTACAATTTCAATTACCTCAGCTTTCAAAGAAACATCGCCCAAAATGACCATGGCCACTTCCCCTTGCCTAATATTTCCCTCGAACTCCACTTGAAGCAAGTTTCCAAAAGCTTTTACAACAACACCTTTAGCTAAGGTTTTTTCGTGCTTTTCATTCATTTATGCCAACCCTTTAACCTTTTAATGTTTCTAAAATCATTGCCCCTTTCTCTTCATTCAGATCGCTCCAATTCTCTAAAATCATCAGCTTGGCCATATAGCCTAAAATCCAGTCTATAGAAAAAGAAGGCTGATCAATAAGTTCATCAATCCGATGAAATCTCCATGCGGCAAATGTTTTATACTGCTGCCAGGGGTCAGGCCCGCAAGACAGATAGAGCTCCTTCAAATCTGTATATTCTAAAGGAGGTTCGTATTCTTTTTCATCTTTTTGTGCAAGAATGCTTGCAATAAGAGGATCTTTAGGATCTTCAAACTGCAATTCTCTAAAAAGATCCTTTCCAAATTGTTTTGAACGAAGCGCTATCATCACAAGGCGCCACTCCCGCTCAAAGGTTAAATAACGCTTTAAAAACCCTTCTGCTAAAGGGATTTCTTCCAAAAAAAACTGACTTAAAAGCCTAGGAAAATTTTTTAGCCTCTCTGAAGGCGTCTCATAATTTTTTAAAAAATCAAAAACGTACTCAGGAAAAATATCACTTGTTAAAATGGCTTCATCAAGCTCTTTTTCATTCAAATTCCCTCTTGAATCAATCACTTCTTCTAAAAGTTGCGCCCTGATGTTGTTCAAATCAATAAAACGCCGTAGCACAATAACTTTTTTAAGATCCTCTTCACTTAGATTTATCTCAAATCGCGTAAAAAGCTCTTCCGAAGAGATCTCTGGCTTATGGCCAATCTCAAGAGGAGGCAAAGAAGGAGCTAAAAAATAATAATTTCCCATAGGCCTCTTAACTACACATTTCCAAAAAGAATTTCTCTAAAATCCTTACGGATATAGCGCCCCATCACTTCCTTAAGAGCTGTATCTGTAATATCTAAGGTCACATTTTGTTTATCAAGCTTAACCTCAACTCCTGCAGCAATAGAACTTAAAAGAACACTTTTTTCTTTTAATTTTGCAAGAATTTTCTCTCCTAGAAGTTCATTTACAGCTCTTGGAGGAACAGCTGCTGAAACAAACACACTAAGATCTGCGTCAATACCTTCTTTTTCAAGAGCTGAGACTACAGCTGCGATGATCTTTGCTAAAACAGCTGGACTTTGTAATTCCTTATGGAGAAGTTCCCCTAAAAGAGGGTTAAAAAACTTATCCTCTATAGCCTGCTTAAAGTAGGCAACGGTTTGTTTACAAGCCTGGTTTAAAGAAGCCTGAAAAATAGTGCGCTGGTCTGCTTCATAAGTTCTTGTCTCTAGGTGAATTTTTTCCACTTCTTTCTTAGCATCAGAAAGCATTTTTTGCGCTTTCTCATGAGCTCTTTCTAGAATGGCAGCAGCCTCTTTTTCTGCAGGCTCTAAAGTTTCCTTTTTTAGGACATCACAAATCTTTTTAACCTTGTCCTTTCCTGTCTCTATTCCTTTCATGTGTACCTTCTTATCAATTTAACCATAAGTTATTTTACATAACCGGATATTTTTCAAGCCTAAATTACATGAGCTTGCCATAAACACCCCAATATGTAATAAGGAGATTTTGAAAGCAAATACTAAGATTAAGGCAGGTTTATCATGAAAAAGTTAACCCTTTCGCTATTACCCTTTTTAATCGCATCAACGCCTTTAATGGCTAGATGCTCCGGAGGCGAATCTGAAAGCATTAGCGAGCTACCCCAAATGACTGACAACATCTATCGCCCAGGAAACTCCGCCCAAGACGGTGCCTACACAGCTCTTAGCCTCTCTATGCTAGGATGGGGCGTTGGTCTAGCAGCTGGCATCGGCGTTCTAGCAGCAGTCCTTCACCAAAGCACAGCCTCCCACTCTGACACCACCAAATAAAAACAAAGGGAAGATTCTTTCTTTTTTTCTTCTCTCTCTGTGCGCTCTGTGATCTCTGTGGTAAAAAATTATCTCAAAATGTTGCATCTAACGTGTTAGCATATTTTTTACCACAGAGATCACAGAGTGCACAGAGAGAAGAAAGAAATTACTCTCTCTCTTAATCTTCCTTCATCCTGTTAATTCTTCTTTTAAATCTTCTTGCGTAATTTTGTTTATTTGGTAAGATTGCCTAATGAAAACCATTCTGCTTCTTTTTTTTGTCTTGTCTGGATTATTGATAGCAGATGAGGTCCCTTCTTTTGCTGCGCCTAAACATTGGACTTCTGTTGATCCTAAGCTTTTACTCCCAAGTGTCAAAATAAGCTTTCTCAAAGAAGGAGAAAAAGGATTTTGCCCCTCTATTAATTTGGCCGTTGAAAAAATAGAGATTAAAGAAAGCGCATACCTAAAAATTGTTAAAAAAATGCACGAGAGCAATCCTCAAAACAGATGGCGAAGTCTTGGGAAAATCCAAACCAAAGCCGGAATGGCTCTTCTAACAGAAGTAGACACAAAAAATAAAATGGGGGATGTGCGCCTCCTTCAAATGATTCTTGTAAAAAAAGAGCATGTATACGTCATCACAGCCTCCGCTCTAAAAGAAGAATTCGCCCAATATTACCAAGACTTCAAAACCGCCTTCGAAAGCCTCACCCTGGAAGAAGAAAACATGAAGAATGAAGGATAAAAACCTCTCTCTTTTTCTTCCTCTGTGGTTTCTTCCCTCTGTGGTTTATCTTTAGCTAACACTTGAGTACTCTAGGACTTGCATTTTTTTAACCACAGAAGCGTTGAAACCACAGAGGAAGAAAAAGAGAGAGAGAAATTTCAGATCCTCACCCCTCTCTTGTTTTTCTTTCTCTTCTGTATGGACAAAATTCTTTTAAGGGAGTATATACTTTGAGCATCAGATAAACTCACGAGGTTTTCCAGTGAAAAATAAAACAATTGCTTTTCTCTCCATAATGGCAATGATTTGCTCTCAAGGACTACACGCTGATGTAGGCGATGCAACAGATGAGCCAATCCTTACAGAAGAATCCCCTCCTGGTGTCACTACCTCCGGAGGCATACAAAATGGCCCTCCAGACGAGCCTGTAGAGGTGCCGGTAGAAAGCGAAGAAGGAACTCCCGTTATAGAAAAAGAGGTCAACCCGCTTCCTGATGATGTAGCAAAAAACAGAAGCAACGTAAACTGGGGAAACATCATTATGGCCGGATGCGCTGCAGTTGTAGCTGCAGTGGCCCTTGTTTTGGTATCTCGTCATCATGGACATAAAAGCCATTAATACCTATTTGCATTGGGGAAAGGGGATACTCCCCTTTCTTCTTATTTTACTTAGCTGCTCTTCACGCCCCTCTGCCTGGCAAACAGATAGAATCGTCACCTCCGATTCTAAATACGATTCTTCCAAACTCACTTTTCACGCAAAAGATCGGATTAATGGGATTGATCTTGAAATATTAAAAACAGAAAAAACTTCCCATCTCTATTTAATTGTCCATTCAGCGCCTGTTCCTCCTTATAAAAAAGATCCTAAATCGGCTCTTGTCACCTTTTTTAAAGAAGGGAACAAAGAAATTTTTATAGCTCATAGACATGAAGGAGGACAAAGGCTCCGCGTGCCAGACGCTCTTTTTGAAAAAATCATTAATGCCTTAGAGCAAAAAGAAAGCCTTGTTATTACCTTAGAGGGATACTCTACAGAGGTTAATGCTACTGAATTCCCCAAATTTTACAAGGAAATCCAAAGCAATCCTCTCTTTACAAACCCCTTTCACCTTCCCTTCTAAAAAGCATTTTGTCATAATTAAGAAAAAAACCCTGGAGAATAAAAGGCTATGAACAAACTAGATCAACTTAAAACAATGACTACCATCGTTTCTGATACAGGAGAATTTGAGGAAATAAAAAAATATAAGCCAACAGATGCCACAACTAATCCCTCTCTTATCTTGGCAGCAGCCGATAAATCCGAATATCAATTCCTTGTCAATGACGCCCTTGCCTACGGGAAAAAAATGGCTAAAAATCCCGAGGAAGAGCTAACTCTTGTTTTTGATAAAATCTTTGTGAATTTCGGTCTTGAAATCTTAAAAATTGTTCCCGGCAGAGTTTCTACCGAAGTCGATGCACGCCTTTCCTTTGATGTCGAAGGAAGCGTTAAAAAAGCTAGATCCTTAATTGCCTTATACGAAAAAGAAGGAATTAATAGAGAAAGAATCCTTATAAAACTTGCCTCTACATGGGAGGGCATTCTTGCTGCAGAGATTTTAGAAAAAGAAGGGATTCATTGTAATATGACCTTACTTTTCTCCCTTTGCCAAGCAATTGGATGCGCGAATGCCAAAGCCACTCTTATTTCCCCTTTTGTTGGCAGGATCCTTGATTGGTATAAAAAAGCCGAAGGGAAAGATTCCTACCCTCCAGCTGAAGACCCAGGCGTTAAATCTGTTACCCAAATCTATAATTACTACAAAAAAATGGGATACAAAACAGTCATTATGGGAGCAAGCTTTAGAAACACCGACGAGATTCTAGAACTCGCAGGCTGCGACTTGCTTACAATTGCACCTAAACTCTTAGAAGAGCTCCATAATGCAGAAGGGCCAGTTCCTCTCAAACTAGATGCAGAGGTTGCCAAAAAGCTTCCTATAGAGCCGATAAAAATGGATGAAAAAACCTTCCGCTGGATGCTCTCTGAAGATGCCATGGCAAACGATAAACTCGCAGAAGGAATCCGCAACTTTAGCAAAGACATCGTAAAACTTGAGAAAAAGATTAAGGAACGGATCGCTCAAACCAAGTAAAAATCAAAAAAGGCAGTATCATCTTGGGCATACTGCCTTTAATTCAACTATGTAAAAAAACTATTTCCATTTAATTCGAAATTGTATAGAATAGCTATAATTAAAAATTAAAAGGAGGCTTATGTCTATTTTTACTCATTACAATAATGGACCTCTTTCTCTAAATACTCAAGATGAAGCACAGAGTGGAATTGCCCCTGTTCTTCCCTCTCCAACCGCTACAACGCCAAGCTCAATTTCCTTTTACTCTATCACAAGAAGTGCTGCACAAACACCTAACCTACAAATGGATGAACTAGAAAGCCTAGAGCAGGAAAAAATGCATCTCGAAAAAGAAAAAATTCAGCATTTGTCAGCATATGGTTACTCTTTACTCTTAAAGAATAGGGCCGACTCTGAAGGTTTTTTATATGATCCTCGTGAAGTGTCTCTAAGAGCGCGCTCGTTCGCGCAAATCCAAGCCACTCAATCTAAAATAGATAGCATTCAAAATAGAATAAATGCTATAAACAATGCCGCCCTTACCTAGAAAGACCCCCCCCCTTCTTTAGCTTTTTTAAATTAAAGACTTTACAAGTATTCAAAGATTTATTACAATTATAACAAGTTAATTATAAAAATTAAAAAACGGAGTAAATATGTCTTTTTTTTCTTGTTGTAATAGTAATGCAGTTAAATCTCCTCCCCAAAACACAGTGAATACGCAAATTTTTATATTACCTGCGGTTGTTGTTGAAGAGACATCATTAAACTTATTTAACGTTATACTGCAATCGCCTAAAAATCAAGCATTTAAGGCTCCAGTTACAGTAAAATTACCTCAATTAACTGAGTCCAATGTTACCCATAAAACTACCAAGGCAGCAAAGAACACCTTTTCCCCTTCTAATCCCCTTAAATCGCCCAAAATCAAGGGATTTAGCGCTTCAGTGCAGCCGAGAAACCTGCCCTCCTTGCCCACAACCAATACTTCTTCCGAAAGGGGTCATCTTCCGGGACAAGAAAATAGAATACCAACTAAAAAATCTGAACCCAGGTATGCGTCAGCAACAAGAGGATTCAAAATTGCGAGCGGGCCAAGTGAACAGCTTAAATACGTATGCGATCGCAAAGGGGAATTCGATGAAATTGATAAGCTGATAGAACTCGAAGAACTGAAATTAGCTTGCGAAGACGAACTCTTGGACGATTTGGACGATGCTAGCAAAAAAGAGGTTGAAAACGAAATTCAAGAAATAAACAACCAAATAAATAAAATTAATGAAACAATACATAATTAATTAAAAGCAGGGAAAATATGATAAATTGTATTCAAAATCTATTCTGCTGCTTTAACTATGCGGAAAACATCGAAGAAGATAACTTCTATCAAAATATAGAAAGCGATCCTCGCTACCAAAAGATCATTCAGCAGCAACACGCGCAAGCAAAAAAGAGCGATCTAGATACCCCTATCGAAATGAGCCCTAACTCTTCTCCTTCACAAAAACTACGCTCCTACCAAAACCCTTCCCCCAAGGCTTCTATTAACATTAAGCTCGTCTATCAAAACAATAACACCCCCGCTCCACCTCCTACTAGTGCAAGTATGCCCATCATATATCCTAAAAACTATCGAGGAAACTACAACAACCAAAACACTAAACCAGTCGACCCCTCCTCCCTTATCGATTAAACAAAGAGAAGTAAATTTTCCTCTCTCTCCCTTTCTTCCTCTGTGGTTTCTTGTCTCTGTGGTTAAAAAAATGCAAGACTGAAAGCAACCAACAGGCTTGCATTTTTTTAACCACAGAGACAAGAAACCACAGAGGAAGAAAGGGAGAGAGAAAAAAAATTTACTTCTCTAGGTTTGCATGGCTTATTTTTACATAAAAAAACCCCTATCTATTGCTAGATAGGGGTTTTTGTTTTTAACCAGATTGAGTTAAATTAAGCGACAGGGGGAGCCTTTCTGGAAAGGATGAAGTCGAAGATATGATCATCATTGACTTCTTCTTGATCCATAAATTTGCTCAAGCGGTCTCTAAACTGTCTAAACCCTGTTCCCCCTGGGATCTGGTGACCCATGATGAGGTTAGATTTAAAGTCGAGAAGATAGTCCGTTTTCCCTTCGGTGGCAGCATCTGTAAGAACACGTGTTGTTTCTTGGAAAGCCGCTCTTGAAATAATAGAGTCTGTTTCAAGTGAAGCTTTGGTGATTCCAAGAAGAACAGGAACTGCGTGGGCAGGTCTTTCTCCAGCTTCCACAACCTTTCTGTTTTGATGGAAGAAGTTCTTACTATCCACATCTTCTCCATACAAGAACACAGTGTCTCCTGGATCTGTAACACGCACTTTTCTAAGCATCTGACGCACAATAATTTCAATGTGTTTGTCGTTAATGTCCACACCTTGTAGACGGTAAACTTCTTGCACCTGGTTCACAAGATATTTCTGAAGTTCGCGCACTCCGCAAATCTCAAGAATCTCATGAGGAATGACAAGACCGTCTGTAAGCTGTTGTCCTTTAACTACATTATCGCCTCTTTGGATAATTAAGTGCTTGGTTAGAGGAATGAGATGTTCTTCTTCCATTCCTGTCTCTTCATCGCGCACCACAACAATCCGCTTATTTTTCTGAACGCCACGGAAATCCACAACCCCATCGATTTTTGCAATCTCTGCAGCATCTTTAGGTTTACGGGCTTCAAATAGTTCAGCCACACGAGGAAGACCCCCAGTAATATCTTTTGTCTTAATAGCTCCTCTTGGAAGTCTAGCAAGAAGCATACCAGCTGTTACTTTTTGTCCATCGTGTACGGAAATAAACGCTCCCGAAGGAATCGCATACGTTCCTATAAGTTCCTTATGTTGAGCATCTGCATAAATCACGATCTGCGGATGTAGCTCGCCTCTATGTTGCTTCACAATAAGCTCAGACTGACCTGTTTGCTTATTGACTTCACGTTGCGTAGAGATCCCTTCAACAAGGTCTTCATATTTAACATACCCTGGGCGCTCGCAAATAATAGGGATATTATGCTGTTCCCAAAGGGCAATTTTAGTTTTCTTCTTAATCTTTGCGCCATCAGCTAAAAGAATACGTGTTCCAAGCTCAATGTTAAAGGTTTGAAGAGGCTCAATAGATTTTGTACTTAAAAGTTTTTTGTACTCTTCTATTGTTCTTCCTTCATCACGCACAATGTGCAAGGTTCCGTTTTTATTTAAAGCAAGCCAAATGCCTTCTTCATTTTGAACGGTACGCAAATCTTTATAAATTAAGACGCCTTCATGTTCCGAAACAAGCTCTGGGCTAAGCGATGCAGACGCAATACCACCCAAGTGGAACGTTCTCATCGTAAGCTGTGTTCCAGGCTCCCCAATCGATTGCGCAGCAATAATCCCTACAGCCTCTCCTAAGCCAACAATTTTTCCGTTAGCAAGGTTTAAGCCGTAACATTTTGCGCAAACACCTCTTTTGGATTCGCAGGTCATTGCAGAGCGCATTTTAATGGATTCAATACCAGCGTCATCAATTGCCTCAGCTTGAAAGACAGTTAACGTATTTCCTGCTTTTGCAAGAAGTTTTGTGCTATCGCCTGGCTGATAAATATCATCGCATACAGTACGTCCAAAGATACGATCTTTTATAGGAAGAAGTTCTTCTTGGCCCTGTTTAATTGCCGCAACTTCAATGCCATTCAATGTACCGCAATCAAGCTCTGTAACAAGTACATCTTGAGCTACATCAACAAGACGTCTTGTTAAGTACCCTGAGTCGGCCGTTTTTAGCGCTGTATCGGCAAGACCTTTACGAGCACCGTGCGACGAAATAAAGAACTCAAGAACGCTCAATCCTTCACGGAAGTTCGCAGTAATCGGGAACTCAATAATCTCGCCAGAAGGTTTCGCCATCAAACCGCGAAGCGCTCCTAACTGTTTTACCTGAGATTTGTTACCACGAGCTCCAGAATCCATCATCAAGAATAAAGGATTTAGCTCTTCTGTTTTGGTTTCACTAATAAGCTTAAAGAGTTCTTCAGAAAGCACATCGGAAACTTCTGTCCAAATACTAATGATCTTAGATTTTCTCTCACCATCTGTGATCACACCGTCTTCATACTGTTTAAGAACAATTTTAATACGTTCATAAGCAGCGTCAATCACTTTAGTTTTATTTGGAGGTACACGCACATCGCATACACCCATAGAAAGAGCCGCTCTTGTAGCTTCAGCAAATCCAAGATTCTTTAGGTTATCCAAGAAACGTACAGTGGCTTCAAGGCCGACTTTCTTATATGTCTCAAGAACAAGCTCACTCATCTTCTTCTTGCGAAGAGAGTAGTTTTGGAATCCAAGTTCTTTAGGTACTATCGTATTGAAAAGGACGCGACCTGGCGTTGTTTCAATAATTCCTGTATCTAACTTAAGTTTGATTTTCTCATGGAGACGAAGTCCTCTTCCAAGATCATCGCGTCTACCTTCTTTTTTCCCGTCTGCTTCAAACCAGTTATAGCTTCCGCCTGAATTAAGGGCTAAAAGCACCTCTTTCATACTTCCAAAAAGCTTGCTCTTTTGGCCATGCTCTTCAGGGTTGTACAAAGGATCGTACATTAGGTAATAAAGACCTAAAATCATATCCTGAGAAGGAACAGCTACAGGTTTTCCAGATGATGGTAAGAAAATATTATCTGGTGCCATCATAAGGAGCTTTGCTTCGAGCTGCGCTTCAATAGAAAGGGGTACGTGCACCGCCATTTGGTCACCGTCAAAGTCAGCGTTAAAAGCTGTACAGACAAGAGGGTGAATGCGAAGCGCTTTTCCTTCAATAAGAACTGGCTCAAAAGCTTGAATACCAAGTCTATGCAGCGTAGGAGCACGGTTTAATAAGACCGGATGCCCTTTAATGATCTCTTCCAAAACATCCCATACTTCAGGAGCTTGTTTTTGAATCATTTTTTTCGCCGAACGGATCGTGTATACATAGCCTAGATCTTTTAAGCGTTTCACAATAAACGGTTCAAAAAGCTCAAGGGCCATTTGCTTAGGAAGACCGCATTGGTTAAAGCGAAGTTCAGGACCAACAATAATAACGGAACGACCTGAATAGTCTACCCTTTTTCCAAGAAGGTTTTGACGGAAACGTCCTTGCTTCCCTTTTAACATTTCTGAAAGGGATTTCAGAGGACGGTTACCAGCTCCCATCACAGGATGTCCATGACGTCCATTATCAAAAAGAGCATCTACAGCTTCTTGTAGCATTCTCTTTTCATTACGGACAATCACATCAGGAGTCTTGAGTTTTAGGATCGACTTCAAACGGTTATTACGGTTAATAACGCGGCGATAAAGATCGTTCAAATCAGAGGTTGCAAATCTTCCTCCATCTAAAGGAACTAAAGGTCTTAGTTCAGGAGGGATAACAGGAACAGCTGACATGACCATCCAGTCAGGTCTATTAGGAGAAGACATAAAGCTTTCTACAATCTTAAGACGCTTTGCTATCTTCATTCTTGCTTGCATAGACTTTGTCTTACGCAATTTATCTTTTAGATCAGCTGCAAGAATAGAGAGGTCTTCTTTTTCAAGAAGTTCACGGATCGCATCGCCACCCATTTTGGCAGCAAAGGAATCAGATCCCCATTTCTCTTGAGCTTCTCTCAGTTCGGTATCATTAAGAAGCTGCTTTTTTTCTAATGTAGTACGGCCTGGATCGACAACGACATACTCTTCATAATAAATCACACGCTCTAGATCAGCTGAAGTCATCCCCAAGATATTACCAATTCTTGTTGGCATGGTTTTAAAAAACCAAATATGCACAACAGGAACTGCTAAATCGATGTGGGCCATTCTTTCACGTCTGACCTTAGAAAGGGTCACTTCAACGCCGCAACGGTCGCAGACGATCCCTTTGTGTTTAATTTTCTTATATTTACCGCATGCGCATTCCCAATCCTTAGTGGGTCCAAATATCTTCTCACAGAACAATCCCCCTTTTTCAGGTTTGAATGTTCTGTAGTTAATCGTTTCCGGCTTTTTGATTT
The DNA here is from genome assembly GCA_013288075.1 of Chlamydiota bacterium. Classification (GTDB taxonomy): domain Bacteria; phylum Chlamydiota; class Chlamydiia; order Chlamydiales; family Rhabdochlamydiaceae; genus JABDCQ01. Next base: position 92,384 of record JABDCQ010000002.1, on the reverse strand, counting down.
CTCCTCTTGACCATTCATTGCGGATAACATCATCGGATGCAATCTTGAGGGTGAGTTTATCAAACTGGGAATCATTATGTTCATCTAACGACATGGAGTCTCCCTAAACTTAAACTAGATTTCTGTAACTTTTTCTGTACGTACATCAAGGCAAAGACCTTGCATCTCTTTAAATAAGACGTTTCGAGACTCAGGAATCCCGGCAACAAGTAAATTGTCTCCTTTGACAATCGACTCATAAATACGGGTACGTCCAGCGACATCATCTGATTTTACGGTCATCATCTCTTGAAGAAGATTTGCTGCACCATACGCTTCAAGAGCCCACACTTCCATCTCTCCAAATCTCTGACCTCCCATCTGGGCTTTACCGCCAAGAGGTTGCTGAGTAACAAGAGAATAAGGGCCAATAGAGCGTGCGTGAATCTTATCTGCCACAAGGTGACTAAGTTTCAGGATATAAATATATCCAACAACCACGCGATTATCGAAGCGAGAACCCGATCTTCCATCATAAAGATGCATTTTACCATCTTCTGGAAGACCTAGCTCTTTCATCATTTCCCAAATACGTGATTCTGGGAAGCCTTCAAATACAGGGCTCTTTACATATATTCCCGATTTTCTAGCCGCAAATCCTAAGTGCGTCTCAAGAAGCTGTCCCATATTCATACGGGATGGCACCCCAAGAGGGTTTAGAATAATCTCAACAGATTGTCCATCATTTAAGTAAGGCATATCGGCTTCTGGAACAATTTTAGACACGACCCCTTTGTTTCCGTGGCGTCCTGCCATCTTATCGCCCACTTGAAGCTTACGCTTTGATGCGACATAAACTTTCACCTGACGAATAACGCCTGGATCTAGTTCGGTGTCTCCTTTGCGCATAAACTCTATTTCTGTTTTATGCTGCATTTCAAGGGCTTGCATCGAATGATCGAAATGAATAAGAATTTCTTTTAAAGCAGTATAAAGCTCATGATCAGAGATAATAAGATCTTCCACTTTTTCTGTTTCCAAAGTCTCGATCATCTCTTGAGTGATCTCTTCGCCTTCTCTAATAAGGATATCACCTGTTTTTCTGTGCATGATAGGGCCTGGCGCATTTTCTCCTAAAAGGAGAGCTCCAACCTTCTCGTGGAATTCCATAAGAATTTCCGCTTCACGCGCTTTATAATCGTGGTGAATGTTCTTGATTCTAGAAGTTTCTTCTACAAGCTCATCATCTGTTTTGGAAAGTCTATCACGTCTGCTAAAGACTTTAACATCCATAACAATCCCTTCAGTACCTGGAGGAGCTGTTAAGGAAGCATCTTTAACATCAGCTGCTTTCTCACCAAAAATAGCTCTTAAAAGTCTTTCTTCAGGAGCAAGCTCTGTTTCTGTTTTAGGAGTGATTTTTCCAACAAGGATATCACCTGGTTTTACTTCGGCACCTACACGAATAATCCCATCATCACCAAGATTAGAAAGAGCTTCTTCTGAGACATTAGGTATGTCTTTTGTGATCTCTTCTTTTCCTAATTTAGTATCACGCGCTGTAAGTTCAAACTCTTCTAGATAAATTGAGGTATAATAGTCTTCTCTTAAAAGTTTTTCAGAGATGATGATCGCATCCTCGTAGTTATATCCACACCAAGGCATGAAGGCTACAAGAACGTTTTTACCTAGAGCGACCTCTCCTTTATCAGTTGCCGGACCATCTGCAATCACATCGCCTGCTTTTACCACATCCCCTACCGTACAGATAGGCGTTTGGTTAACACAGGTTCCTGCATTGGAGCGGAGGAACTTTTTAAGGACATACGTCTTTTTATTTAATGGATTAGCTTTTGCAGCAACTGTGATTTTAAATGCATCAGCAAACTCTACAACACCATCTTCCTCTGCAATAATAACAGCACCGGAATCGCGAGCTGTTCGCGCTTCTAATCCTGTTCCTACAATAGGAGCATCTGTTTTAAGTAGAGGAACACCTTGACGTTGCATGTTCGAACCCATAAGCGCACGGTTAGCATCATCGTGCTCTAAGAACGGGATAAGTCCTGTTACAATAGAGACAAGCTGCTTAGAAGAAACGTCCATGTGGGTGATTTTCGCTGTATCAATTTTCAAAGATTCGCCGCGAAATCTAGCCCAGCATAAAGGCTCTACGAACATATGAAGTTCATCAAGAGGAGCGGAGGCCTGAGCAATCACGCAATGTTCTTCTTGGTCTGCTGTCATGTATTCAATTTCATCTGTAACAACCCCATTTCTTACAATTCTATAAGGAGTCTCGATAAATCCGAATTCATTGATTTTCGCAAATGAAGAAAGAGATGTGATAAGTCCAATGTTTGGACCTTCAGGTGTTTCAATCGGGCAAATTCTTCCGTAGTGGCTAGGATGAACGTCACGCACTTCAAAGCCTGCACGTTCTCTATTCAAGCCGCCTGGCCCAAGAGAAGACAATCTACGTTTATGCGTAAGTTCTGCCACAGGGTTTGTTTGGTCCATGAACTGAGAAAGCTGAGATCTTCCAAAGAAGTCTTTTAGCACTCCAGCAAGTCCTTTTGCAGAAACAACTTTACCAGGAGTCAATGTATCGGAAGAGAAATCAAAAAGATTCATTCTTTCTTTAATGATTTTCTCCATACGAGCAAGCCCTACACGGCACTGATTCTGGATAAGCTCTCCGACAGAGCGCACACGTCTATTGCCTAAGTGGTCAATATCGTCTACAACAGCATTTTCATCGCCTTTTTTCAAACGGATTAAATACTTAACAGCGCCTACCACATCTTCTTTACGAAGAGTGACATTTAGGAGCTCTTCATCGGTTGTTGGAATGCCTAGTTTACTGTTTAGTTTGTAGCGACCAACCTTGCCCAAATTATAACGCTTCGGATCGAAGAAAAGACGCATAATAGCAGATCTTGCATTCGAAAGAGTCGCAGGTTCACCTGGTCTAATTTTTCGGTAAAAATCTTTTAGCGCCGATTCATAAGAATCTGTTGGATCTTTTGCGAGCATCTTAATGATAGGGCTTGTTTCATCTGCATCTTCTGCAATACGCACAGAAGTGATTTCAGCATCAAGCATTCTCTTAAGCATGGCCGTTGTAAGTTTTTCAGAAGCCTTACCAAAGACTACTCCAGAAGCTTCTTCAATCACGTCTTCTGCAAGAATTTTTCCAACAAGCTTAGTAAAATCTTTTTCAGAGCGGATTTTTACTTTAATGGTGCTAAAAAACTCTTCGATGATATCGGCATCAGTGGAAAACCCAAGGGTTCTAATAAAGGAGGTAGCAAGAACTTTTCTACGACGTTTTTTACGATCGACGTAAATATAAATAAGATCGTTTGTATCAAAGGCGCCTTCAAGCCAGCTTCCACGATAAGGAATAATGCGGCAAGAATAGATAGTCATCCCTTTAGGGTGTCTTTCTTGCTCAAAAGAAATACCTGGAGAGCGGTGAAGCTGAGAAACAATAACTCTTTCTGCTCCATTAATAATAAATGTACCTTTTTCTGTCATGACAGGTAAGGTACCCATGTAAACTTCTTCTTCCTTAATCCCGGTTTCATCTGTTAAGCGGAATTTAATCTTAAGCGTAACGTTATAAGTAATCCCTCTTCGAATGCATTCCTCAGGTGTGTATTTAGGTACACCTAAACTGTAAGATAGATATTCGAGGATTGTTTTTTCATCGTAAGATTTTATAGGGAATATCTCAGTGAATACTTCCTGGATCCCTACATTTTCTCTTTCATGAGGCAATTTATTAGTTTGCAAAAACTGATTGTAGGATTTAATCTGGATTTCAATGAGGTTTGGAAGATCGATAATCTCTTCCTTTTCACGAAAACTCACCCTCTGTGGTGGCCTTTTAAGCATTGAATGGCTCCTAAAAATATGACTTTGTCTTGGATAACCTTAGGATCTGTATAACTGGAGCGCGCGTTCGTTGGCACTTTCATAAAAAAGTACAGAAAAATGTTTACGCAGCAACCAGCTTATAAATAATAACAACCCCACACATTAACGAAAAGTTTTTTCTTTCAAAAACTCATCACCAATGCAACGTGAGGAATAAAAATTTTTATAAACAACAAAGAGCAGAGGGGTAGTTCATACCCCTCTGCTCCTGGAAGTTAGTCGTCTATTAAAGACCTTTTACACTTACTTTTCCACCAGCTGCTTCTATCTTTTTAGCGATATCATCAGCATCAGCTTTAGTTGTAGATTCTTTTAGAGCTTTTGGAGCTCCTTCTACGAGATCTTTCGCTTCTTTAAGTCCAAGTCCTGTAATTTCACGAACTACTTTAATAACGCCGATTTTCTTATCAGCAGCAGAGTCTTCAAGAGTTACTTTGAACTCTGTAGATTCTGCAGCAGCAGCAGCAGCAGGTGCAGCAGCAGCCATCATTACAGGAGCTGCAGCAGCAGCTTTAACGCCCCACTTTTCTTCTAATGCAGCTTTAAGTTTAGACATGTCTAAAACGCTAAGTTCACTTAAGTGTTCAACGAGTTGTTCTAATGTTTGTTTGCTCACGGGATTACCTCTATGATAATGTTATAATGTTAAGAGTTTTGTTGTTCTTTGTTTTCTAAGCAATAAATGACGCTTGTTAGCAGTGCTTCCATCACGGCAAGTGTCTGAGAAAGAGGTGCTTCGAGCGTTCCTAGGAATTGCGCGCGCATTTCGTCTTTTGATGGCAATTTAGAGATTTGCTCAATATCGTTCGCAGTGCAGATTTTTCCTTCAAATCTTCCACCTAAAACTTTAAGCACCTCTTGATTTCCTTGGCGGTAGTCATAAATAGCTTTTGTCACAGATACAGGATCGCTTAGCGCAAAAATAACGCCAATATGACCTTCTAACATCTTGTGATCTAAAGCAAATCCAGACGCTTGAGCTGCTTTAATAAGCATTCTCTTACGTACTACCTCGAAAATGCCGCCGGAGCTGCTCACTTTCATTCTGAAATCAGCTGCCATGTTTGGCGTTAAGTTGCTATAGCAGGTTAACACCATCGCCGATGACTGATCAATTTTGTCTTTGATCTCATCCAAAAGTAGTTGCTTTTCTTGTCTCATCAGCAATCTCCTTAAATTTCAGATACAGAATGAAGATCAATTTTTAATCCGGGACCCATGGTCGAGGATAATACGAGAGTCCTCAGATATACCCCTTTAGCTGAAACAGGTTTAACCCTGGAAACAGCTGCTAAAAACGAATGGATATTCTCCATTAATTTCTCAGGAGAAAAAGAGAGTTTACCAACCATATTGTTGACAACACCGCTCTTATCTGATTTAAACTCTACTTTACCGGCTCTAACTTCAGTGATTGCTTTTGCAACATCTGCTGTTACTGTGCCTGCTTTAGGAGTTGGCATAAGACCTCTAGGACCTAGAACTTTACCCAACTTTCCCACTTCTCGCATCATATCCGGTGTTGAAATGACCGCATCAAAATCGGTCCAACCCGCCTTTATTCTTTCAAATAAATCATCATTACCAACAATATCCGCTCCTGCATCTTGGGCTTCTTTCACTTTGTCCCCTCTTGCAAAAACGACAATTACGCAAGTTTTTCCTGTACCATTCGGTAATGACACAGTTCCACGTACTTGTTGGTCTGATTTGCGGATATCAACGCCAGTAACGAGCGATACATCGACCGACTGATCAAATTTAACAGCCGGACATTTCTTTAAAACTTCGATAGCTTCAGGAAGTGTATAGAGTTTTTCTCTATTCACTACTTTATCTATCTCCCGAAATCTCTTACTTTTTTGCGCCATATCTTCCATTTATAATTAAGGCGAAAAAATTTTCGCCTCCCCTTGCGGGTTAGTCAACAATATCTACACCCATAGAACGAGCTGTACCCTTAACAAGCTGCAGTCCAGCTTCTTCTGAAGTAATTCTCATATCAGGAGTTTTTTGTTTTGCTATTTTCTTCACTTGAGCCAAAGTAAGTTTCCCTACTTTATCTCTGTTAGGAACTTTTGAGCCTGATTCAAGACCTAATTCCTTAAGAATTAAGCGAGATACAGGAGGTTGCTTTGTAATAAAGGTAAAGGTTTTATCTGAGAAAACAGAAATTTCAACAGGAAGAATATCTCCTATTCTGTCTTGTGTCTTCGCATTAAATTCTTTACAGAATCCCATAATGTTCACACCTGCAGATCCAAGAGCTGGACCAATTGGAGGTGCTGGATTTGCCTTACCGGCAGGGATTTGCAACTTGATTTTTTTAATTAATTTTTTTGCCATATGCTATCCAATTTTTTTAACGCTGGTCTAGAAAAACTGCCGACATTATTAAACATTTAGGCATTTTCTTCTAGATCATTTTCATTTATTGCTATTTTTTAAGAGCCGTCTGCATCCAAGGGAGCTTCTTCCACTTGCCAAAACTCTAAATCATCCACCCTTGTTTCGCGACCAAAGATCGATACAAGAACGCTAAGGCGCCCTTTATCGTGGAATACTTCTGTGACCGTACCGATAAAGTTAACAAACACACCATCCACAATTTTAACTTTGTCGCCGGCAGTGATATTATGCTTCTGAACAACACCTTTTTTCTTCTCTTCTAAATCTTTTAGGATTTCATCCACTTCTGATTGAGAAAGAGCTTCAGGCTTAGGCCCTCCAAGAAAATCGATAATCCCATTTGTATTTTTTATGTACATCCAAGAATCGTCAGTCAAATTAAGTTTAACTAAGATGTAACCGGGCCAAAGTTTTTTCTCACTCACCTTTTGCTGTCCGCCTTTTACTTCGGCAACATTTTCGGTAGGAACCAAAACTTCTCCAACAAGCTCGGTCATCCCTTGAGCTTCGCGATTATCTTCAAGCGCTTTTTTAACCTTTTTTTCCTGATTAGATATGACCTGAACTACGTACCATTTTTGCATGTTTAACCCTTATATATACTAACTTATCCGAAAATCAGATGAACAATGTAACCTGTAGCCTCAAGTCCACCCTTGACGATAAGGTCTATCATGTAAATTCCCATTCCAAAAGCGAAAGTGGCGATCACAACAACCTTAGTAAAAAAGAAAAGCTCTGCCTTAGTTGTCCAAGAAATTTTTTTAAGTTCTTCCTTGATTCCGCTAAAAAAGCTCACTTTAGGTTCTCTACGCGAGGAACCTTCAATGTTTATAATAGGTTTTTCCTTCGATTCCATTATTGTCACGCCTAACGCCCCTGTTTCAACTTCACTTTTCAACTTCACTATTTTAATTAAGCATATACGAGTGAGGAGGGATTCGAACCCCCGACCAGCGACTTTGGAGATCGCTGCTCTACCAGCTGAGCTACTCACCCGCACGAACCATGAATACTAAATAATGAGCAAGTAACTTACTCGCTATTTACTATTCACCGTGTATATTTAAGAATAGCAGCCCTTGTGAGACCGCTATTCTTAAAAGTAGACCTTATTGTAAGATCTTAGAAACAGTTCCAGCACCAATTGTTTTGCCGCCCTCACGGATAGCAAATCTCATGCCTTCTTCCATAGCAATCGGGTGGATAAGTTCAGCTATAAGCTCAACGTTATCACCTGGCATAATCATCTCTACGCCTTCAGGTAAAGTCACAGTTCCCGTTACGTCTGTTGTTCTGAAATAGAACTGAGGACGGTATCCGCTAAAGAATGGCTTATGACGACCACCTTCTTCTTTATTGAGAACGTAAATAGTTCCCATGAACTTTGTGTGAGGTTTACATGTGTTTGGTGCGCATAGGATCATTCCACGCTCGATATCTTTTTTCTCAAGACCTCTAAGCAGAATTCCTACGTTCTCACCAGCTCTTGCTTCGTCGAGAAGTTTATTAAACATCTCAAGACCTGTAGCAACAGTTTCACGTGTTTCTCTAATTCCAATAAGCTGAAGCTTATCGTTAACTTTTACAATCCCTCTTTCAACACGTCCTGTACATACAGTACCGCGGCCAGAAATAGAGAATACGTCTTCGATAGGCATTAAGAAAGGCTTGTCAACTTCACGTGCAGGAGTAGGGATCTTTTCATCCACTGTTTGCATAAGTTTTTCAATAGCCTTAGTATACTCTGGATCGCCTTCAAGAGCTTTCAATGCAGAACCGCGGATAATAGGTACATCTTTGTAACCTTTAGCTTCTAGAAGTTCTTGAAGTTCTACTTCAACAAGCTCAACGAGGTCTTCGTCGCCCTTGCCGATCATGTCCATTTTGTTTAGGAACACAACAATAGCTGGAACACCCACTTGGCGCGCTAGGAGGATGTGTTCTTTTGTTTGAGGCATAGCACCATCTGTTGCAGCTACAACGAGGATTGCTCCGTCCATTTGTGCAGCACCAGTAATCATGTTTTTAATGTAGTCAGCGTGTCCAGGGCAGTCGACGTGCGCATAGTGACGTGCAGCTGTTTCGTATTCTACGTGTGTTGAGTTAATCGTAATACCACGAGCTTTTTCTTCTGGTGTATTGTCGATTGATGCATAGTCACGGAACTTTGCTCCACCTTTTGTTGCCAAAACTTTTGTAATCGCAGCTGTTAAAGATGTTTTGCCGTGGTCAACGTGACCAATGGTTCCAATATTTACGTGTGGCTTATTCCTTTGAAAGGTTTCTTTTGCCATGATATTCCTCCGCTAAGTCGGTATGTTTAAAAATGAACTATAAAATTTTAGTAACTTGATCTTTTTGCCCAAAATAGGAATCGAACCTACGACCCCTTGCTTACCATGCAAGTGCTCTACCACTGAGCTATCTGGGCGAAATCACAATATTCCGCAAAAGCACTAAAGCTTATTCTGTAATCTAAAAAAAATCAACACCAAAGCTTTCACTTCAGAAAAAAGTTATTTCTGACGGTAGATGATTCGTGCTTTAGTCAGATCGTAAGGAGACATTTCTACGGTCACAGTATCTCCCACAAGAACACGTATATTTCGCATACGCATTTTTCCGCAAAGATGCGCAATCACGTGCATCCCATTTTCAAGAACTACTCTAAAATGCATGTTAGGAAGTAGTTCTTCAATCTTCCCATCAATTTTTATGGTATCTTCCTTAGGCATAAGGATGTGCTACTTTGGTAATCAAGTTAAAATATAAAGAATATAAACACGCGGCAAGCTTTATTGTCAATTAAAACCAGAAAAAACCCGTAAAAAAGAGGTAACGCTTGACGAATCGCTTAGCTAGCCCTTATAATTGGAGCCTATGGACACATTATTTACCTCCTGCTTGCAAAAACAAGAGGAATTAAAAATTCTTTTTTTAGCTTGCACTTCGCCAGATGCCAGATATCAAAAAATCATCGAGCTTGGCAAAGCTTTAGCCCCTTTTGATCCTGCCTATAAGGTAGAAGGAAATATTGTGCAAGGATGCCAAAGCACCATGTACTTGCATAGCTCTATAGAAAATGGCAAAATCACGTTCACAGCGTGCTCTGAGGCCCTTATTTCGGCTGGCCTCGCAGCTCTTTTGCTATACGTCTATAACGAAGAGTCCCCAGAGGCTATCCTGAAGGTTCCTGCAACTTATCTGCAAGACCTTGGCATCCATGCCTCTCTCACCCCCGGCCGCTCCAACGGCCTCTCCTCCATGTACCTCCGCATGAAGCAAGAAGCCCTTAAACACCTCGTCGCCTCCTCTCACCCCTCACCCTAAGACCTCTTTTTCTTCATCTATCGTAGCTTTTATTGACGCAAAGACGCAAAGGAGCAAAGGAAGAAGTCGCAAAGGTGAACACAAAGAATGAAGATTTTTAAGAATGTTTTACATTCTTAAAAATCTTCATTCTTTGTGTTCACTATTGTATTTAAAGGGGATCAAAGAAATTATCATCACATGTTACCTCACTAGAGATTGCTCCCCTCTGAATTTCCTTAAAACAATAGTAAAACAGCTAGGGCCAAAGCCCTAGCTGTTTTACCTTTGCGCTTTCTTCGCGCCTTTGCGCCTTTGCGTCAATAAAGGCCACAATAGAGTTAGGTTAATGCGTACGCCTCTATGAGGCTGATAAAAACTCGCAAAGGAAAAATTAGAATATGCATCAAATGCATCATTCTTTATTTTGATGTGAAAATTAATTAATTCTTAATCGATTGCATGTATAATGCCGGGCAAAATATAAGCTAGGAGGCTTTTATGAGTAGCAATCCAATTACATCACAACAACCTATAAATACTTATTTAGATCCGACTAATACTGAAACTATTGAAAGCCGCTACAAAGTAGCAAGCACCAAAGAAACACGTTATAAAATCCTTTATGCTGTAGCAATTATTGGGATTATCGCTGTTGCTGTTGCAATAAACGTCACCCTTGGCCTTCTTGGACAAACACACCTTCTTATCTTTGTTGTCCCTACAACTCTTATTGCAAGCATGGTAGGAGGCTCAAAACTCGTCAAAAAGATTGGAGCCGAGCGCAACAAATACCGAGAGATTGCTGAAGTCGAAAAAGGCGCCCTAGAAATCTACAATAACTTTATAGCATTCCACTCTCCTTCTGCTCCTGCAGGGAATAAAAACATTACCCATTGGAATCAGCTTTCCGATGAAGAGCGAAAAATCGATGAAATAAACCAAATCGCTTGTTTAGCTTACCGCTCGTTTTATATTAACCGCCATTCTGAGCATAAAGACAAAATCGATGAAATAAATAAACAAGAACCGAAAGATCTCGAGCCTAAAACTGTCGAACAATTCGTTTCGGAGAACCGTACAAAAACTTTAGAACTAAAAGATAAAGGTGTAGAAGCAATAATTAATGCAGCGTATTTTCAGACTATTCTCCAGAACTCTGGCATAATCCAAAAACCTGAAGAAATATGCAAACGTTCTTTCAAAGATTATGACCCAAAAACAAGAAATGAGATGCGCGGCCTAGTTCAACTTAAGAGTGAACTACAAGATGAAATGGTCGAAAAAGATATAGCCAATAGAGGAATAGTATTTTTGAATGGAAGACATTTGACGTGGGATGGCATAGGTTCTGATGTTTATGCCCTAGCAAAGCTCATGGTTTCCAATACACACATTGCACCTGCTAGCTAACTAAGCCAAGGTGGCGGCCTCTTCTTGGATGCCGCCTGTAATGACAAGCTTGCCATCTTCTTTAATATACACATCGTACTCAAGTCTTATGCCAAATTTGCCGGGCAAGTAAATGCCTGGCTCTATAGAGAAGCATGTCTTGGCAATAAGAGGGCGATCATCGAGTGTTTCTAGGCTATCTAGATGCGCTCCTGGGCCGTGCGCATTGATGTGGATGTTATGCCCTGTTCTATGGGTAAAGTATTTGCCAAAGCCGGCGTCTTCTATGACTTTTCTGCACGCTCTATCTGCTTCAAAGCCCTTCACTATTTGTTTTTTATCCAACTTTTCTTGGATGAAATCGGTTGCTGTTTTCTGGGCAAGTCTAACAATCTTAAATACCTTAGCTATTTCTTCGGGAAGTTTTTTACCAGCTACTGCTATGCGCGTGATATCTGCATAGACACTTCTCTCTTCCTTTTTCTTACACCAAAGATCAATTAAGATCAGGTCCCCTTTCTGAAGAACTTTTGAGCCTTCTTTTGAAGGGCCATAGTGAGGGTTTGCGCTATTTTCATTAAAAGCGCAAATAGGCTCGCCGTCCATGATGCAACCGGCTTTATGGATCTGCCCAAGAATAAATTGGCTAACTTCGTATTCCGTAATGGAGATGTTTTCCTTTAAGCAGGCTGCGATATGGCTCCAGGTGGCATCTACTGCATCTTCTAAAACTTTAGCCGCAAGCTCGTGGCTTTTAAGCATGAAATCATCCCATACGCAGCTATAGTGCTGCAAAAAGGAGGCTGAACTTACAACTTCGACTCCGCACTCTCTTACAAGATCAATTGTTCCGGCATCTACCTTAGAAACATAAGGAAGCGCGCACTTAGAAGAGTACTCCATCGCAACAACTTTTTTCCCTTGAAGGACTTCTTTTAAAGCAGCATGTAACACTTCCCATTCTAGAAAAACTTTTTTCTCTCCTGGCAAATGATCTAAAATATGGCTTTCGATAAAAGGGACAATTTTTATGGGGCTGCCTTCCTTCGGAATCCAATAGAAGTATCTGCGTGTAATATGCGCATCAGAAGAGATCTCAAGAAAATCTCTTGCAAGGGGATTCATTCCCTGAAAATCGTAAATGAGCCAGCCATCTATTTTCTCTTCGGCTAAATGCTTTTTAACACCCTCTATTTTCTTCAAAAGGTCCATTTTATTTTCCTAATGGTATAAGCACTGGATTAAAGCAGAAGCTGCAACAACGCGCAATACCTGAAATGGTTCTTCCAAGATATTTACAAGAAAGGGAATAGACTCAGGAGCGCCAATCCGGGCAATAGCCTCTAAAATATGAATTTTCATGTCTCTATCCACATGGGTATAGGCTTCTTGTAAAACGCCCACAGCGCGAGGATCGCTTCCAATCATGGCCAAAATAAGAGCCGCCTGAATACGGAGCTTTTCATCGGGGTCATCAAGAAGGTCTTGCACTGCAAGAAACGCATTTTCATCACCCTCTTGTAAAAGGGTCACTGCAGCAGCCCCAGATACCCCCCATGAGGTGTGCTTTAAAAAGTCTTTGACAGCATCTAGAGCTTTAGGATGGCGCATCACACTTAAAAGAGAGAGAAGCTCAAGCCTTGTAAGCTGATCGACAAGAGCTGGATAATTAGGAACTTGCTCTATAAAACCCACTTTACTCGGAGCAAGAGAGCGGAAAAGAAAATGGTGTTCATGCTCCCACATCCACTTCGTCTCTTTTTCGCTAATTAAAGCGGCATAAAGCACGCCGCACGCTTCATTTACATTCTCTCTTATTCCAATAAGGCCAAGAGCTAAATTCACCCGCACATAAGAATCTTTTCCCTTAAGGAGAAATTCTTTAGCAAGCTTTGCTCCAAATACGCCTGTTTTTGCAAGAGCGCCTGATGCAAGGCGTCTATTTTCTTCGCGAGGATCTTCTATCCACTTTCTAAAAACCAGCTCCCCTTTTTCAGCCTTAAGGATAAGACATAGGTAAGCAGCTGTTAGGGCGACTGCCGGATTTGTGTCATGGAGATTATTTTCTATAAGAGCTGTTACCTTTTTCCCTTTGTAAGAATCAAGGCGCATTAAAGCCAGCACACTGAGCGCAGAAATTCTCACATCCGGGCTTGCATCCTGAAGCAGGGGAATCACATAGCCTACCTTATCTTTAAGCTCTAAAGCAGAAACAACTTCGCAACCAAGCTGTCTTAAACCCGCTCTGTTACTTTTTACAAGGGTTTTAAGCTCTTCTTCATCCACAGAATCGTACATACTTACTAAGGCAATTAAAGCAGCGCTTTTTTCTTCTGCAAGAGTTTTGGGATTAGCTATTATCTCTTTAAGAACAGCTCTAACGGCTACAGAAGGAGCTCTTCCAGAAGCCTTAATCACTTCTAAACGCACATACCAAACCTTTTCTTCTTTAAGCAAACGTAAAAGCTCTTCTTGTAAAGGCGCGTCTCCATAGTTTGCTGCCAAATTTACAGCAACAGCGCGAAATAGGGCATTTGTGCCCCTTAAATGCCTTAAAAGCACAGGAATAGCCTTAGCATCGCGTGTAAGAGCCGCTCCTATAAGAGAGGTTAACCGCACAAACTGCAAGGACGAGTCCTCACTCTTTTTAAGAACGCCCCATCCCAAAATCTCTAAAAGATTCCGCTTTTGTTTAGAATCTAATTCTTCATTAGATACTTTCTTCCAAACTTTTATAGCCTCTACATCTTCCCCTCTTTCAGAAAGAGCGCGGATAAGAGCAAATTGCAACTCTTTAGAATCAGGGTGGATTTTAAGTAAGTTTTTAGCCTCTAGAATAGCGGACGGCGTATCATGAATAAAAAGATGCGTATAAATCTTAGAAGTAAGATCTTCAGAAAACAAACAGGAAGAACACGCAGTCAAGGAAATGATAAATCTCTTAAACACTTTATACACCTTGTTACTCTCAATGCAAAACCTAAGTCTATTTAGGCTTTTATTGACGCAAAGGCGCAAAGGCGCGAAGAAAAGCGCAAAGGTCAAACATCTAGGGCTTTGGCCCTAGATGTTTAACTATTGTTTTAAGGAAATTCAGAGAAAAACAATCTCTTATGAAGTAACATGTTTGAGCAATTTCTCTGATTCCCCTTTAAATATAACAGTGAATACAAAAAGATTTTTAAGAATGCAAAAGCATTCTTAAAAACCTTTTTGTATTCATCTTTGCGACTTCTTCCTTTGCGCCTTTGCGTCTTTGCGTCAATAAAGGCCTAAATAGACTTAGTGGATCTTAAGCTAAATGGGTGAGTCTTCTGCCTCCGATGAGATGGAAGTGAAGGTGGAACACCGTTTGCCCAGCTTCTGCACCACTATTAGTTAGAAGCCTATATCCATCTGTTATATCTAATTCTTCTGCCAATTTTTGCGCTACCTCGATAATTTCTACAACCAAGGAATAATCTTCTTTTGTCATAGCTTGCAAGTTAGCAATTTCTTTTTTAGGCATAATAAGAATATGCACAGGAGCGACAGGCATTATGTCTTCGATCGCCAAAATACGCTCGTTTTCAAAAACTTTTTTTGAAGGAAGCTTCCCTTCTATAATCTTTGCAAAAATCGTTGTCATTCCTTTATACCCAATACATATTTTAACGCTTGCATAACATCTTCTTTTGTTTCCCAAACAGAGACAAAACGTCCTTTATGGCAAAAAACAGCTCCAGAAATACCACTTACTCTTTTTAATTCTTCATCAAGAAGCCCGGCCCATTCAGCAGGAAGAGGCTTTCTCACCTGCATTCTTTGTTTTAAATTAGGAGGAATAGCCCTTAATTTAAAATGCTCGCCAGCAGGCATAATCACAAATAGCGCAGGATGTTTTTCTCCACCAAGCTCAAAAAAGCTTTCTAACCAAGGAATAGCCTCTTCAAAGACTAGATACTGTTTCCTTTCCTGCATAGCTTTGGCTACTTTCTCTTTACAGCTTTGAATGTAGCGAAACCTTTCTAGAAGCCTTGTTAAATGCCCAAAGACAAAATCAAGCGCCTGAAAAAAAGAGGCCGTCTGCTCCTCGGATGTCGCATCGTAGGCTATGGGAACAAAATTTGAAATGACATGAGAAAAGCTGCACCAGCCTAAATCATATGTCACCCTCCCGTTATCATGAGCATCCACACCTAAAATCAGCGAATGATTGAAAAATTTATAGGTGATCTCATCAAGAATTTTTTGGTCTTTTAAATACTTAAGAATCATTCCGGCGCTGCTAAAATCGCCTGTATATTCTGCTTGGTGATGGTCAAAGCGTTTTAAAGCAGGATCATAAATCCCTCCCACATCGCAAACATATTCGCAATTCTTAAGTTTTTCCCCGTCTCTTGTGCGGATAATCTTATCTTTATCAATAAGATTAAAAAGCAAAAGAAGAGCTGCAGCGCTCACCTCATCTGCATGGAAAGTCCCATCATGAACACCTAGACTACGTGGAATAATGTGCGTATGCATAAAACCGACCTCCCAAAAAGAATGACATTTTAAAGACTCTTTGATAAATACTCAAGATATACTCTGGTACCTATGGAAAGCTATCTTTTTTCTGATCATTACGACTTAGTTACACCTGATGGGAAAATCACCCAAATAAAAAAAATCGATCCCGCAAAACTTGAAATAAGCATTCTTATAGAAAATATTTCTCCCGCATTTGTCGGCTTTAAGATTGATCCCTCTCTTGTGATTTTCGACCTTAAAAGCACGCTTGGCCAAATAGGCCTCCATGCTATTTCCCTAGAATCTCTTTTAGATCCCGTGCACAAAACAGCAGAGATAAAACTTCATCTTATTGCTTATGGAAGCATTGCCCTAAGACTGCTTGAATTATTAACAAAAGGCGCCTATATCGGAAAGCTTTTTGCACAAGATCCAAGACGCAAAGTCAAAGACCCGGATTATTTACTGCGTATGTTTGGAAGAGCAGACAGATTAGGCTCTCCTCTATTATCCTTTGGCGGCATGATTGAAAAAGAAGGACTTTTCCTAGAAAAGATAGAGGGAAGAGTAGTAGCTTTTCTGCCTCTTTTAAAAGGCGTTGTAACCTATGAGGACGAAATTTTTGGATTTTTACCCATTTTGGAAAAAGCCCTTCACGATAAAAAATTCAAAACAAGAGAGCTTCTTCCTCTAAGTCAAAAATGGAATCCAGGCCAAGAAAAAAAACTTCAGGAAAAAAAGATTCTTCTTGTACGTACAGAGCCTTTACATGTGCGTACAGTGTTTGGAAAAGTCATTCACTCGCTTCTACCGCAAGGTTATGAACACACAGCAGCCTCCATTTTGGCCCCTGAAACAAAAGCATCTGGAAATATTTACGAATTTTTTGGATCCTCTAGAGAAGAAATCGAAAGAATTCCCCTAGAATTTTATACCTTAGAGCCTCATAGAGAGTACATCTACTTCTCCGATAGAGATCAACTTCAAAGCTGCCTTGAAAATACAGAAGATGTGTTTAAAGCATTTAGTACAGCGCCTGGACCCTCACACAAATCGTGCGCTGTTTTTATTGTTAAAGGAGAGCAGTTTCTAAATCTCACCCCGAGCGACTGGATTACAAGAGAGCCTCACCCCTACGATTTCCCCGGTCTTGCCCACCCAGAAACCCAAGGCCTTCTTGCAGAGCGCTATATCGAGCAGCAAGCAGCCTATCCCTTTTTAAAAAGCATGGAAGAGGGCCTTATTACAAGCCAAGGCGTTCTTTTCTGCAGATACTTCCCTTCACCTCTTATGAAAAAAATTCTTTTTGGCACCCTTGTTCAAAAATGCCTTAAAGGGATTTACTTCCAATTTCCTTCTCATACTTATGGCGATTTTTTCTCGCATGAAGACAGATCCTTTCTTCTAGATCTTTCCAAATTTGGCATCCCTGTTTTTTGGGCCGATACCTCCACAAAAAAGATTCTGAAATATATTGTTAAGCCCGGTAAAGATTCCGGCATGTTTGTGCCTCTTGCCCAAGTAGAAACCTTTATTAACGCTACAACCTTTGGACTCTACGGCTCAAACCTTACAGAAGGAACGTTCGAAAAAGAACTTCTAGCTCTGATGAAAGGGATCTTAGAGCTCAAAAATGAAGTTACGCACCTTCTGCTTAATAAACATACCCCTATTACGCTTGTAACAGGCGGCGGCCCAGGCGTTATGGAACTTGGCAATAAAGTAGCGCGTTCATTAAATATTCTTTCCTGCGCGAATATCGCCGACTTTAAAGGACATAAAACAAGTGTTGTAAACGAACAAAAGCAAAACCCCTATATCGATGCCAAAATGACTTACCGGCTTGATAGACTCGTCGAAAGACAAGCTGAATTCAACCTAGACTTTCCCATTTTTCTCATAGGAGGCATTGGAACCGATTTTGAATTTGCTCTTGAAGAAGTCAGAAGGAAAGTGGGCTCTGTTTCAGCTACTCCCGTCCTTCTCTTTGGCGATCCTGAATACTGGAAACAAAAGATCACACCCATTTTCCAGTGCAACCAAGAGAGCGGCACGATTGTAGGCTCAGAGTGGGTCTCTAATTGCTTTTTCTGTGTCCAAAATGCTAAGCAAGCCCTTAACATCTACCGCAAGTTCTTCAACAACACCCTAAAAATTGGCAAAGACGGCCCCATCTACCCCGAAGGCTTTGTCCTCTAACAGAGAGGGTTTCTCTCCCTCTCTCTTTTTCTTCCTCTGTGTGCTCTGTGATCTCTGTGGTAAAAATTTATCGCAGAACATTGCATCTAACGTGTTGGCATTTTTTTTACCACAGAGATCACAGAGCACACAGAGGAAGAAAAAGAGAGAATTTTATCTTTCTGGTTTCCTCCTGTTAGAAGCCCCAGGAGAAGCCGAGCTGGGCGTATTTGACGCGCTCGTTGAAGAATTGACCTTCATAGGAAAAGCCTTGGTGGTATTCTCCATAAAGGCGCATTTTGCGTCCAATCCCTTGAAGCTTACTCCACTCATAGCCAATCATGTATGTAGAATCAAGCGACCACCCATGCTGCTGCCAGTTTTCTAAGTTCATCGCAAAAAAAGGTGTGCCATAGAGTTTATGATAATAAAGCTTTCGTCCAAACATGCGAAGCTCCATTCCATACTCAACATAAAGAGGTTTTAACTTAAACGATTTGTCGCTATGCACAATCACCCCTGGACCAAAATAGCCTCTAAGCCCTGAAGAAAATTGGTAAGAGGTGAAAAAGTCAATGGCTTCAAAGCTTGGATTTGTACGCTTCTTTACCCAGTCAGGAGCTTCACATAAAAATTCATCGCCCAAGTGAGAAGAAATATGGTAACCGCGCAATCTAAACGACCACTTATCAAAAGCATATGTTAAAGGAATCCCTACAAAATAATCTGTATTAACAAGCTTGCACACATCTCCATTATCATTATGAGGCTTGTCTTTAAAATTAAAAATCGCCCAGATTCCCGCTTCAATTCCTATTTGCATATCACCATGCCAAGGAAGCACATCTCTCCAGCGGAAAATAGGAAAGTCATCGCCTAAAGAAACAGCGACGGCCTGATATCCCGCAATTTTATCCCCGAATCTTAAATTTGCTGAGTTTATAGGTTGTCTTGGATCTGCAATAAGAGGCAAGAAAAGCACTGTAGACTGAGGAAACCAAATCCCATTCACTTGAGGCTTTCCAACATACTCCTCACGAATCGCCTTTTCCTCCTCTGTCATTTCACATCGTACTTCCACATCGCAAACATCGGGTAAATCCTGAACAAACGAAATAATACTGCTAGCAATGAGGTCATTGTTAGGAAGATTTGCCAAATACACCGTATTATCTCTTACCGATACAACCACTTGGAATTCGTAATAATGCACATCGACAAGCGCCTGAATATACCCTTCTAGATAAAGCTCGCAAGACCCTTCAAAACTGTCGATAGGTAAACTATCTGCGCGCACTCTTTCATTATCACTTCCGCACTCTGCATACTCTTCATCATCATCATATTCAGGGGGAATTGTAAGAAGTTCATCAGCATTATCGATATCTTCGAAATCCCCTCCAAGTTCATCGGCATAAAGAGTTCCAAAGATAAACCCCGAGATGAGCATTAGAGACACACACTTTCTTAAGAATAAAAGGCGCATGATAGAGCGCACAAGAAAAGAAAATTTGAAAGTCGATAGAAAAGAACAATTTTTCAGTAGAGACAAAAGTACAAAACGGAGCATTTCCAACTTTTTACGCATTATCACCTTCTTTCTTCATCCTATAATCAAAGAAAAGATTATGTGCAAAAATTATTTTAATTATTTTTGATTCTTTGTTCTGATATAATCTTTGCCATGAACATTCTTCCTCAAGACCCAAACGGTTGCCCCTACCTTATGCTAGCTCCTATGGAAGGAGTCGGAGACCGCTGCTTTCGTAAAGCTATGGCTACAGTAGGAGGCTTTGATGAAGCCATCGCCGACTTTCTGCGCGTTCCTAAAAACGCCCATGTCGAAAGCCTTGCTCTTGCCTACCAAAGCAATGAACTCTCTCCCATTCCCCTTGCAGCTCAACTTATGGGATCAGAGCCCGAAACCATTGCTGCTATGGGCAAAGAAATTGAAAAAAGAGGAGCCCACCACATCAACCTCAACTGCGGCTGTCCCTCAAATACAGTCACAGGAAGAGGCGCCGGCTCAAGCCTCCTTAAGGAACCCTCTTCCCTTTACGAAGTAGCAAAAGCCCTTGTGTCCTCCGTCTCCGTTCCCGTAACCATCAAAATGCGCTCGGGCTTTGACGATATCTCTCTTTTTAAAGAAAACCTTTTGGCAGCAGAGGAAAGCGGCGCTCGCTACATCATCCTCCACCCCCGCACAAAAGTCGATGGCTATGGCCCGCCCGCCCGCTGGGACCTTATCGCAGAAGCCAAATCCCTCCTTCACATCCCCGTCGTTGGCAATGGCGATATCCTCAATGTACAAGACGCCCTAAACATGCTAAAAACCACCCGCTGCGACGCCCTCATGATAGGCAGAGGAAGCGTCATCAACCCCTTTATCTTCCACGAAATCCGCGCGCACTTTGCAGGCACCTCTTACACACCCTCTTGGGAAAACCTCGCCACCTACCTCGATGCCTACACCGCAGGCCTTATCCCCGAAGTTGCGGATCGAATCAAAGTCAACAAACTCAAACAACTCATGGGCTTCCTCTTTAAGGCCAATCCCCCCCTCCTCGAACTGCGCCAATCGATCCTCACCTCCCAACATCCCGACACTACAACCTTCCTCGCCTTCACCCTCCCCCTCCTAAAAAAAGGCCTTGCCTTTTCCACCCCCAATCATATATAAGATAACCCATCTCTTCTAGGGGGCAATAGCTCAGTTGGTTAGAGCAGCGGACTCATAACCCGCTGGTCGCTGGTTCAAGTCCAGCTTGCCCCACTTTTTCCCAAGTTCTTGTATACGAGGTATTTAGATAAAAAAAGTTGGTTGATTGTTTTGATCTGCTTCCCAAAAACACACTGCCAAAACGGGTCGAATAAAGGAAATAGAAATGTATCGAATAGCATGCCCACAAGATGAAAAAACAATCCTCTACTTTGATAAATGTGGCAATAAGCATATTCGTAGAGGAGGAAATTTATCGTGGCGGATAAATAATCCTGGATTAGTAAAAAGTCACAGTCATTTTGCAAGAAGCAATGGTTCAATAGGCTCTTGTCACGGTTTTGCAATTTTTTCCTATCCAGAGCAAGGTCATAAGGCACTTTCAGCTTGGCTTCATTCCAAAAAGTATTACAATGCAACTGTCCAGGCAATAGCAGAACATTACCATCCCAAAAATACCGACGCTTTTGCTGCAAAGTTAAGTAGTTGCATACCTGTGCCTATAGAAAAAAAACTCAAATCCTTTACGGATATAGAACTTCAAAAACTACTAAAAGTCATTGAAAAATCATGCGGATATGAATTGATTGGAAATGAAGAAACATGCGTTCTGCCGAAGATTACCGCAAAGATAGAAAATGGTGATTTGGAAGACACCTACTTGATAGGAACAGATCTCGTCTTATCAAAGAAAGAGGCTATGGAATGGGTGAAAACGAATCGACTAGATGCAGTAATTGTTCGTCACAAAAATGATTCTGAACATTTACGCTCCAGGCCTAGCCACTGTATTTGGAATGTGCAAATCCCTGAAGAAGCAATTTCTCCAATTCAAGGAGAAATTGAAACGCTAGTGAGAACCGTTGGCAAGAAAAAATCAGGTCAATGCATTTGGGGATTTATTAATGGCATTTTGAATTCGAGAGAAGGCGCATTAGAGTCTGCAGAGTTAATTTCTGTCTATGCAAATGAAGAAGAGGTTTTATCATTACCAAATGACTCTCTAATTCTTGGAGCAAAAGATGTTGGAGTATGCATTTCTTTAAAAATTGGAATTGATGCTCCTATTGTTTCTTGGGCTGCTAAATTTTTAAGATATCTTCTTGCATTATCAAACAAAGAAGATTCCCAACCTCCAGTTATCGTATTTGCACATAGTCAAGGAGCAATTATTTCTGAGCATGCTTTAAAACTATTAAACATTAATGAAAGGCAAAAAATTCGCATTTTCACTTTTGGAGGAGGATCATTTCTTGAGGTTGATAGCTGTCATCCCGACTCCCACAATTTTGCTAGCGAAAACGACCTAGTTTCATCTATGGGATCACCCTATTTTCAATCTTTAGCCGTACACAGATATCTTGGAATAAAAGAAGGTTTAAGCCAAGGAGCCATCATTAAAAGATGGGCCTTGGATGATGCATTACTCTATCTTGATTCCGTAGACGCTCATGTGTTTGAGAGTTTCATGAGTCAACGCATGAGTCACTATGAAAGCATCATGAAAAGAATTAGCAATATAACAATATTAGATCCAGATCCAAACTGTTATGTTGAGCATCAATTCTGCAGAGAATGCTATCAAAATGAAGTTAAGCGGCTTATAGAAAAATATAGAAGTCCTTCAGTACGCCCTTCACTTGCAGCTAAGATTGAGGAAAAAGAAGAGGAGCTTCTGTATGTCTAGCTGTCAAAATAAGGCAGAACCCATTCAAAACCGTAAAAGGAAAGCCAAGATTTGTGCTGTAATTTGGACGATTATTTATGTTCTGCTTTTGCCACTTCTATCTTATTTTGCATTGCTTTCTGCTATGATATTTGATAATCCTCATTTATCAATCCCAAAGGGATTATCAATTATCTTTACCATCTCATTAATCCCTCTTTCGTTGCCTGTAAGCATAGATCTTATGTGGTCAAGCTATGTGTGTAAAGAATACAGTAAAACATTGTTTTTCTGGTCAGTACCTTGGTTGACTCTGATTGCTGTATTGGCTGTAGATCCTATAATTCAATTTTTATAACGTAACTTTATTATGATTGCCGAAGATATAACATCACTTGCACAGAAAAAAGCTAAATCTAGCATGATCGTTTGGGGCTTTACATATTTATTTCTTTTCCCATTTTTGTTTTTCTTCTTTGCTCCATTTGTAGGAGTCAATTCAATCAATGCCTCTTTTACGAAAAAATTGATTGGCTTCGTTACTCTCTTGCCCATTTTTGCAATGCCATTGAGCTTTTTTTTTATGTGCTTCAGTTATTCAAGGGCTTATTACAAAGTCGTTCGCCTATGTTGGGTAATACCTATTTTCTGTTTTGCCTTAGTGTTGCTAATGCATGTGATATTAGACCAGCTTAGTTCTTAAATAGCTTGGCACATTCAAGTTCGATCAGCACAAGCAACAGCACACCTTTACAGAACTCTTAGAACGCTACACCCATCTCGATGTCCAAATCACCCAAAACTTCAGTAAACATATTTCAGAACGTATACTTCAAGGAAATTCTATATGACCATCCAAACCCAAGACAGCAATGTAAAAGCAACAACTTCTAAAGAGTTTCTTAGCGAATTAAAAAAGATGATTAATGATGCTCGTCAATCAGTAGCTACTACTGTAAATGCAACCTTATCTTTGCTTTATTGGCAGATAGGCTATCGAATTCACAGGGAACTTCTTAAGGAAGGGCGAGCCCAATACGGCCAACACATCGTTGCTACTGTATCGCAACAACTAGTGGCGGAATATGGAAAGGGATTTGCGTAAAAAAATTAATTCAATGCTCTATGAGCGTACAGCCCTTTCAAAACAGCCAGAAGAAGTGGTTCGAGCTGAAGTGGATCTTTTACGCAATGAAGATCGTTTAACACCAGAGCTTGTCTTCCGCGACCCTTATATACTTGAATTTCTAAATCTCAACGATCGATATATAGAAAAAGATCTTGAAGATGCTATTATGAGAGATCTCGAACAGTTTTTATTGGAGTTTGGTACCGGTTTTAGTTTTCTTGCTCGCCAAAAACGCATCACGGTTGACGATGAAGATTTCCGCATTGATTTGCTCTTTTTTTATAGAGACCTTAAAAGACTTGTCGTTATTGAAATTAAGCTCGGTGATTTTAAACCCGAGCACAAAGGCCAAATGGAGCTCTACTTGCGCTGGCTTGACAAATACGAGCGCCTCCATGGGGAAGAAGCTCCCATGGGACTAATTCTCTGTGCAGGTAAAAAACAAGAGCGCATTGAGCTTCTAGAGCTAGGCAAATCAGGTATCCATGTTGCCGAATATCTTACCGCTCTGCCCCTAAGGAAGTATTACAGGAAAAGCTGCATAGAGCCATTAAACATGCCCGTCAACGATTGGAAAATCAGATAGAGGACTAACAACAAAGTCTCTTTTAAAATTAATCTCTTGAGCATAAACCTATAAATGGATACTTTTTGTAGCAATTAACTGCAAAGAGACTCTATGAAAAGATAAGGAATAGCCTACAACTTATCGTCGATGAAATGTCTGCCGAACTGCTTCCCTCTTTTGAGCTTGGGCATCCAGTCTCTTTCAGTACACACGATTGGATTTTCGATGTTTCCAAGAAGATACAATAGAACCATGTAAGTCCATGTGGAAAAAAATTAAGAAAGTTGTAAAAAACATTCCCAAAATACTCGATTGGATAGCCGACGTTTTCGAAGCTGCTAGGCGAATTGAACAAGCCGCAACTCCAGATCCTTATAATAATTACAATCGTTAAACCAAAGTGAGCATTACTCACGGATAAAATAAAGGAAATTCTCTATGAAGGCTAAAACAAACAAAACAACAACTAAAACATGAATGAAACGCGCCCAAAAATCTCTATTTATATTGCAACCAGCATCGATGGTTATATCGCTCGTAAGGATGGGAATCTAGATTGGCTACAGTATGGCCATACAGGTAATGAAGATTATGGCTTTAAGAATTTCATCAATAGCATCGATGCTTTGATTCTTGGAAGAAATACTTATGAAGTAGTTTCTGACTTTGACGAGTGGCCGTATAAAGGCAAAAGAGTCATCGTTCTTAGTAATACATTAAATGATGCCAGGAAAGAAGCAGAGCTATTTCGGGGGCAACTGGCTGACCTTACCTCTATGCTTCATTCCGAAGGTATCAAACGTGTATGGGTTGACGGAGGGATTACTGTATCTAAATTCTTGGAGGCTGGATTGGTCGACGATATCACCATATCCGTAATTGCTATGGTCCTAGGCTCTGGTATTCCTCTTTTTAGCACCATGAATCGAGAACATAAGTGCCGCTTAATCTCTACCCAATCTTACCCAAGCGGTTTAGTGCAATTGAAATATGAGGTTGCTCATGACGGTTAAGACAGAACGACTGATTTTCCGCTCCTTTTAATGAATTCACTCCTGCTGTTGAAATTGGTTGGAGGCTTGCTTTCAATCATTGGGGAAAGGGCTATGCTACAGAAGGGGCAAGAGGAGCTTTGCGATACGGATTCGATATACTCCGCCTTGAAGAGATTGTTTCTTTTACTGCTGTGCAAAATATGCGATCTCGACATGTGATGGAAAAATCGGTATGCATCACGCTGAAGTTGATGACTTTGATCATCCCAAGCTTCAAGAAGGTCATCCATTAAAACGGCATGTGCTTTATCGGATTAAGTCAAACGAATGGCAACTACCAGTACAATCGGCCATCACTTCGCCATTGATCTAAAAGAAAACATCTAGACGAGTTTAATACGCATACGTATAATCTAACCTGATAGCTTTAACTAGGAGAAATTATATGTTTACGCCAAGCTTAGGATTTGTTCTTCTTTTTGTCTCAAATCCGCAAAAGAGCGCTCTCTTTTATCAAGATATTTTTGGAATGACACCGATCGAAGAGTCATCTACATTTGTAATGTTCGCCCTCAAAAATGGCGTGATGCTCGGTCTTTGGTCTAAACACACAGCTGAGCCTCGGGTAGATGTACCTGCTGGCGCGCTCGAAATATGCTTTCCGACTGAAGATGTCGATGCTTTGTATGAACAGTGGGGCAAAAAGCATGTGACAGTCGCTCAGAAACCAACAGACATGGACTTTGGACGCACCTTTGTTGTTCTTGACCCAGATGGACACAGAATTAGGGTATACAAACTCCACGAGGAAAAATAATGACACGGTACTGGATAGGAGTCGCATCCAAAGAGCATGTGCAAAGAGGAGTATTAGGTGGATTTGCTCAGGTTTGCCATGGGAAGGTCGGTCCATTAAATCAAATGAAGGAAGGTGATTGGATTGTCTATTATTCCCCAACTATCAAATTTGGGCAGAAAGAGCCCTGCCAATCCTTTACAGCAACAGGAAAAATCAAAGGTAGTAACCCTTATCCTTTTGCTATGAGTGAAAACTTTGTTCCTTGGCGTCGCGATGTCTCTTTTATTCAATCAAATGATGTTCCTATTCAACAACTTCTAGAGGAGTTATCCTTTATAAAGGATAAGAAAAAATGGGGGTTCCCTTTCAGACGAGGATGTTTTGAAATTTCACAAAAGGATTTCCAAATCATTGCCAAGGCAATGGAGATTTAGATGAAAAATGTAAATTTTAAAGAGATCAGTCTTCAGGATAAGCCAGATCGCAGCCCAGGATTTCTTTTGTGGCATGTTAGCACAGCATGGCGTGGATCAATCGAATGGATGCTTAAATCAATGGGTCTCACGCATCCCCAATTCGTTATTCTTGCTACTTTGGGCTGGCTAACCCGAAAGGGAGAACGAGTTTCTCAAGCTGCTATTGGTAAAATGGCCGGACTTGATCCCAATACTGTTTCTCAAATCATAAGAGGACTTGAACAAAAAGAACTGATCACCCGAGAAAAATCTTTTGATGGAAGAGCTAAGAATCCTATTTTGACTATAAAAGGCTCTGCTATCCTTAAAAGAACAATGCCTGCTGTCGAAAAAAAAGATGCAGAGTTTTTTCAAAAGCTTACAGCAGAAGAAATGGAGTGTATGATTGGTATCTTCCAGAAACTAATCATGGAAGATCAAGCAGAGATAGAACAATGAAAAAAGAACTCCCAAGTATAGATGCTTCCCTTGTACGTCGTCTGATTGACTCTCAATTTCCCCAATGGAAAGCTCTACCTATTCAGTCTGTAGCAATGAGTGGCTGGGATAATCGAACCTTTCATTTGGGTAAAGACATGTCAGTCCGTTTACCAAGTGCCGCTGATTATGAGTTACAGATAGAAAAGGAGCATAAGTGGTTGCCAAAATTAGCTCCAAATCTTCCCCTTTCTATTCCTATTCCCTTAGCAATGGGCAAGCCTGAGCATTGTTATCCTTGGAAATGGTCGATTTACCGATGGCTTGAAGGAGAAAGCGCTAATTTAGCACCCATAAGCGATCTGGATGGATTTGCGGCCGGTCTTGCTCACTTTCTGGTCGCTTTGCATAAAATCGATACGACCGGAGGACCCGCACCTGGATTACATAGCTTCCAAAGAGGTGGATCACTATCGATTTATGATGCTGACACACGTCAAGCAATCGCTTCTTTGAAAGATAAAATTGACGTATCTTCTGCTACTGCTGTTTGGGAAGCAGCTCTTTCCACCTCTTGGAAAAATCCCCCAGTATGGGTGCATGGTGATATCAGTGCTGGCAATCTTCTAGTAAAAACAGGCAAGCTATGCGCTGTGATCGATTTTGGACAATTGGCTATTGGTGATCCTGCATGTGACCTCGCAATCAGCTGGACGTTATTTCACGGCAAAAGCAGAGAAACTTTTCAAAAGATGCTTGGTCTAGATAAAGACACATGGGCTCGTGCGCGTGGCTGGACTTTATGGAAGGCTTTGGTGGTGGCAGCTGGCTTTACCAATCCAAACAACACCGAATCTTCACTATGTTGGCGTATTATTGATGAATTGCTTGCAAATCACAAGAATAAGATCTAAAATGCATTCTGTAAAACCCAGTTGACGTTATTGGGTGTTTTTTAACAGTAAAGATGCAAAAACGGGCCCAGTGCCTTGCCAATTCAACCGATATTAACCATTAGAAACCAATAGACATTCCTTACCTAAGTCGTTATACTTGTGTTGATTTAGATTGGTTGGTATCGGGTGAATTGGCGTTCCCCCTCCCTCATAACTCGCTGGTCTCTGGTTCAAGTCCAGCTTGCCCCACTTTCACAACCACCTCATTCCACTTAAGATAAGCAATAACATGCTTGAACAAATATCAAGTTCAAGTTTAAATTACTTGCCGAAAACGCTCAAAAAGACCCCCTAAGTCTTTTGCAAGAATAGGGATTATGTGATCAATGATCATATTTCCACCGGTTTAGATGCTACATAGATAACTGCTTGCTCATTTTGCTCAAAAGATTCATCTATGATACTCACGGCTGAAAAACCAGCCTTTTCTAATAAAAGTTCCATTTCAAAACGGTGATACCATCGAACCACATATTCCTCTTCTTCGGCTTGGCTGAATAGCTCGTGGACCCATTTTTCATAGAGACTTTGGGTCTTTTCTATTTGCTCTTTGAAATTGACGGTAACAGTTGATTTGTGAACGATCTGAGAACCATCTGCGGAGTGGGCTGTTCTTTCAAAAAGCCTTTCTTTGGATTCGTCCATCAAAACTGAGCCATTAATGTTGTCTTTGATCGCATCCCATGGGATAAAAGTTTCAAGCACAACCCTTCCTTCAGGTAACAGCACCGTATGGAGGTTTTTTAAGATGTTAAGCGCTTCTTTTCGATCTTGAATGAGCTGAAACGATCCTATAGCGATGAAAATAAGATCATATTTTCGAGGCAGATCAAGTTTTTGGAGGGATTGATGGTAAAGTTGCACCGCAAGACCTTGGTCAAAGCAACGTTTCTGGCAACTTTGCAGCATGTGGCTTGAATTGTCGACACCTTCTACAACTAATCCTTCTTTAAGCAGAGGAATGAGAAGCCTGCCCGATCCGCACATCGCTTCAAGAATAGGGCCTTTTGCCGTTCCAAGAAGCTTTTCATAAAATGCAACTTCCTTAGGACCAGCTTCTGGTTTAGTTAGATCATAAAATTCAGTGCACAAATTTAAATAAGAAGATTTCATTTGATTTTGCCTACAGCTCGTAGATTTTCCACCAATTTGCAAGGAACTCTTCATCTAACTTTTCTTCTGCGCGAGAATCAAATTGCTCCCAATCGAACAAAGGATGCTCACCGCCGATCAAAAGATCGAAAATGTGCCTATATATTTTCATCCCGTTGGCACTATTTGTCATGATGATGAAACCTGTTTGCTCGTTTTGAAAGGCCAAGCATTGAAATGTTCCATTATCTCCTGAATGCCAAGAAGAGCTCCCTTTAGGAGTTATTTCAATCCCCCATCCTAAACCCCAGCCAATTTCTTTGTTAATTTGAACCTGGATTCCAGGATAAAACTCTAATTTCAAGGGATCCCCGGGTTTTAGATTAGCAGTAGGAAATCCTCCAGTATGCGAGAGAACATGCCTCAAAGTAACAGCAGATAAAAACGGGTCTTCGGATTCTGGGCTTGGTAAATAGATGCTCAGGGGTTGGTCCATTTCCAGTAGACCGTTTTCACATAATTCTAGGGCTGCATAGGCAATCAGCGGTTTGCTTAAAGAGGCTGCCTCAAAAACAGTGGAGGAGGTTACAGGATCCTGAGAAATGCTATTCTTAACCCCACATTCAAAAGTCACGATCTTTTTTTCAGAGATCAATGCCAATGATAAACCAGGAATATCATACGCCTTTATGAGTTCGGGTAGAGATATAAGGTATTCTGTCTCAAACATGTATTGGTTTTGATTTAATGTTAGTTTCTTGAACAATCGCAGACGAACTCGCGAATATCATATTTATGAACATCCATTTTCTTTTTTTAAAATGCCCTGCGCCTGTATTTCCTCATCAAAATATTTTATAAAAAAAGTTTTAGTGAGTTGTGGATTTTTTTTATTTTCCCTTACGAACTCAACGGTAAAACCACATTTCTTGTAAAATCCTGGTGCCGAAAATGCACTTGTAACGAGATTGATGTTATTGAATCCTTTGCCCTTGAAATGATTTTCGAGCGCCTGCAATAATTTTTTCCCATAGCCTTTCCCACGAAAAGGCTTATAGACCCACATATCATCAATATACACTTCTGAAAATGCAGTGAAGGCATTGAGAACACCAAGCACCTCTCTTTTTTCATCCCTAAGAATAACCGCAAATCTTTTGTAATTTACATCAATGCCATAACTACTTTCATATTCTACAAGATCTTTGCGCATTTTTTCTTCCACTTCTTCAGGAAGTGTATCGACAAATTCCTCTGTGTGACATTTATTATTCATATGAGCCTTCGGGCACTCCATTTTTCATTTTCAACTGTAAAATGAACGGGAACGCAGTTATTAATGGCCCATTCACATTCAAAGCAGCGCATAAAATTTTCCTTAAAACAAATTATTATAAAAGCATTGCTGGTTGCTGAAGTAAGGAATTCACTGTCGTACCAATATCAGCCAAAGGACAAATAAGACGGGTGATATTAGAATGATGATAGAACGCATTTGTCTGAGGTCCAAGCTCAAAAACTAAAGAGTCTTCGCTATGAAGAAAGACTCTCTTTCCTCTTGCAATTGCAAATCCAAGTTCTAGATGAGTCCCATTCCCTCCCGGAAGTAGAACAACAACAAAATCAGCTTCCGAAACGGCATCTAGCTCAAGAGCAGCTACTTCTCGTAGACGCTCTTTGCTAACCGATTTCACACTACCATGCAAAGTCCAATCATATGAAATTTCATGACCCCTTATTTTTAGAGCATCTCTTACCATATGATGGGCCGTTATTCTTGAAAGTGATGTCGCAATATAGTATTTCATCAGGTCCTTTGGTTTTCAATAAAGAAATCAATCTATCAATCGTTTTCATTTTTTCCCACTAAGGTTTTAAGGAATTGGCGGCAAGGAAATGATAAGAATGATACAATGATAAGAATGATACAATGATAAGAAGGATATTTTTTAGGTTGGCTAGAGATCCTTTTCTTCATCATTTATATCATTATATCATTTATCATTCTTTTTGTCGCTCGGGTTTCAATGCTTTGACTATGGTATTAGATACTAGCTTGTTTTTTTTTGAAAGAGTTTTTCTCTGAGTGTTGATATTGAGTTGAGTTCTTTCTTGGTCGTTTACAGAGAGAGAGTCGCAAAAGGTGGAATATCGAGACCCTATCCAAAACTTCCGGATAGTTGCGATTTGGAGAGATACTCCGACAATTTTTCCTAGATTACTTGTAGACTATTAGCTTATAGATATTTTAAAGAGAGGATTATGAAAATCTTACTTACTGGAGCTAATGGCTATATTGGAACTCGCCTTCTTCCTCGTTTGGTAGAGGAGGGGCATGAGATCTATGCCCTGGTAAGAAGCCGCTCTAGAATTGAAATTCCCGAGAAATTCCAATCTCAACTTCATGTCATTGAAGCTGATCTCCTTGATCCTTCCTCTTTGCTAAAGATTCCGGATGATATCGATGTAGCTTACTATCTAGTCCATTCAATGAGTTATTCGCAAAAATTTTCCGAATTGGAAGCTGCTTCAGCAAAAAATTTTGTAAGTCGATTAGACAACACACAAGCGAAACAAATCATCTACTTGAGTGGTCTCTCAAACGAAGCCCATCTCTCCCGTCATCTAACCTCAAGGAAAAGGGTGGGAGAAATCCTCCGAGAAGGAAAAGTTCCTGTGACGATTTTAATGGCTGGGATCATCATCGGTTCAGGAAGCGCTTCATTTGAGATTATCCGAGATCTAGTTGAAAAATTGCCCATTATGGTTGCCCCAAAATGGCTTAAGCAGCTAACCCAACCGATCGCCATAAGCGATGTTCTAGCTTATCTGACACTCGTTTTGGGCAATCCCGCCTGCTTTGGTCAATCTTTTGAAATTGGAGGCCCAGATGTTATGAGCTACAAGGAGCTTCTATTAAATTTTGCAAAAATGCGGGGGTTAAAACGAAAAATCCTCACGGTTCCCGTTCTTACACCACGCCTTTCTTCCTATTGGCTATTTTTTGTGACTAGCACAAGCTTTTCACTTGCGCGTTTCCTTGTCGAAAGCCTGATTAATAATGCGGTTTGTAAAGAAAATCGAATTCAAAAGCTTTTTCCCAGAAAGTTACTCTCCTATGAAAAGGCTCTGCAACGCGCCTTTACCCGTACCGAAGAAGATTGGGCACCTTCAAGCTGGAAAGATACCTTAAGCGGTTCCACTTTAAATCCAGATCTCTCCATTTACATCAACGTTCCTAAATTTGGCATCTTGAGCGATAGACGCACCATTCCTTTTTCTTGTCCTATAGAACAAGTGCAAAAACGGGTTTGGTCTCTAGGCGGAAGAAAAGGTTGGCTTGCAATGAATTGGGCTTGGAAACTCAGGGGTTTTCTGGATAAATTGGTGGGAGGAATTGGGTTGCGCCGAGGCAGAACTCATCCGACGCGGCTTAAAGCAGGAGATGTTCTTGATTTCTGGCGCGTTTTGTTAGCGGATGAAAAAAATCGACGCCTGCTTCTCTATGCTGAAATGAAACTGCCCGGTGAAGCGTGGCTTGAATTTGAGATCATCCCTCATGAAATAGGAGGAACTCTGAAACAAACAGCATCGTTTCGTCCGAGTGGAGTCTGGGGTAGATTTTATTGGTATAGTCTTTACCCGTTTCATACTCTTATTTTTAGTCAATTGGCAAAGCACATCGCAAAGGGATAAAAATGGAAAAGAAGTTTCGAAGATCCCTCTTTTTATTCAGGCGCGATTTGCGACTTGAAGATAATACAGGGCTCATTTTTGCGTTGAAGTCTTCGGAAGTTGTCATTCCTGCCTTCATTTTTACGCCAGAACAAATCGAGAGAAATCCTTTTAGAAGCGATCATTGCCTGAAATTTATGATTGAATCTCTCA
Organism: Chlamydiota bacterium; assembly: GCA_013288075.1. Taxonomy (GTDB): domain Bacteria; phylum Chlamydiota; class Chlamydiia; order Chlamydiales; family Rhabdochlamydiaceae; genus JABDCQ01. The sequence goes on along the minus strand of JABDCQ010000002.1, from coordinate 59,976 downwards.
AAGATCTCGAAAACCAGCTGAAGAAAAAAGGGGGTAAGCTCTTCTTTTTTAAGGGAAAACCCGAAGAAGTTGTGAGCAAATGTATCCGCGAACTCAACATCGAGGCTTTGATCGTAAATCGGGACTATACTCCCTATAGCCTACAAAGAGACAAAAAGCTCGAAAAAGTCTGCAAAAGAGGCCAGATTCCATTTTATTCTTTCGATGATGCTCTCCTTCATCCCCCTGAAGAGACTCTGAAAAAAGATGGGAAGCCTTACTCAATTTTCACGCCCTATTTTCGCAATGCTTCAAAACAGACAGTATTACCCCCCGTGCAAACCAAAGGGACCAATTACTTCCGTGGATCAATCCCCTTTGCAGAAGATAAGTCGTCCTTTCCCAAGCCAACTATAGAGAATGAGTTGATCGGAGGAAGGGCGGAGGCTCTCAAAATTCTCAAAAAGTTAGGTTCTTTTGGTAAATATGGAAGCCTGAGAGATTTTCCTGCAGAAGAATACTCTACACATCTCTCCCCTTATCTGAAATTCACCGTCTGCTCCCCTCGCGAAGTTTATGCGGCAATCTGCCGTAATTTAAGTCCGCACCACGAGCTAATCCGAGCTCTCTACTGGAGAGACTTTTTTACATCGGTTGCATTTTTCTTTCCTCACGTCTTTCAAGGCGCTTTCCATCCCAAATTTGACAAGCTCAAATGGTCCTATAACAAAAAAGCTTATCAACGATGGTGCGAAGGCTCTACCGGTTTTCCGATTATCGATGCAGGAATGAGAGAGATGAACGAAACAGGTTTTATGCATAATCGCGTTCGAATGATTGCAGCCTCATTTCTCATAAAAGACCTGCACATCGATTGGAGATGGGGTGAAAAATACTTTGCTAGAGTCTTGATCGATTACGACCCTGCTGTGAATAATGGAAATTGGCAATGGGTAACCAGTACAGGATGCGATGCCCAACCTTATTTTCGCATTTTCAATCCTTGGAACCAGCAGAAAAAATTCGATCCTGAATGTACTTATATTAAGAAGTGGATTCCTGAACTTCGGGACTTCCCGCCTAAAGCCATTCATGCGTGGTATGAGGAAAAATACCGTGCTGGATGCAAAAAATATCCCGCTCCGATGACCAATCACGAAAAGGCTGCAAAAGAAGCCCTTCACGCCTATAGATCGATCTGATTTACGACACTCGATGTTTCATAGAGAAAAAACAGGAAGTTTCTTCTCGATAAATTCTGAATATCCCTCCTTAATTTCAACAAAAGGCTCGGAGAAATCCGCGCTTTTTTCATCCAAGTGCATGTACTCTTTTAAGCATCAATTTCATCTCGGGAGGAATTTTCTTTTTGATAAATCGGCGAAGCATACAGGCATAGAAAAATGATAAAGGCCCCCGAATCTCCACTTGAAAAGTGACCTCTGTTTTATCATCCACTTGCCTCATAGATTGATAACTGACAACTTTTGCAAAAGAAAGATAGGCTTCTTGAACCACCAATTTTAAGGGCTCAACCTGTGTTAGTAAGGTCTTGAAAAGAGGGGTTCCTATAAATTTGGTAGAACCGTGAGTGCCTGTCTGAAATGGGCCATCAATTTGACTTAATTCAATTTGCTCATCCCAGGTTTTCCAATTTTCAACGTCTTGCCAAATGCTCCAAATCTGTGTGGGAGTAGCTTTTGTCTCTACAGTGTGTTTAACAATGAACATATTCTAAAATTCCTTCTTTTAACCATGTGATTTCTAATGTAAGTTGAGCCATCCCATATCTCAATGATTTAAGACGGATCGCTTTTCGAGGACAGTCTCCCAAGCTCTCTAGCCTATCTTCGATTTTCCTGTATTCTTCGTAAGTTTTCTCGGCTGTTTCCAATTAATTTTTGAAGAATCTAACAATTGAGCTCGAAGCTGGATATCAGTTCTACCTTGCTTATCGCAAATTGTTGGTGATAACCTATTACATCTACATGAAGAAGAGACGGACGTAATTGGATTCATATGCGCTAAATTTTGCAATCGGTTCTTATTCATTGTTAGTTTAGAATCACTTTTGAGGTTGTTTGGGTATAATCATGAAGGCGACCGATATCGGAAACTAAAGGAGCCTATGTTTGAGAAGATCAGACCGCTGACTAATAGCTTTAATTGCAAAGAACTTTCCAGGAAGAAAATGAAGATTACCTTATCCAAAGCAACTAAAGAAGACAAGACTACCATCCAAAATCTCGGCCGCTTTTACGTTTATGAAATGTCAAGATATTGTGGCTTTTTACCTACTTGGGAAACCCCATCCAATGGCCTATTTGAATGTATAGATCTAAGCTCCTATTGTGAGAACCCAGACAGGCATGCATTTTTAATCAAAGTGGACGACGAATTAGCGGGCTTTGTATTAATCAACAAAGTAGGAAGCACGCCAGATGTAGATTGGAACATTGGAGAATTTTTCATTGTTTCTAAATTTCAAGGAAAAGGCGTTGGGCGCTATGTGGCAGAGCAAGTCTTCAACCTGTTTCCTGGCGTATGGGAAACTTCTCAAATGCCAGAAAATACAGCAGCAATAGAATTTTGGGATAGAATTGTCAGCCGATATTCACATGGTCAATTTGAGAAAACGCTTAAGACGGTCCCAAAACCCAAACCGCATCCCATGATTATTTTAAAATTCACCTCTCAAGGAAGTCCGTGTGATAGAGGCGGACAAATGGATTTAACCATTCACCCGCTAGCTGCTAGCGAATCTGAAAAAGCATGCCGAGAGCTCACACTCTCTCTTCCTGAATATTTTGGCATTCAACAGGCTAATGAACGCTATGCAAAAGGTGTAAGGGAGCTACTTACTTTTGGTGCGAAGCTCAACGGGATTTACGTAGGATTGATCTCCTTAGAAATGCCTTTTCCTAACAATGCTAATATTTACTGGATGGCAGTCAAAAAAGAATACCAGGGTCAAGGAATAGGTTGCTCTCTTTTGAAGTATGCTGAGGCTTACTGCTCAAAGAAGCAGTGTGCATCCATGACTGTTGAGACACTAAGCCCTGCTGAAAAGGACCCCCATTACATAAAGACCTACGCTTTCTATCAGAGAAATGGGTTTGAACCTTTATTCGAGTTAAATACCTATGGACCCGATTTTAAAATGGTATATTTATACAAGAAACTCAGGGAAATATGATGTCGTCTAAATTTCGGTTCATATTTAAACCCTGTCGAAGTATACCTAAGTGAATTATACTGGTTTGTGGAAGGAAAAGGGACTTATAACCCCGCTAAGGGTTCCCCAGTCCAGCTTGCCCCACTTTTCAATTCTCTATGGAGCTGACCTATGCCACTAGATATTATTCGAGCTAGAAAAGAGACTCCTGGTTGTACTAAGGTTCTACATTTCAACAATGCTGGTGCTGCTCTAATTCCTCATCCCGTCATTGAAGCTGTAAATGCCCATTTTCAGCTAGAAACCGAAATCGGTGGATATGAAGCAGCCGAAGTAGCAAAAAAAATCAAGAACCTGTTTCTTCTCGCTCTTGGCCTTGCTTTTTCATGGGGTTATTGCGATGAGGGAGCAAACCAAAAGACTCAAATTCGAGGAGTAGACATGAACCACATCATAGAACATCAAAAAGAGAAGTTTTTTATTGGACTCGCATTGCGAACTAATAATGAAGAATGCTCCTTGGCAATGCCCACTCACAAGGATAGATTTTTCAAAGAGAACATTCTCTCGAAAATTCCAAACAAGATCAATGGAGATATTCTCGCACTTTATACCGACTACGAAGGAGATTATACAAAGCCCTATTCATGGATTCTTGGGTGCGAAGTTTCTAGTTTGGAGCAGGTGCCTGAAGGACTTGTAGGCAAAGTAATCCCTGAATCCAGGTACGCTGTTTTCACAACTCAAGGAGAGTTTCCACAAGGATTAATTGCTGCATGGCAAAACATATGGAAGTCGAATTTACCCCGATCCTACACAAGCGATTTTGAAGTATATCGCAGTGATTTTAATCCAGAGCAAAATCCAGAAGTAAAAATTTACATCGCAATACATTAGACCCCTTCTCCTGTTTATTGAATCTTAACAATAAAATGCTATAATGCCAGGATAACATAAAAAATAGGGCCAGAATGGCAACGATAACCTTAAATGCTTTACCCCCAGCGACATTTTGCGTTGCAAAAAATTATATTGATGAAAAAACTTTTATCATCCATTTGACTGAGGGCTGCTCTGATCTGATCAAGAAAGTTTGCCAAATAGCATGGAATATCCTCTCTATTATTATTTTTCCTATTGGGCTTATTCGATTAGCTGTTCGAACCATTGCTCCCATGTTTGTGCTTCCAGCTACTACAATGTTTGACATTGAATGGAGAAAGCGTAAATTAGAGAAATTATCAGAAGATCAAAAAGACAAAAAAGATGAATTAAATCGACAAATTTCTGAAATTAATAGAATCCATGATGGCAGAAATGAATTTCTAATAAACAATAATACCACAGAACAGATTACTATAAAAACAATTGATAACGTTGAGATTGATACAGTCAAAATTAAAAATGACAAATCGGATAAATGGATTATTTACTTCTGGGGGAATTCAGATTGTTATGAGTATCATCTTGAGGATTTAAAAACAATCTCTCTAAAAACAGGAGCAAACATATATACAGGCAACTATCGGGGTGTAATGCGCAGTAAGGAGAAAATCCAATCTACTCAAGACATGGTTTATGATGGGAAAGCGATGGTTGAAAAACTGCTATCAGAAGGTGTTCCGGAAGAGAATATCTTAATTTATGGAAACTCAATCGGTGGCGGCGTAGCTACAGAAGTAGCTTCCAACTACCCGAAAGTTCATCATTGTAATGAGCGCTCGTTTGGAACCCTAATAGATCTCGTAAATGCGTATGTGCCTGTAATCGGTACTGTTTTAGGCATAATAGCTTGGCTTGCAGGATGGAAATTTAATAGTGTAAAAAACTTCCAAAAAATTGAAGGCAAAAAAATGGTCATTTACAGCGAAATTGATGAAATCATTCCCTTTCAGGCAAGCCTTTATAAGGCATTAAAAAATAAAAACACTGTATTTAACTCAATGGAAATTTATATGGATCATTCGACCCCATTAAGCGAATCAAAAGATGCTTTTGAAAACCATCTAGATTTTATAAAAGACGCCCTTAAGCTAGCATAAGACTATAGAACATTTTCCGTAAGAAGACTCCTAAGCCATTCAAAGGATTGATGAACAATATCAGGCCTTTTACGCACATAGTGATCCATGCCTTCAATACGCAAGTATGTGATGTTTGCTCCTGAATGTGTCGCTTTTTCAACAAAGGCATCGCTAGATTGAATGATGGGGTCTTCAGTTCCATTAACTACTAAAAATGGTGTTCGTATTTTTTTATAATCTATCTTTGGATAGAGCATCGCATCCGCGTGATATTTGTAGGTCATGCCTAAAAAGTTACGAATCGGAGTGGGGTCAAGAATAAGGGAATCCATAAATGCATCATATCGATCTTGCGAGCGAATATGCCCTAAACAAACACAGCAGTCTCCAAGTTTAACTTGATGCGGACACTCCGGATTGTCGATAAGTAATTTTTGCAGGAAAAGCCAAAGCTCTTCGCGCCATGAAAAGCCTGCTGCTCCTGACCAATTTATGGTAGCTATTGTACTATCAGCATACTCTGTAGTCAGTGATGTTACAAGAGGACCTCCTTCAGACACGCCTAAAAATAGAAATTTCCCATTCCATCCCGTAGGCGGATTGTCTTGCAAGTATTTGATAACAACTTGATGGTCCCTTAATCGATTTGATCTTGTGTAGTGCTCCATAAATTCCTTAACATCCACCTCATTGCCATCAATACCGCGCTGCTCAATTGTGATGACACCCACATTCAAATCTAAAAATTCCTCCAAGAGATAGCGGTGAAAATGAATGATGCTTTGAACATCTTCTACTGAAGATGACCCACCGCATAGAATGGCAATAGGATAGTTATCTGATTTAGATGCACTAAAATAGCTGATCACATCGGGCGCGAGCATAAGGGAGCGATTGACAGTAAATCGCGCCGATGCCGGTACCTCGTAATATGGCAAGCTATCTGTAAACTTATACGGAGTAATTTCTTCTGCGCAGCAGGCGCATGTAATGATTAAATGAATAAATAAAAATACTATTTTCAATGCAACTCCTTCCTCGATCCGGATCAAGAAAAGAAAAATAACAGGATTAAGATGGACAGGATAAAAGAAAAGAAGGGTTCTTTCTTCTCTCTGTGTGCTCTGTGATCTCTGTGGTAAAAAAATATGCTAACACGTTAGATGCAAGGTTCTCTCGATAATTTTTTACCACAGAGATCACAGAGCACACAGAGAGAAGAAAGAAAAAAAATTCTTTTTCATCTGTCCTCCTGTTATTTTTCTTTTTAGGTTTACGCGTATGCCCTTGCAGGGCTCAATTTTGATTTTGTCTTCTACCCAGGCCTCCGCTAACGCTGCGACCTCTAGCTGTAATATTACGGCTCTTTGAGCCTTAAGAAGTTGACTCTGGCTTAAATAATGAGGAGATACTCCCTAATTTCCACGTCCGGCCATGTACTTTCAGAAGGCAATTTTATATACGAGACCTGCTCCAACGGAGTTACTATAGAAATGGCCTCCCTGATGGAATTTGTACTCCAAAGTAATCTCTGTATTGCAAAAGATCGGATAGGCTAACCCAGCCATCGCCTGCCAAGAAAAATGGTGCCACTTTTGGCTAAAAATAACACGGGAATTTGAGGAATGCATTTGCTCAAAATCATAGCCTATCCCCCATCCAATAAAAGGCTCGATATTCCAAAATAAACGTCCCCACGAAGATAAATCCCATAATAAGCTCGCCATATACGAGGAACTTTGGAAGTGTCCATGATTAGAAGATCCTTCTCCAAAGAAATCGATGTTTTTTATCCCATTTCTTCTAAAAGCATATTCAGCTTCTAAAGAAAGGCCATAACACGAGCCAACACCAATCGCGCCTGAAATAATATACCCTGTTTGATATGAGGCCTTATTTCCATTAATTTTAGTACTTTCCAAAAAATTTGCACCGCTAAAAACCTTAGCGTAAATATTGGTCTCGTTATCACAGCAGACCTCTTCAGCATAGCATTCTTGAGCCTCTGCATCAGCGACCTTGAAAAATAAGAGCGACATTAAAAGTAGCAGAATATTTTTTTTCATTTGATGACCTCATTGTTATTTTTCATTTACGCAAAATACGTTTTAGAATTTCGCTAGTTCGCAATCCAATCATCATAGCCGGTGCTGTAGTATTAATATCAGGAATCACCGGACAGATTGAGTTATCCGCTACAAAGACGTTCTTTGTGCCATAAACACGTGTGTCGCCATCTACCACACCTCCAGCGCTTAGAGGAGCCATTTTACAGTGCGATACAAAGTGGTGTATATCAAGTGAAAGATTACTATTATTTTTCACGTACTGCTCAACCGCTCCATCGCTCCAACCAGCAGCCCTGACTAAGTTGATCGGATCAGTTAAAACAGGACTAAAATAAAACGGAAAGGATGGATACATCATGAATAGTTGATCTAAAAGAGCACGGATATAGACCGAGACGGCACTTTTCATATTCGCGAGATCTACAGGATTTTGGTAAAAGCCGTCGTCCGCTGCGGCTATCTGAAAGGAATTATCGCTTTGGATTGTGACACTACCCTCACTAACCGGATTCAAAAGATCAAATCCCATCGTTACTAACGGAGGGTTAGTCGGTATGTATTCGAATAAAATCTGTAGCATGCGTGGATCGCTAGCACTACCACCCGGTACTGGTAAGTAGGCATTATGGATAGTAAATGCATACGGAGCTCCAGGTGGGATACCACTAAGTGCGGGATCTGCTAGCATTGTAATAAAAATGAGCGGATGGTTTTGGAGATGTTTTCCTACATTCTCATTAATAAAAACAGGCTTGATCCCGGCCTTCTTTAGCGCTTCTGACGGTCCTATACCCGAAAGCTGTAACAACTTACTGCTATTGATGCCGCTTGCCAAAACAACGGCTTTCCGAGCTTTCGCTTCGAAAAGCTGGCCATCTTTCATATATCTTACTTTTTTGGCGCACCCGTGCTTATCAAATATTATTTTTACAGCTACCGAATCAAAAAGCATAAACAGTTTGTGTCCGTTAACTCCTTGCCCCTCCGGTGTCATAACCGAACTATTTAAATAGGCTGTTGCACTGCTCACCCGTTTAGTGCCCGTAGGGTCAATAAACCACTGAGAGCGAGGGTCTATGCAATTCTCCACACTCGGGTCATTATAGTCCGTCACTATTGGAATTCCAGGAAACGCTGCCTGCGTTGCGGGCAATAGTACTGCCGCTGTTACCTCCGATATCGTGGGTGTCTGTAGCACGTTAACAGCACCGCTATCTCCCCTTGCTCCTGGTGTAATTGTCAATCCTTGGTAGCTCTCAAGAGCCTCGAAGGTTTCCAGAATATTATCCAAACTCCAATTGCTGCTGCCTGAAACTTGTTCCCAACGCGAGTACACAGCGTTCGAGCCACGACCATAATATAATCCGTTAATTGATGAACCACCACCAAGAATCATTCCTGTTGTCCAGTCACTTGTTCGTCCATTAAGCCCTGCCATCGGTAGGGTTTGGTTCCACCCTGGCCAAAAATACTTGGCCTTTCCTGTTCCTGCTAGCAAAAACGCTGGAAGCCCCACTGCCTCTATTGCTGGATCACTTGTTAGATTTAGGCCTCCCTCTATTCCTAATACGGAAAAGAGACCATTTTCCGAGAGCTCGCTCATCAATATGCCGCCTGCCGCCCCAGCACCTATTACTATGATGTCTGCCTCTAACTCGTTTCCAGACATTTTGCAGCGATAAGGAGATGAATCGCCAAAAAGGTTGACTATAGAAGTTACCAAAAAAAGACTAATAAATTTAATTTTCATAGATGATTCCGGTGTTGTTGCGTAATAAGAAAAATAACAGAGAGAATAAAATCTCTCCTCTCTTTTTCTTCTCTGTGGTTTCTTTCCTCTGTGGTTTAAAAAAATGCAAGTTCTTGTGAGCTCAAGTGTTAGCCAAAGATAAAACCACAGAGGAAAGAAACCACAGAGAAGAAAAAGAGAGGAGAGGAAAATTTTATCTCTCTATGTATTCTTGTGCTAAGATTATGCAATAATGCCATTGATTCCTCCGTCATTCAATATCCTATAGGAAAATTTTAAATTCAATAAACCATTCGTTTGCTCTAAAACGCATTCTCCATTCCTGTCCCTCTACATCAACGGCAGCTCCTGTAGCAACTCTTTGAAATCGAGGTCCCTTAAAATTACCGGCATCAAAAAAGCGGTAACCTGTTCCAAGGGCCCAATAATCACTGTAATTGTACTCAAGGCCGGCAAGAAGTGTATAAGTAAAATTTTTGCGCAGTGTGTACTCATTTTCGGCAGAAAAACTTGCAAATGGAGAGGAATCCCCAGAAGGGGGCAGCCCCGTTGTTCTGAAATTTGTGATTAAAAGACGGCTAACACCAACACCGGCTCCTATCATCGGATAGATCTTGCTGCAGCCGATATCCCAATGTAAATAAGGAATATCTGCTCCAAGAAGATTTAGCGAAAAGAGAATAGGTGTAACATCAAGATCAAATTGTCTTGTGTAAGAGTCTCCCCCATCAGTAGGAGTTTGAAATTTTCTATATTTAAACGTCGAGCGATTGGAAATACTCACTTCCAAATCCATTAAATGCATGAGCTCACAGCCAATGCTAAAAGCCCCAATTGCCGGGCTTCCAAGTGTTGCATTATACCCTTGAACGGCTTCATTCCATGTTGGAGGAGGCGCAACAACATGAGCAGACTCTGAAAACGAGATCCCTGAGCCCACCTTAATATAGAAAGAATAATCCAGAGGTTCAGAGCAGCATTCAGCATTAACAGCACCTGAAATCGTGCTTGCTAGCAAAGAAAGTGAAGTAAAGATGCGTTTCATAAAGTTCCTTTAGTTAATTAGACCTCAGATCAGAAAATCGTCCCTGTTCTTGTAAATTGAAAATAGATTTTTCCGCCACTCGATGAAACAATTAAGTTAAAACTCTGTCCATAAAAAGGATTAACAACAATCTTGGTCGAGGCCACCACCATGCACTCAGTAACCATGGAATTAACGATAGTATCTAATTCTAAACCCCTTAATTTTGTGGGAGTAAACCACGATACGATTAATCCATTATCAACAGATAAAAAGTTGGCTATATCTGTATAAATTCCATCCGCATTTTGCATGCATAAAAAAGAGGCAGAACATGTCCCGACCTTCTCATTATTGAAATTATAAATTGGAGCTCTTCCTGCAAGGTATGTTGAACTTGTTGTGGATCCACCTAAAGGAGTTGTTGTTATTTGAATAAAACTATCTATAAAATCTGCAACATACAGATAATACACTACTGGCTGTCTATTAAGCTGCGCTAAGGTAACTTCTTTATTTTTTGATGCTTCAAGGTGGCAAGGAGAAATAAAAAGAGCACATAGCAATAAAAACAATCTCATATAACTTTGGAGCTGCCTTACGTGAGGCTTTTGTAACATAATAGACCCCTTTAACAAGATGATAATTTTTTCGATTTTGCATTCAGGGGCGCTTTGCATGCAAGCTAAAAGAAAATGGGCCTTCGACTAAATTCCCATGTTAACTTAAACCAAAGGCCTACAGGTCAAAGCGTTGGAAGCCAAGCGAAAAAAAACACGATATAAATGATATGAATGATGAATAAGAAAATAAAAAATAACTAATATTAAGAATTTACCACTTTTTTTAATTTACCGAATTTTGAAAATGAGATACCGTAATTAGGTATCACATCAATGATAGGATGATCAAAATGGCTGATTCAACTCCACACACTGAGCATGTTTATCAAATTTCTGATGAGCAGCAACTACAACTGATTAAGAAACACTTCAATGAGATGTATCATTTAGTCATCGACTATCAGTACGTCCCGAATGCAAACTATCAAAAAATTGGCACGCTCGAAAGATATTTCTCAGGTCTTCCCACAATTAACTTTAATGCCGTTATGGGCTGGCTAAAAGATCCTAAAGAATATGACGCGCGTATTGAAGAAGAACTCAAATTCTTTGGCAACACCCCATTTTTCTGGTATGTCGAAGAAGACTCCAGCTCCGAGTTTAAAGAAGCACTAAAAAAACATGACTTCGTCGATGCAGGGATCTTCCGCGGTGTGATAGGACTCCTCGATATACCTGTTGTCTCTACGCCAATTCCTGAGGACTGTGTTCTAGAGATGGTCCAGGACGAGAAGGCCATGGAAGAGTTTAATGACCTTATATGTCAAGTGTTCGGCATAGAGAGCCCTACAAAAGAAGCCTACAAAGAGATCATGTGGGATTTAGCACAGGAAAAAAGCTGCCAGTGGTACCACTGGGTAGCTCGCAAACAAGGTAAAGTTGTTTCTGCGGCCTCGACAATGATCCAGGATGGTGTTGTTAGCCTTTGGAATTTAGCTTCAAAACCTGAGCTGCGCAAGCAGGGATTAAGCACAGCTCTTTGCCGTTTTTCTCTGCAACATGCTACGGCAAATGGTGCCCGCTTAGGCAGCTCCTATCTTATGTCAGAAGGATTAGCCTTTGGCATTTGCTCTAAGCTTGGTTACAAGACTAGATGGCGTTTTCACGCCTTTGTTTCCCCTCCTAAACCTATGTAAACATGAGAATAAAGAAGCCGATAAATATTCAAAGATTTCTCTGGCTGGAGAAGGGACACTATTCCTTGCTTTTCGAGACTTTGAAGAATTAATTCATGCTCATCTGCCAAATCGCTTTTTTGATGAAATTAAAGCTTTTGTTTTTAGCGACATACAATGAAGGATTCAGGAGCTATAGACTATTTCAGCTGAACTGATGTTATTTATTTTCTTTCACCACATAACGTTGAAAACTAGCCTCATGCCAATGACGATACGTGCATGACTCTCCTATCTTGGCTCCATATCTAGCGTCATTTGTTAATACAGATTCCGAGCGAATTGAGATATCCATCGGCGCATTATAAAATACAGCAAGCGTATATCGTTCGATAGCACCGATCGCTTTGTGCACACGATGCTCTGTAGCCCGAACACCGTCATTAGTTGCCAACTGTCCAAATTCACCTACTTGAAACATCATCACATCAAAATCTTCGGCTGGCACCTTTTTAAAGGAAGCTTCTTCTGATGTTCGTACAAAAAGGCCTGCTTCCGAGGGCTCAGGGGTTTGTTCTCCTTGTACAAAATAAACTGCAGGAAGAATGACTGTAAATAAGCCATGATCAAAATGAGCTCCACACCAATAAGGATTTTCATTATTGTCACTCTTACGATAATAGAGCATACGGCCTAATCGAGATTCTTCTTCTAGTTCAAAACCTGTAGCACTTCCCAAAAGTCCAATTTTGTGCATAACTAGCTCGCCAGTATCTGCCATTAATTGCCCTAAAGCTTCAAATGGCTCTTTCAAATTAACTTCCAAAGGCCATTTGTTTTTAGTGCTATCAGGAATATATGCATAGTAGGAAGTCTTTAGGTCGTCAACCACCCAAGTGCCATCTGGTCTCTTAAATTTTTCTTTCCCCATTTCATATCCGAGAAAAGTCTCTCCAAGGGCTCTGTTTGGCTTATAGCTCTCTTTTACCGCTTCAGGAAGAGCACTAAATCTTCTAGCTGCATTGATGAATTGTTCGTATTTTACTTTATAACCAGGTACTCCTCGAACACCAACAATCCCTTTCTCATGCAATGCCCGCATCTTCTTGAAAGAAAATCGATGACCAAGATTGCATCAAAATGATATGCTGTTGTCCAAATTACGTGAGGGATTAATTGGAAACTAGAACTATACCAGTCCTCATAGTCGGAGGCGGGCCTGTTGGATTGAGCATGGCATTAGCATTGGCTCGACAAAACATTTCTTCATTACTTATTGAGCGCAATTCAGGGACTGTTTTGTACCCTCGTACTCGGGGCGTAAGCATGAGGACAATGGAACTCTTCCGACAATGGGGAAATGCAGATGAATTGCTGAGAGAAGAACAGCCAAAAGAAGCTAGGCGTTTTATTTGGGCAGAATCACTTCAAGGCCCAGAAGTTACCAGAACCTTTATTGAGGATGAACACCTTCAAGCATTTTGTACTGCTCAATCCAGTTTTGTTACGCAAAATAAAGTAGAAGAATCTCTTTATCATACTCTTATGCACTGCCCAAACAACAGTGTCGAATTTTCAAAAGAGCTGATTTCTTTTAAGCAAGACGAAAATGGGGTCACGGCTTCTGTTGTAAATCGGGTAACCAATCAACCTGAGTTGATCCAAGCAAAATATTTAATTGCTGCAGATGGAGCCCAAAGTCGCATCAGGCAACAATTAGGGATAGAGATGGATGGGTCTAGTGATCTGGGGCGGTATTGTAGCGTTTATTGTGAGCTTGATATCTCAAAATGGACTCAACATCGACCTTGTTTTGGCTACTTTTTTACAGATCCACATCTAGCAGGGCGTTTGTTGCTTTCAGGAGATGGTCCCAATCGGTGGATTGTATTTATGCAATTTAAGCCCACAGAATCGCAAGAAACTTTCACAGATGACTATTGTATGAGTGAGGTAAAACGAGTCATAAATGCCTACCATCTTCCCATTCACATTATGCATAAAAGCTTCTGGACAATGGGAGCTCAGGTAGCAAAAGAGTATAGAAAAGATAGGGTTTTTCTTGTGGGTGATGCGGCGCATCGAATTCCTCCTACAGGAGGCCTTGGAATGAATACAGGCATTCAAGACGCGCACAATCTTGCTTGGAAGCTAGCCTTTGTCCTTAATTATCAAGTATCTGATTCATTGCTTGATACCTACTTTGAAGAGCGATCACCAGTAGCGCTTCGAAATATCTTATGGAGCATTGAAAATGCAAAGCGATATGTCAAGATTGCCGCTGCTTTAAAATCGGGTAATCTAGAGGAAGTGACAAATGAAATTCAAGAACAACATAAAAATCTCAATTTTGAAGGGTTGGATTTAGGTTATATTTATCACTCTAAAGCTGTGATTTCCGAAAATGACCAAACTCTAAGCAAATCTGCATCTACGTATGTACCAACTACTTTGCCTGGAATTCGAGCTTTCTATATTCCAGGAATGGAAGAGGCAGATCTTTTTGAAAAAGAATATGTTCTCTTGATTGGAGAGAGCGGGTCAGCATGGCAGAAAGCTTGCATAGACTTAACGCTCCCCATTCCGTTAAAGGTCCTTAGGATTCCTAATAATTGGCCTGAAAAATATGAAATCAGTCCAAACGGTGCAGTTCTTGTCCGCCCCGATGGATTTATAGCCTGGCGCTCTATAGCTTTAACCGTGAATCCAAAGGGGACCCTCGGCCAAGTATTTAAACAGTTATTTGATTTTTAGCATGAATTACTTAATCGAGGCCGAGAAAGCTCAGCTCAGAATACAACACAAAAAAGAACGAGACGTTCGGGTACGTGATCGGAGAGAATATTTCATGCAAGTCGTGATACCCACTATTCCCCTAATGTAAAAGGTTTTCCCCGGGAATTGGGTCTTTCTTGATGGCATAGGCTATTAGCCATTCCTTGGCAGTTACAAGCTGCGTTGTTCTTCTTAACGCTAAATGGATTTTCTCAAGAGGAATGCCTTTGCTTTCCAAATGACTTAAAAGAGAAGCTAATGCACCTGATAGCGGCCTATAATGACCGCTATCATCGCTTATCCACTCAAGTCTCCCCTGCTGATCAATTTGGATTGTTCCTGCAAAAGCAACACCCCTTGCGCCTGTAAAAGTCGTATGGTGAAATCCAAGAGTTTTTCCATCACCTCTCACTTTTTGATGAGCGTAAAAGTTGCCCTCAATATCCATGACAAACATTAACGCAGTTCCTATGGGCAATGGCTTATAGAAAGCGCCTTCTGCATTGATCTCTATAAGGTGGTCTTCTCTTTCGTGAGCAGCTTCCAAATATTTAACCTTTCGCATCCCTTGCATATTTTGGCTGACAAAAGAAAAGAATTCTGCTTTCTCTTTTCCCGGATATTCTTTTAGAAACTGTTCATAAGCTTTAGCCAAATCCGGTCCGTAATGGTGCTCGCTATCTTCCTTTTCTAGAACGTTATCTCCGTATAAGCCTATCTCAGGATAAAGCGTTTGGGCCGCATTCAAAGCTTGAGCGATAAAAAAAAGCGCCACTAAAAACAGCTTTCTCATAGGATATTTTTTAAAGTAATGGTTTGATTTCTATCAGGGCCAACCGAAACAAAAGAAATGGGCTTTCCTAAGTAAACTTCTAAGCTTCGCACATAGTTCCTAGCTTCTTCTGGGAGCTCATCAAATGTTTTTGCTTTTGTAATATCGAGCTTCCAGCCAGGAAATGTCACATATACAGGCTCAATATCTTTAAGCAAAAAATCTAATTCAGAAAGATCGCTATATCTATTCCCCTTCTTATCAAGGTAATGCGTACAAACTTTAATCTCATCTAAGCTATCAAAAATATCTAGCTTCGTTAAAGCTAAAGAGTCTGCTCCAGCAAGACGGATTCCGAGTCTTGTTAAAGGAACATCAAACCACCCAATTCTTCTATTTTTACCATCTGTTACCCCAACTTCTCTGCCAATTTGGTTGTTGAGAAATTGCTCCTCGCACTTGGTTTCAGTCGGGAAAACCCCATTTCCACACATCGTCATATAGGCTTTGACAACACCCAAGATGTGGCCAACAGACCTTGGGCTAAGCCCGGTTCCATGCAAAATACCGGAAGCAGAAGTAAAAGAAGAGGTGACTTTTGGGTAAAATCCATAAGTGTTGTCTAAAAGGCTTGCCTGAGCCCCCTCAATAACCACAAAATCCCCTTTCTGAGTATGCAATTCAACCATTTCTTCAACCTTATTCACAAAAGGCCTTAGCCTTTCTCCAAAGCCAAGAAATAAGCTGATCATTTGCTCTTTTTCAAGAGGCAATCTTCCATACAAGTTAACAAGCTGATTATTGATATCATTAAGGCGCCTATTGACTAATTTTTTAAACCTTTCCGCATCTAATAGATCAATAACACGAATCCCATTTCTAGAAGCTTTATCTTGGTAGCAAGGGCCTATGCCTTGGCCCGTCGTTCCAATTTTGTCGTCCCCTCTTCGCTCTTCTTCAAGTTCATCCAAAAGAACATGATAAGGCAACAAAACATGGGCAAAAGGAGAAATCCAGAGGCGATTATCAAACGAAATTCCTTTGGAAGAAAGATCTTCAAGTTCTTCGAAAAACTTTTGAGGATTAATAACACAATCTCCTCCAATGTAGCACTTCACACCATCGTGAATAATTCCTGAAGGAATAAGATGAAGTTTAAGCTCAACATCATTGACAAGGATTGTATGCCCGGCATTACTGCCCCCTTGACCTCTAACTACAGCATCAGCTTTTTGACTGAGTAAATCGGTAAATTTACCTTTCCCCTCATCGCCAAATTGAGTTCCCACTACCATAATTGTTTTTGATTCAAGAAGACCACTTAATGCAAAGAAAATAAGAAATAAAGATTTGAACATTTATAATCCTTAGGCTAAAAGTTTTACATAAACACAATAAGCCTCATCCATTTTTAAAAGCAAGAAATTCCCTCTAAGAGAAAATCCCTTAGAAAAGAAGAGATCTATTTTTCAGCAAAAGGTTTTCGAGTTGGAAGCCGAGCATGGGTTCCCATCCAGGTAAACTAGAAAGAGGGACTTCTAAAGGGCCCCTGTTCAATTTTCGTAAGATTGGGTTCGATATAATGGATGTAGAAGCGAAGATAATTGTCGGAAAGCCGATAAAGGGTCAGTTTTCCTGGCTTACCTGTTTTTAAAGACCAGTCTGGATGTTTACTGATAAACCCACAAATTTCAAGAGCTTTAAGATGATGGCTGAGTGTGCCGCTTGGCGAATAAGCCATTGTCTTTTGCAGAGTAGTTCGGTCTTTCATGCCCTGACTTAAAAATGAGCATGATGTTTATGTCAATCTATTATGCTCAAAATCGACATTTGTCAGTTTCGAGCATAATGAAATCTTAAGACACTGATTCTCAGTCTCAAAGAGATGCGCTCGGTTTTGTATAATGCGTTGAATCCTCTTTTTTGACTTGCTGCATAAAATGGAACATGGCTTCTTTTGTATCGAAAGTCTCAATAATGGCATCTTCTCTATCAATGTTTTCAATGCCTTCCAAATGATCATATTCATGCTGAAAAACTTTAGCTCCAAATCCTTCTAATATCTTCTCAATTTTCTCTCCTTCTAGATTGAGGTATGTCACTTGAATGGCTTCGTAACGGGGAATTTTTGCAAGTTTCCAAAGACCATTGCTTAACATGACAGAAAAACAGCCTTCCCATCCTTCTATTTTTGTGTCTCTTACTGGTATAAAGCTTGGATTAATCACTGCTTCCAGATTTTTGGGATCGCGATCAAAACTAAAAATAAATACAGATTTACTAATTCCGATTTGGGGAGCTGCAAGTCCGGCAGCAGGCAAATAAGGCTTTAATGCCAAGAATAATTTTTCAGTAATTTCCCGAGCAAGCCCAAGCTCATTTTCCCTGATCTCTTCTGTTTTCTTCTTTAAGACATCTCGAAGAGGACTATCTATTGTGACAATTTTCATATCTTCAGAAAAACCTCTATGGGTAAAAGAGCTCATTAGCAATGTAAAGATTAAGATTTTATAACCCATAAGATCCTTATTTTTTTGTTTTTTGCATCTTCTGTTATAATTCATCTCTGTCTAATGTATCCTCAGTTTTATGTTTGGTCAATTTTGCTTCAATCTCAGCAGCAGTAGGCAAGGTACCACGAAGTTCTTTCGGTAATGCACCTATGTTCTTATTACCTCTTGAGCATACCATTTCTCTCATTGAGAAGTCCTTTAACTTCTCTAATAAGAGCACGTTGTGCCACCAAGGCAATTGTGCAAGCAGTGCCTGCATAAATTGCGGATCAGGGTAAACCTCTGCAAATTTCCGTATATATTTTAAATTTCGGACTGAAAATCCAGGTACCCTAAAATCTATAGTTAAGTCTCTTGCCATCGGCTCAATAATCGCGTTTGGGGTTGACATATTGGGCCAAGTCTCTCTCATAAAAATCGAAGTGAAAATTTCCTTCAGGGCAGCAAGGAACAACTTCATCCCAAACACTTAATAAGGTTTCATAGGCAATACGAACAGGAAGCCCCTCTGGCAAATCAGCCAAATAATGGTAAGCTGCCCATAGCTCTAAAATTTTCTCGACAATTATTTTGATTTCATCATTTTCTAATTCTGTAGAAGAAGGAAATAGTTCTTTGCTAACACCTAGATGCTCACCAAGAGGCTTTAGCATATACTCAAGCTCCATCACTTGGGTCATGACATCTTCATCATTCGCAATATAATCCCAATCTTGCGGGACAAAGCCTTTTGCGCGCTCAAGAGCTTTTAGTAATTCAGCCACATTTTTATTTACATTCATGATCTAATTCCCCTTATATTATTTACCAGAAATACAATAAGCCTCACCTGTTTTTAAAAGCAAGAAGATCTCCAAATTCATATTTAACAGTAGAAAAAAAGAGGGAACCTTTCTATAATTTCCAGAAAATTAAATAGGCCCCATGACATCGTTAGCTTCTATTATTCAGAGCAAGAACCCGTGGCGGTTATTTTTTTAGATATGGATGGGGTTTTAATAGGAGATCGCGCTTCCCCCTATCTTTCTGGAAAAATTATAGAGAAAGTACATGAGCTGTTCGAAAAAAAAGAAGGGCTTAATGGAGGGTTTACCGAGCTTGAATGGAGAATTGCAGCAAGCTATTTCTTGTCAAAAGATGCCGTCAGCAATCTAGAAAATCTTATTGAAAAAACCAATGAGGTATACCGTATTGTCATTGTTATCATATCCGAATGGAGATTAGATGGAACAGCCTTAGAGTTAAAAAACCTCATGTTTGCTGTAACCTCATTCGGTAAATTGATTATTGACAAAATTCCAGATCACGATTTTTGGCGAAGAAGACACAAGGAGGTTGAACTTTCCCCCATATCTCTGCAAAAGTACGGATTTCCTCTAGAACAAAGAGGGCAACTAATTGACTTTTGGCTAAGAGAAAACGCGCATAATTATAATATTAAGAGTTTTGTGATTTTAGATGATGTAGATGAGGGAATATCAAAAAGATTCCCTCATCATTTTGTACATGTCCATAACATGCTCTCCGAATATGAAGCTAAACGGGCTCATATCATTTTAACTAAACCCTCACCTTCTCTTTGCCTTCATTAAGAATGAAGTCCTGAAACAAGAGATCTTGCGTAATTAAAATCTTGAAAATCCATTAGAAGAAAATGAGCTTGCATCAATTTTAAAAATGGAATAGGCTGCCCTGCAATTTGAACAAAGGGATGACTGATAAGTTCAGCTTACTTTTGAGTCAAACCATCTAATTACCAAGAGGTGAATTCTATGAAAAAAGCATTTTTAACAATTAGCGCTCTTTGTTTTTTATCTATTTCTGCTTATGAGGCTTCGCTGCCTTCAGATAAACCTGAAAGAGGTCCAAATACATGTCCAAACTGCAATTACCCTGTACAGTTATGTAAATGTAAAAGATAAAAACACACTACGAAGACCTCTTGTTTTAGGTTTAGAAGAGGTCTTTTATGGCTGTGGATCAGATAAAGACGTAATTGCTTCTAAAGATTTGCGCTTTTTTTGGTAGAAACAAAGAAGCATCGCGGGCAAGAGCAAAATACTAAAGCCTCCAATAACCATTAGCGCATAATTTATTTTGCTTGCAATAACCATATCAGATGGGGGTTGGAGCCCAATAATTATCGTTATTGCGCATGCAAAAAGACCAGCAAAGCAGGAAATCGTGCGTATTCCCTTGGGAATTTGATAGCTTTTTTCTGGTCTCTTTAGTTTCAAGGCTGCAAGAAATAGAAAAATGTACATGAGCATATAGAGTCCAGTACTAAGAGACATTAGAAACCAGTAGAAAGCATTAACATTTGGTATTAGCTGCAAGAAGCAACAGAAAGTTGATACTAATAAGGCTTGTAAAATCAAAATCCTAAAGGGCACTCCATGCTTATTTTTAACAGAAAAGAAAGGAGGAAGAAATTTAAATTCTGCGAGCTGCAAAAGACCTTTTGCAGGAGAAACAAGCCAATTTACTGATCCTCCGGTGGCGCCAATAACAATCAATAGAGCAAGCACAGGAATTAAATAAGGCATATCAAAGGCCGTCAAAAATGTTGTAAAGGTTTGCATGACCCCATCAACAAAGTGAATGTCCTGCTTAGGAATTACAACCGCAACAGCTAGGGCACCCAAGATCAAGGTCCCCAAAAGAATTAATACAGAATAGCCAATCGCCTTAGGAAAGTTTTTCTGTGGATTCTCAATATCACCTACATGCACTCCCGCCAGCTCCATACCCAAAAAAGACGCCATAATAGTAACTAAAGCGCTACTATTATCTATGAGATTAAAGGAAGGGAGAATATCTCTCCAAGAAAAGGCAATGGCAGGCGAATTAGATGAAAAAAACCAGCACATCCCCAATATAATTAAGAAAGACATAGGCAATAGAGTGCCAACTGCTCCGCAAATAGAATTCATTCGAATAGAAACCTTAATTCCCTTCATATTTAAAAAAGTAAGTCCCCAAAAGGTGATTAAAGACGCTAACAATAGAAAAGGTTTATTGTATGCAAGAGAAGGATGAATGAGATAAGTCGCTGTGCCTGCAATAAAAACAAGCATTGTTGGGTACCAAACCATAGTATTAATCCATTGAAGCCACACGGAAAGCACCCCCGCGCGTTCACCAAAAGCGTGACGCACCCAGTGAAACACTCCTCCCTCATTAGGGTAGCGCGATGAAAATTCTGCAGAAACAAATGCAATGGGAATCAGAAAGATGGTAGAGGCCAAGAGATAGAGGAATACAAGAGAGCTACCGAAAAATGCCGTTACAGGAAGAGTGCGAATGCTGTCAATTGCAGCTACAATAAGGAGAATAAGGGGAAAAAGAGAGATTTTATTATTCATGCACCATTCCAAAATAACACTGGATGCAATATAATAGATTCGTTGTTAAAAAACCAGGCCCAAATATACGAATTATACCGAAGATGATTCAAAAATCGGCAAAGTTGGCATGGATTTTATCCAGAATTTTAATCAGGCTTTAGCCGGTGCTGAAGTTGCCCCTATTCTTATAGGGGTGACTTCGGCAGATTAAAAAGCTGGATAAAAGCCTTGGCAACTTTGCCGATTTTTGAGTCATCTTGGGTATAGCTACGACTCCGAACAGCCTTGTTGCATAAATCCTCTTGAAGAGGATTTATGCAAGCTGTTCGGTTTAGGGTTTGTTTGCTTCTAAAAAGGCTTTCTCTTCTTCTGTAATCCTAAGAGTAGAGATATTTTCGCACTTGTCAAAAAATTCATCCCGCGTGTTTTTAGCAATGAGTGTTTGTAACGAAAGCCGCGAAGCTCCCCATGTACTAATAATATCTGTAATCTGACGCGTGTCTTTCTCAAGGTTACCCTTCTTCGCTTTATATATTTTCACTGATAGCATAATAACAGGAATAGCTAAAAGACCCGTTGC
The DNA here is from genome assembly GCA_013288075.1 of Chlamydiota bacterium. GTDB lineage: Bacteria > Chlamydiota > Chlamydiia > Chlamydiales > Rhabdochlamydiaceae > JABDCQ01. The sequence continues at coordinate 38,230 of JABDCQ010000002.1, read as the reverse complement.
AATACCTGTTCCCACAATTGCCATGCCGTAACCAAATACTGCACTTCTTAAACCTGCTCGCTCATTAAATATCTTCCAGATCTCATTAGACCAATTACCACGAGGCATATCCCATGGGATTTGATTGTGTAATGAATCAATCTGAGGCTGCAAATTATGCGCTTTTGTTCCACAAATTACAGCAGCAAGAACAAGCCCACCTATCAGTACAACGATCCCTACAATCAGAAGCATACGCACTTTTTGGTCCCTATTATGCTTATCAAGGAAGGTCTGATAACCAAGCGTCTTCATTTCCCCATTTTTCCCTTCAACCGCTACATCTTGCCAACCATTTCTTGCATACCCAAGACTTCCATAATCAACACCATTCATTGACGACATAATTACCTCCTTTTTGTTTTAATTTTTAACTATTATAAAACAAATATATTAATACATAATAAAGAATAATATTATATCATTTTTAAATAATTTACTTACAAGTTAAGCATGAAGTGGCATGTAAATCATTGAGCACCAGTGCATTGGAGACAAGCCTGGAAACAAAGAGGAATAATTTCTCTCTCTCTCTCTCTTTTCTTCCTCTGTGGTTTCTTGTCTCTGTGGTTTATATCTTGGCTAAGACGAGAGATTCCAAGGGCTTGCATTTTTTTTAACCACAGAGGGAAGAAACCACAGAGGAAGAAAGAGAAAGAGAGAAAGAGAGAGAAATTATCCCTCTTTGTTTTTCCTTTGGTTTTTTAGAAGGGCTTCTGCACGGTTTTTAGTTACGTCTCCGTAATTTTCTCCGCCAAAAGAAAGGCCTGATTCAAAGGTCTTATGTTTCCAAGATTCAGGTAAAATAATATACCCATGGGCATCATTTGTGAGACCAAAGATAGAGACAGCTTTGTAGCCCATCTCCCTTCCTGTTTCTTTTAAATGCTTATCATAAAGAGTGCTGAGCTCTCCTGGCACCGTAATAAAGGCATGTACCCCATTAAGAACGATGATATTCATTTCTGTTTTATAACTCTCTATGGGAAAAGTAAGTCCAAAAGGCGTTGCCTCTGGTTTAAAGGCATAGGATTCTTTTTGCGTGCTAATCGTTAAGCAATCATTCACTTCTATTTCATTCCAAATCTGCTCAACTGTTTCCGCTAAAGATTGTCCTAAATGTTCACACGACTCAAAACGGTCTTCTTCATTAAAGATCTTCGGGATAATATCTCCTTGCGCGCCATTAAAATAGATGGGCTGCATAGAAGAGCCTAGAAGCGTTTGCAAATGATCTCTTGCATACCCTACGAAGTCTGCAGAAAATTCCCTGTTTTGAGCATTTAACACTGTAGGATGAACAGCATAATTAAAAAGAGCTGCTAAAGGAGCATCATCAAGCGTTATGACTTTAATCACGGCAACATCGGAAAGAGGCAAAACATCTCTTGGCCAAAGCCCTCGATATTTGCTTAAATCCTCTGCCTTTCCATAACCAATGCCTATTTTTCCAGGAACTACATGCCTACTTGCCTCAATAATTGCATCAGCTGTCTGCTTTACATAAAATTGCGTAGTTTCCGCATTATATGGACCTGCAAGAATAGGTCCTAGAACAGGAATATTTAAGTAAGCGCCTCCACCCGAATGTGTATGAGAAGAAGCAATATAAACCTCGCATTCTTCTAGCCCCGGTTCTTTATGCACTCTTTCAATAATTTCTTGGACCATTTCATAGGTGAAGCCCAAGTGATCAACGCTGCATAAAGCGAGTTTCTTCTCTTCATTATCAATGAAAAGAGTAAGCGCTAAAAGAGGATCGTGCACGCCTTCCATTCCCTCTCCCTTACGCTCAGAATACCAAGCAGAAGGAGTGCCTAATAGAGGCGTAAGATCTTTTTTGCCCACCCCCACATGCAAAGCCGCGCTAACAAAAGCTGGAATGACAAAAACAAATAAAACAACCAGACTTTTTAAAGCTCTTCGCATAAGAAATCCCCCCGTTATCAAAGAAACCATTATACAGAAAAAACCTTTAGAAGAAAGGTTTTTATTGAAAGTTTTTCAATAATAATCTTGATGAAATATCAAGTTAAAGTTTAAGTTATTTGCTAAGATTTTTATAAAACGACCTACAAGCAATCAAAGCCCGCATCATCCAGTAAGGAGATTCTTTATGAATCCTAAAGCTATCGCTGCTCTTCCCAAAAGCTATCCCTCTTTTTTAGAAGACGTCAAAACGCGTATTCAACAGTCACAAATTAAAGCAGCTATAGCTGTGAATCAAGAGCTAATCAAACTTCATTGGTGGCTTGGCAAAGAAATTGTAAATCGTCAAGAAGCTGAAAAGTGGGGAAGTCAGGTCATTGAAAGATTCTGCAAAGACATCCAATCAGGATTCCCCGGTCTCAAAGGATTCTCTAGATCTAACGTATTCTATATGAGAACGTTTTACAAAACATATAAAATTGTCCAGCAAGCTGCTGGACAATTAGACACCCCTCCGGACTTCTGCCTTAACATCCCTTGGTGGCATAACGTCATCCTCATTGAAAAAGTAAAAAATTTAACCGAAAGAGAATGGTATGCACACAAAGCCATTGAATGCGGTTGGAGCCGATCCATGCTTGAGCTCTGGATTGAATCGGGACTGTATCAAAGAAAAGGACAAGCTCCCAATAACTTTCAAAAAACACTTCCTTCCCCCCAATCAGATCTTGCAGAACAAACGCTTCGAGACCCTTACAATTTTGACTTCATGACTATCATTAAAGAAGCTCATGAAAAAGAAATCGAGGATGGTCTTATGATACACATCCAAAAATTTCTCTTGGAACTCGGTCATGGCTTTGCTTTTGTTGGCAGGCAAGTTCCTCTACGGGTCGGGGATCAAGATTTTTACCTCGATCTTCTTTTCTACCACATTAAGCTTCGCTGCTATTTTGTCATTGAGTTAAAGGCCGTTCCCTTCAAACCAGAATTCACCGGGCAGATGAATTTTTATCTTGCTGTAATGGATGATAAAATGAAAAGACCCGAGGACAATCCCACTATAGGATTAATCCTTTGTAAAAGTAAAAACGCAGTAACTGTGAAATATGCCTTAGAAGGAATCCTTTCTCCCATTGGAGTTGCCAGCTACGAAACAGCACTTGCGGAGTCGCTTCCAGCCGACCTCAAATCCTCTTTACCAACCATCGAAGAAATTGAGGCAGAGGCAACTCTTTATGCAGAAAAAACTAAGATCCTTGGCAAGAAAATCAATCGGATGGAATACAAGGACTACCTTAGTCAAATCGCATATGACGATGAAGCCAAAATTTTCCATGGAGAAGTCATTGGCTTGAATGACACTATCACGTTCCAAGGAAAAAGCATCGAAGAACTGGAGCAAGCCTTCAAAGCCTCTATAGAAGACTATCTCGCATGCTGTACAAAAACCTGAAGAGCCAAGCTACTTAAGTAAAAGATTGTCCTGAGCGTTCACAGCAATCCTCTTAACCCTCTATTCCTTACTTGCAAAGAATATATAAAGAACCTATGCTTTTTTACAAAATTTATCGGATAATAAATACACAATCTGCATCCATTTAAATCATGTAAATGAGGTAATTCATGTCAGTTCCATCAGCAACAGCCGCAATAACCCCCACACACTTAGCAGCAAACATTCCCATGACAGAAGCTGTTACCTTGCGCCTTACACGAACATGGTATAATTCCACTGATAATTTTAACCTTGAATTCAACTACAAAAACCTGTGGATTTTATTTAAGTCAATAATAGATGCAGGCAATGTCAATTCTCCAAATGGCACATCATCTAACGATACATCCGAAGTTTTTCATTCTGCTCCAAGCAAAACCTCCGATTATATTGCCCGTGAAGACATTAACCGCGTAGCAGATCAGCTTAGAGCCATTTTCTCCAAAACTTACAAAGTAAAGCTACCGCACAATGAAGGTGCCGAGACTCAAGAAATCAACCTCAAACATGAACTGACTTGCATAGAAGATGGCCGCAGACAAATACCCAAAGAAGAAAAATGCTATGTAGAGAATATCAAAATAATCTATACAATTTTAGAATCTTCTTCTTTCGTTATTGATTTTTCAGAAGTGGGTTACGAACAAAAAATGCACTCCTCTAACGTGCTATATCAATGGGAAAAAAGATCAAATTTTTTAAATAAATCTGAAGCAGCTTCTGCCCCCCTCCTCTCTTCTGATAAAGTAACACTTGGAAAATGTCTTGTAGTCAGTCCAGGTCCATCTAACTCCGGATACAAAGTTGACCTTAGCTTCAAGAATTTACTCGTTTTATTCAAAAAACGCCTTCTTGAAGAACAAGGTATTGAAAGAATAACAAAAATTTTCAATACAACCTATACTATACTAGCGAGCGGAGACAATTTTATGTATAACGCTCCTCATTTCAATTCCTTTACACCCATCCAGATCAATCTTTCCAACCTCTATATAAAAGAAAAAGCTCAGCCGGCAAAAGAATTAGATGAAGAGGAAGCCCAAGCAAAAAAAGAAATTATGGCTATTTGCGACACATTGAGCTTTGAAGGAAAAAGAAGAAAAACACTTTTCCAAAGTGAGATCACCGAAATAAAACCACAAAGGTTGTAGCCAAGGCCTACGCGTAACTCTAAGAAGAAAAAAAACAAAGAGGATAATCTCTCTCTTCTCGCTCCCTCTTCCTCTGTGGTTTCTTCCCTCTGTGGTTTAAAAAAATGCAAGACTGTTGGAAGCTTCAGGCTTAGCCAAGATATAAACCACAGAAGACTTGAAACCACAGAGGAAGAGGGAGAGAAATTATTCTCTTTGTTTATCTGTCCAGAAAGGGTTGTAGACTATTGCCCCATCGGCATTGTTCACATCCATGATATGCATCTTTTGAATGCCAAGCTCTTTCATAAATCCATAGACGAGGATGGCATTAGAAACCTCAACACAGGCAAAATCCCCACCGCCTAAATCACAATCTGTTTTTCCTATAAGATCGTGAATAACTCCCTCAAGATCCTCAGTGGTAAACGGATTTTTACCTCTCACTAAAGAAGCAATGCCTCGGCCAAAGACACTGCCCACACCCACAACTCTCGTTTCGGAATGGCACAACTTGTCTTTAAAAACTTGGGTGACATTTGATGCAAGAAGCTCTGCATGAACCTTTGCTAGACATACCTCTTCATCGGATAGAGGATTCGGACTCTTATATTCTTTAAGGCTCCGCTTCTGAATAGATTCCACAATAAGATCTCTAAATGGTCCAGATCCTTCAGAGCTTCCCTCAAAAAGGTACTCCCCTTCTAAGCCAAGTGTAATAAACTGCGTACTACCGCCCCCTATATCCCATGCAACAAGGTTTTCCAAATGACTGCTGCTCTTAGCTAAAGCAGCCTGAAAAGCGAGTTTAGCTTCTAATTCCTGATCTAAAATGTGAATGGGCAAACCACTTTCTAAATAGATGTTTTTAGCAAATTCATCAGCATTAAGAGCCTTGCGGAATGGAGAAGCCCCAACAATTACAACCCCTTGTATTTCAAAAGACTTTGCTAAAGCTAAGGCCTCTTTAATAGCCCTAAGTCCCTCAAACATAATCTCGGGACTAAGTTTTTTATCAGAGTTCTTTGAAAGATGGTCCTGAAAAAAAACAGACCATTGCTTTGTATATAAGATTTTGGTGATTTTATTTGTGGTCCGATCAACTTCTGCAATGCGCAACTTGGGACCAGCGGCCCCTACATCAATTGCTGCACGAAGAACGCATGTATTGTGCGCTGCTAAAGAAATAGTCCAAAAGCTAAAGACAAATAAATACAGAAATAACTTCATCAGCCTCTATTGAAAAAAAACATAGAACCTAGTTTAACGTCTTAACAAAAGAAGAGAATGCCTCTTTAACGCTTTCAGGATCTTCGATCCAAGGAAAATGCCCTCCCTTCTCAATCAAAACCATTTCAATATTCGGACGATGAAAGGCAAGATTTTTTTGGAAAAGGGTAAAAGGGGTGATGCAATCATAAGTTCCGCCCATAATAAGAGTCGGCACATTTTGAGGCGCCCATTTTGCAGAGTAATTTAGCTCTGCCATAATTTTTTGTCCCCAGACAGCTGCTTTGTAAGGAAAAGGAATGTCCTTGAAAACAGCTTTGCCCCCCTCCATAAAACTTGGATGGAAATAATAAGGGGTGCAAGCATCAAGTGCTTTTTGAAAAGTGAGTTGGCTTGGATTTGTGACAAAATCTGCCATATCAGCTGAAAGATCGGGCAAATCGAACTGTCTGCTATAATTCACAGCCTCTTCTAACCAAAGAGAAGGTGTTGAATTTAGAATAACAAGACCTGATAAATGCGTTTCTAATTCTGGATAAAGCAAAGGAAGCATTCCTCCAAAAGAATGCCCAACGGCAATGGGATTTTCAAATTTTAAAATCGCAGGAATAAAAAGACCCAGCCACTTGTTATAATCGTAATCTTCTTCAACAAGATTATCTCCGTTTCCAGGGAAATCAACGAGCCAAACATTGCCTGGCAGTTCCAGTAAATCAACTAAAGAGTGCAAGTAACGGGAATCAAGCCCCGGGCCGCCCGGGAAGAAAAGCCAGTTATATTGTTTCCCCTCATGAGAGGAAACAAGTTCGTAGCGCACATGATTTGTATCATAATGATAATTTAAATCCATAGGGACCTCATTTTTTCAAACCATTCTAACAGAGATAGGTAATTTTCTATAAGAGGCATTTTGGTAGAAAAAATGACCGAATTTTTTAGATGGACAAAATATTTAAGTTTAGATAATTCTTAATCTGTTCTTAAAAAATGGAGTTCACCTATGGCATCGTCAATACCAACGCATGAAACACTTTATCAAGAGACTAACGCAAGAATTGCAGAAATAACAACTGCTCTAAATGTGCACAACAATCATCTTTTACAAGCAAATCAAGACATCACCGTTCTTAACGAGAGCATTGTTAATCTAACGAATGACAAAACTTTAGCTGAGCTTCAAACTGAAAAAAATCGCCTTACAGGTATATTCGAGTTAGCCAATACCGATCTTAAAGAAGTTCCCGGCGCTATTGAAAAAACAAAGCATGTTATAGCGCTTCTTCAGAAAGAGACTCTCAAAGAAAAAGCCATCCAAGACACGCCTTTCTTAAATTCTAAATATCAAGAAACACTTGCAGAAACTTTTCAAAATGCTCTAGATAAGCTTTTAGCAACAGGCACTTTAAATAATACCCTTTCAAATGAGGTCGAAGAAACAGTTAAAAAATCAACGCATAGTTTTAATTGCATTGTAGAAGATCTTAAACTCGCTGGAAGAAAAATTGAAAGGGCCTATGCTAGTGTAAAAGAGAATGCTAAACATCTCCAAACCAAATTAGATAATCTTGAAAGAATGCATAAATCTGTAATAGAAGCTATTAAAGCCCCCACTACCGCACTTACCCTTTTCTGCCAAAGAGTTGAAAACGGTGGCAAAGATAGCCCAACTATAATAGGCAAAAGCCTTAATTACATCGCCTCTTATATACCCAACATCAGAACGACGCCTACTCCTGCTGTTATTTCTATCCCTATGACTACATTTGAACCATCCAAAGAAGAGCAAACAGTAGAACTTGATCTTTCAAATCTTACAACAACAGATACCGATACTGTAGAACTTTTACTAAACGACCAAACGCACTCAGGTTAAAGTTGAGGCCAGGGCGGCATTGTTGCATAATCTTAATAAATGATATAATGATATGAATGATGAAGAAAAAAATATCATTCTTATCATTGTATCATTCTTATCGTTTCCTTGCCGGCAATTCCTCAAAATCTTAGCCAAAATCATGAGTTTTATCCAGCTTTTGAAGTTGCATCATAGTATAAATAATTTTAATTATTACAAAAAACATCATTATTATATATAATATTCATTATAAATATAATAGATGGGATAAAATATGATTAAAGCAATTAAAGAGTTATTTGAAACAGCTGGGGTTAATACACTTAAAGGATTTGGGAATATCCTTTTAAATGGTTTTGCCTCTGATTTATCCGAAAAAAGCAGAACCGCTCAGATTGGGACTCAATTAAATCATTTCAATCCTTTTTCTAAATGGATCGAAAGGAAATACGATCTCATTGATGAAAGTACAAAGGATATATATTGGAATGATTCACACTCCACTTTAAGACTTAAATGCTCAGGGCTTTTCTTCGGTTCTTTATCTATGCAACCCATTGGTTTAACGCTAAACCTTTTAAACAAGGTTGCTAAAATAGCAACGTTTGCTCATCTTTGGAATCCTTCAAAGGAAAAGTACTCTTTTAAAGCCCGTATCGTCGATTGGGTAAAAGACCTCTTTCTTGTTATAGCTACTCCTCTAATTTTATTAGGCATGATTTTTGCGTCGTTATATGGAATGACTTTTAGTCCTCCTAACGGGAAAAAACTCTACGCCAGCTTAGAAAGATTAATATACTCGGGAGGCTATCATTTTTTTAAAATCAACGGGGATCGAAATCCAAATAACTTTTTCCTAGCGCCCTGTTTCCAGCCAGAAGCTACCACACACTTCTTTGGAGGAACTCCTGGCGCAAATGCCTATTGATTACAACTCTCTTAAGACTTCTTGAGGCGATTTGTCCACCCTTATCCCTTGAAAGATGGGCTGGCGCAGCACTCCCTCTTTTGTCCATTCAGCAAAAGCCACTTCACAAACAAGCTTTGGTCGAATCCACGTAACAGGGGCGTTGGGTTTAGGTTCATTTTGGAAAGGGCACTTTTTGCGTTTAAGTTTAATCATTTGATGATAAAGCGTTTTTAATAAAGCTTCATTAAAACCGCCTCCTACATGTCCTGCGTAAAGCAATTTTCCTTCGCTATAAACGCCAATTAAAAGAGATCCGAAATATTTTCTAGCTCCTCTCGGCTCTGTAAAGCCTCCAATAACAACCTCTTGCCGCATTTTCGTTTTAATTTTCAGCCAATCTCTGCTTCTTGTAGAGCGATAAGGGCTTTGCTTTCTTTTTGCAATAATGCCTTCTAATCCCTTCTTTTTAGCTTGGGTAAAAAGGCGTTTACCAAATTTTTCCACATGCTCGCTAAAGCGTAAAAACAAGAAAGAGCGAGAAGCAAGTAGATGACGAAGGAGTTCTTTGCGCTCTAGTAAAGGCCGGGAGCTTAAATCTTTACCCTGATAAGAAAGAATATCAAAGATGTAGTAGTAAGCCCTCTCTTTCTGGCCTTCTTCATAATTTTGTAAAAGCTGAAACTGAGAGCGCCCTTTTTTATCGATCACCACAATTTCGCCATCGAAAATAAATTTCCCTGGAATTTTCTCTAGTTCCTTAGCAATAAGAGAAAAGCGCGCATTAAAAGAGATTCCATTCCGAGAAAGAAGAGCGACTTTTTTCGTTTTATGAGCAAGGGCGCGGTATCCATCCCATTTAACTTCAAATACCCAATCTTCATCATCGAAAGGCTCCTTAACAAGAGTTGCTAGCATGGGTTTAATCATGCAGCCTTTCGCTTTTTAGAAGGTTTTTTGCCTTCCTTAGGCAAACTTGCTTTTAAAAGAGAGAGGATATCATGAACTTTGGGAGATTTTTCTTTAGGCTCAGTAACAAGAATCTTTTTCCCCTTACCTTTTTTCTTGATGATCGCTTTTATCTCTTCTGTGTAGGTATCAGAGTATTTTTCTGGCTTGAAGGGTTTGCTTAGTTCATCGATCAATTTAAGGGCCATATCAAGCTCTGTTTTTGAAACAGAGACATCTGGGATATTCAATTCCTTAAAAGAAGTTAGCTCTTTATGATAACGCAATTGATGCAAAACAAGGATGTTTTTGTGAACGCGAATCACCCCAATATGCTCGTGGTGATGGAAAACAAAACGCCCAACAGCCACTTTTTTAGAACGCTTAAGAGCTTCGTAAAGAAGAGCATAAGCCTTGCCCGCATTTTTTTCGGGCTCTAAATAATAAGGGTTCTCGTAATAAATCGTATCGATTTGATTTTCATCAGTAAAATCTAAAATCTCAATAGAGCGGGTCTTTTTAAGATTGGCTTTTTCAAAATCCTCTTCTGTCAGAATAATGTAGTTACCCTTGTCGTCCTCATATCCCTTTACAATATCTTCCCAAGGGATCTCTTTTTCATCGGCTTTGCAGATGCGCGCATAGCGAATTTCAGAAAGGTCTTTTTTATGGAGCAACTTGAATTTAAGCTCTCTTTGAGAACTTGCGCTATACATGCGCACCGGAATATGCACTAATCCAAAACTTAAAGCCCCTCTCCATATGGAACGCATAAAAACCTCACATATTATCTTCAAAATATTATAAAATTTATTTTAATCATAGTTGAAATTTAAAAACCCATTTACTACATTAAGAAAAAGAGGTTCTTTGGAAAAATTGGGAGCAAGTTTGTATTAAGAAGGAAATTGGACCATCTCTCTTTTCTCTGTGTGCTCTGTGATCTCTGTGGTTAAAAAAAGCGCTAACATATCGGATGCAATCAGTCTTCGATAATTTTTTTACCACAGAGATCACAGAGCACACAGAGAAAAGAAAGATGAAAAGCAAGGCCCTGATAACCTAGCTCTTAAATGGGCTTCTTAAAAAAACTCCTTCTCTAAAAGCACGATCCAATTCTTCCCAAGCACCGAAAAAGGGGGCACCAGATGGGACTTTTTAAATATAAAGCCAAACGAAATCTGAAAACTTCTAAAGAACCTTCTGCCAAAATAAAATCCAAAAAAAGCAAAGAGCTTGCCTTTGTTATTCAAGAGCACCATGCAAGGAATTTACATTATGATCTGCGTCTTGAAGCCGAAGGCGTATTAAAAAGCTGGGCTGTTCCCAAAATACCTTCTATGGATCCTTCTGTTAAAAGGCTTGCCATTATGGTAGAAGATCACCCTTACAGCTATAAGGATTTTGAAGGGACAATTCCCTCTGGGTATGGAGCTGGAAGAGTGAGCATTTGGGATCAAGGCACTTATAGCATAGATGAAGAGGACGCGAAAGAATCAGAAAAAATTGTTCTTAAAGGATTAAAAAAAGGCTCCTTTCATTTTTCTCTTCATGGGGAAAAATTAAAGGGAACATTTAGCCTTGTGCGTTTAGATAAAGAAAAAAATCAGTGGTTATTCATCAAAAAGGCAGAAGAAACAAAGGAATCTAAGGCACTTCTCACCCATCTAGATAAAATCTTTTGGCCTGAAGACAAAATCACTAAAGGCGATTTACTTAACTATTACGATAAAATTTCGCCATGGATTCTGCCCTATCTTAAAGATCGGCCAGAATCGTTAAGACGGTTTCCCCATGGAATTGAAGGAGAGACTTTTTTTCAGAAAAATCTGAAAGACCACCCAGATTGGATTGAAACTGTAGAAATTACTCACTCCAATAAGAAGGTTAATTATCTTCTTATTCAAAACGAAGAAAGTCTACTTTATGCAGCTAATTTAGGGTGTATTGAAATCCATCCCTTTTTTTCGCGGGTAAAAAAATTGCACAACCCGGATTTCTTAGTTTTTGACTTAGATCCTAAAGGAGCATCCTTTCTTAAAGTCATTCAAATAGCACAAGCACTCCATGAGTTTCTTGAAGAAATTGAGGTTCCAAACTTTTGTAAAACCTCAGGAGCTACAGGCCTACATATTGCCATCCCCCTAGGAGCTAAATATACCTACGACCAAGCTAAACAATTTGCAGAGATTGTAGCTGCAATTGTTCAGAGCCGCCTTCCCAAAATCTCTACCTTAGAGCGCTCTATTGCAAAAAGAAAAGGCAAAGTCTATATCGATTGCTACCAGAATAACTTTGGCCAAACGCTTGCTTCTGTTTATAGTGTGAGGGCTAGAAAAGGAGCTTCTGTTTCAACTCCCTTAAAATGGGAGGAAGTGAAAAAGGGCCTTGATCCTAAAGACTATACAATCAAAACCATCCTCCCTCGCCTAAAAAAAATGGGAGACCTTTTTGCCCCCATCCTCGGCAAAGGAATTAACCTGCCAGCAGCCCTAAGAAACATAGCCAAAATGCAGCTGCTCTGAAAACAATAAACAAAGAGGGCAAATTTTCTTTCCCCCCTCTCTCTCTCTTCTCTGTGGTTTCTTGTCTCTGTGGTTTATATCTTAGCTAAGACTAGAGATCCGAAAGACTTGCATTTTTTTTAACCACAGAGACAAGAAACCACAGAGGAAGAAAGAGAGAGAAAAAAAACCTTACTCTCTGTTCGTTGAATTCTCTTGTGCCTAAAAAAAATTTGGATTAAATGTGGTTTATATCACCAAACTTTAAAAGAGGGTTTATGGAGAAGAAAGATAACGAATTTTTCATGCATAAAGCAATAGAGCTTAGCAGACGCGCTTCTATTATAGAAAAAACGGGCGGAGTTTTTGGAGCCGTTGTTGTAAAAGATGGCGAAATCATCGGTGAAGGCTATAACCAAGTGATAAAAAATAACGACCCTACTTGGCACGCAGAGATGCACGCCATTAGAGAAGCTTGCAAAAAACTTGGAACCCCTCATCTTACAGGCTGTGTACTTTATAGCAGCGCTGAATGCTGCCCTATGTGTTTAGCTACTGCCTACTGGGCGCATATCGATAAAATATATTATGGAGCAACAACTGGGGATGCCTTAAAATATGGCGATTTCCAAGATATCGATATTCTAGACGAAATCCGTAAAGACCCTAAAGATAGACGTATTAAATTCACTGAACTATTGCGTCCTGACGCGGTTAAAGTTTGGCAAGAATTTGCTAAAATGCCCGATAGAGCACGCTACTAAAGGAAAAGAAAGGGGTTTTATGCAAGTACCAACCATCTTAACGACTAAAGTACGCGTTGAGCCCCATTTTCAAAATGCTTTTGCCGATTGGCAAGCCAAATTAAATGCAGTGATCGCAGCTTTTCCAGGTTTTGTCAGTTTAGAAATTTTATCGCCAAGAGACCCTTCTCAATTAGACTGGGAAATCATCCAAAGATTTTACAATAACGAGCAGGTCTTAGCTTGGCGCACATCAAGAGAATACAAAAACCTTATCGATGAATTAAGAACGCTTCTTAAAGATGAGGGCGAAAGCGCCGTCCAAGAATCGGAGCTTGGAACGCATAATCTGCAAGGAGGCGTGACGGAAGTATTTATTACAGAAGTTAATCCCAATGAAGATGCGCGTTTTAGAAAATGGATAGCAAAAATCCATCAGGCAGAAGCCAAATGCCCGGGATTTCGAGGCGTCTATGTCCAATCGCCCACTACAGGACAAGGAAAAAACTGGATCACCCTTTTGCAATTCGATACACAGGAAAATCTAGACAAGTGGCTATCTTCTAAAGAAAGAGAGCAAGTTTTAAAAGAATCAAAACCCCTAATAGCAGCCATTGAAAGCCACCGGATGATCTCCCCTTTTGCGGGTTGGTTCTCATCTATTGCAAGAAAAGGAGAAGTCTCTCCTGCTTGGAAACAGACGATGCTTGTTCTTTTAGTTCTTTTTCCGATTGTCATGCTTGAGCTTAAATTCCTCTCTCCTCTTACCTCAAGACTTGGCACTTCCTTATCCATGTTTATTGGGAACGCCATCAGCGTGTCTTTAATTGCATGGCCTATGATGCCTATTGCCATTTGGTTTTTAGGATGGTGGCTATCGCCTCAAGGCAATAAGCGCACAAAAACAGCTCTTGGAACATGCCTAATCCTAGCCCTTTACCTTATAGAGATAGTTGTTTTCTTATGAAATCAATGGGAAAAAACAAGAAAAGAGCTTAAAATCTTGAGGCTTATGGCAGCCTCTATAACAAATAACACTCTATCAGATGACAAACTCCTTGCGATGGGCCAAAGGTGGCGAAGTGTTGCGCATACGCGCGCTATAGGAAGAAAATTTTCTTATGGAGAACTTAACACCTTGATTGGGAAAGGCTATAGGGCCAATAGGGGGTGCTTTGTTCTACCCTTCGATGCTAAGGAAAAGCTCTATAAAGCAATACAAGAAGTCGCTTCAAATCCTCAAAAATTTAAGGGTAAAAGTCATTCTATTTCTGAAATAACAATAAATTATTTGGGATTAAAAACGCTTTGGATTGAGATGTCTCCTTATGGAAGAAGAATTGATTTACTTTTTGTTCCATTAAGCAACCCTAGAGGGGGCTCTTACCAACAAGTATATAACGCCTTCTTTATTGAAATTCCTCTTATTTTAAATAAAGAAGGAATACGACCTTATAAACATGCGCCTTATGTACTAAAAACAATTAACCCATTTTATATAGATTCAAGGGGAAAACTTTCAAGAATAGGAAATCTAACAGAAACAAAGCAAATAGTTCTCAGGTGTACCCGCGAGCATGAACGTTTGCAAAAAAAATTCGAGGGAAATAAAGAAGTAAAAATCCCTCCTTGCCCAAAAAGAAAAAAACCTTCTGCAGAAGATGGATCTCAACCTCTAGAATGGGCCCAACCTTGGTACCCTTGCTTAACAGAAGTAATCGTTGATAGATCTATTCCTTTAAATTTCCATAATAAAAATGATAAAAGCCCTATCTCAATAAAACAGATCCTTCCAATGGCAATCAATATTCTTCAAACGATCAAAATTGTTTTTTATGAAGAAGGGTCTGTGCATGGCGATGTAAAATGTTTAAATGCTTTAATAAATGAAAAACTAGAAGGACTTCTTATAGATTTCGATGTATTGGAAGTTATGGGCAAACATACAGGCCCCCCTCATTATGAGAATTATGCGCCTTATATATACTGGGATCTAATGGCTAAAAACAACACCAAAACCCCCTTACTCGATATTCATGGGCTGCTCATATCGCTTGTGCAATCGTTATTTGAAGACGAACTTGACGATATAATGTGCCTAACGAAGCCTTCCCTATGCGTTGATCAAAGTCCTTTTTGTTTAAAAAACAAAAGATTCAGCAAAAGGATTTTGAAATCCCTTACTAGAAGAGCACCAGAACTAGAAACCGATGAAGATAGAAAACTTGCTTCTAGCGTTTTTCGCTTAGCGCGCAGAGTGCATAGAGACTCTCTTAAAACTTACAACTTTTTAGAAGAAAATCCCTCTTTAACATCCAAAATTCAAGGCAATGATGAACAAGGGAAAAAAGAGGCACTTACCGAAATAGACAAGTGCCTTCTTACTGAA
>JABDCQ010000002.1:12300-22958 GCA_013288075.1 Chlamydiota bacterium | reverse complement strand
AAGAAAATCCCTCTTTAACATCCAAAATTCAAGGCAATGATGAACAAGGGAAAAAAGAGGCACTTACCGAAATAGACAAGTGCCTTCTTACTGAAGAAGAAATAACCCTCTATTCTAGAGACAAAGAAGCAGCAGCAGAACTTAAAAAGGCTAACTTCCCCTTCATTTACCTACAAAAAATCCAAAGTAAACTAAAAGCCATTGTGTCCAATTAAAGCAGATTTATCCCCTTACGCAAATAAGAATCAAGAGTGATGATTTCTCCAGCAATCTTTAACTCTTTTATTCCTGCTTGAAGAGCTCTTTCTTCCCGCTCCATAGTGCGAGGATCTTCCACATCCCAAGCCACTTGGAAAAACTTTTTGTGCCCGCGCGGTGTTTGCGCTAAAAAATCAATCTCATAGCGCTCAGCTGTTAGGTAATAGTTTATTTTACAGCCAAGGCGTTTTAGATCCAAATACACAATATTTTCAAAAACCCGTCCAAGATCTCCTTCATAATCTAAAGTTAACGCCCTAACCATACCAGGATCAATGGCGTATAACTTCTTAGGATTTGTCTGTGTTTTTCGAATGGATTTATCGTAAAGGGCTATGGAAAAAGCCAGATAGGCATCTTCAATATGGTCTGCATATTCATAGAGAATGTCTTTACCAATTTGATACCCTTGACTTTTCAAATCATTGTAAAATTTATTCACAGCAAAGGGTTTACCAACATTGTGGATCATCGACAAAATCATATATTTGATAAGCGTTGGGTTTTTAATATTATGCCGCTCAATAATATCTCTATAAATGACAACATCGAGATACTCTTGTAAGGTTTTCTGTTTAACATCTGGATTAAAGGAAATAATTTCAGGGAATCCCCCATCGGATAAATAATAATGAAATATCTGTTTAAGCTTGTCCTGAGTTTTTTTATCGTATAGACTTCTATCCATTAAGACATTTTTTGCTCTCATAAATTCATTAAAGCTATACGGCCAGATTTCAATAGCTAAAGATCTCCCCCTTAAACTTGTTGCAATTTCTTTACTGAGTAGTTTTGCTGAAGACCCCGTCAAAAAAAACTCAGCATTTTTAGTATCATGTAACCGTCTAATAACTAATGGCCAATTATGAACATTTTGAATTTCATCAAAAAAAAGATAACACTTCCTGTCATGATTTTCCGGATAGAGCGAGTAAAATGCATCCACCAATTGAGCTAATTTTTCTTCATTTAACGGCAAAAGGCGATCATCTTCGAAATTAATGTATAAAATGGATTGTTTGCTAATACCCTCATCGATCATTTTCAGAATCTGCTGATAAAGAAAGCATGTTTTACCAGCTCTGCGCATCCCTATGGCGACTTTAATTTTATTGGGAGCATCAGGAAATTGTACATCTCTCACTACAAGGCCTCTCTGAAGTTTTAATTTATCGTAAAACTCACCGAGCAACATCTGAAGAATTAATTGTTCTTTCATCGCCTTTCATGTCCTTATTTTAAGGATAGATACTTCCGCATCTTTCCTTCGTTTAATGATAGATTATCATACCTTTATCATTAATACAATGACGAAAAACAAAATAAGAGCATAAAGTATTAACTACTAGCCTGATACGTAACACAGGAATACATAGAAAAAAACGAGGGAAAAGCTTACAATTGTACGCCTATGACTTCGCTCGTAACAAATAACTCTTTATCAGATCAGAAGCTCTTGGCCATGGGTCAAAAATGGCGAAGTGTTGCGCATACACGCGCCATAGGAAGAAAATTTTCTTATGGAGAACTTGTAACCTTGATTTGGGATAGCCACCTAGCCAATAAGGAGTACCGTTCTCTACCCCCCAATCCTAAGCACAAGATCTACCACGAAATAGAACAAGTCGCGTTAAATCCTCAAAAATTTAAGGGCAAAAGTTATTCTATTTCTGAAAAAACAATAAGTGATTTGGGCTTAAAAAATCTGTGGATTGAGATGTCTCCTTACGGCAAAAGAATTGATTTACTTTTTGTTCCATTTACTCCCCCTCCAGAAGGCGTTAACCCTCAAAAAGGATGCTACCAGGTAGCAGATAATGCTCTATTTATTGAAATCCCCCTCATTTTAAATAAAGAGGGAAAACGTCTTTATAAACATACCCCTTATGTATTAAAAACAATAAGAACAGTCCACGCAAGATTAACAGAAAAACGTTCCGAAGAACAACTAGAAGAAGTAAAGAACATAGTTCTCCGGTGTATGCGCAAGCACGAGCAATTGCAAAAAAAATTTGGCGGAAATAAAGAAGTAAAAATCCCCCCTTGTCCAAGACAGAAAAATCCTTCAGCAGAAGATGGATCTCAAGCTTTAGAATGGGTGCAACCTTGGTATGCTTGCTTGGAAGATGTGATCTGGACAAGATCTATTCCTTTAAATTTTCATGATAAAAATAATAAAAGTCCTGTCTCCTTAAAACAGATTCTTCTCATGGCAGTCAGCATCCTCCAAACCCTCAAAACTATTTTTTATGAAGAGGGGTGTGTGCATAGCGATGTAAAAGCTAAAAATGCTTTAGTAAATGAAAAACTAGAAGTACTGCTTATAGATTTTGATACATCGGAAGTTATGGGCAAACATACCGGGCCCCCTGATTACACGCGGTATACTAATTTCCCCTACTGGGATCTTTTAGCTAAAAACAACATCAAAACACCTTTGCTAGACATTAATGGGCTGCTCATATCCCTTATGGAGCTACTATCCGAAAGAACCCTTGATGCTAAATGCCTAACATACACATCTTTATGCACTAGTCAAAGCCCTTATTGTTTAAACAATGAAAAACTTAGTGAAAATATTTTGAAATCTCTTCTTGAAAAAGCAGAAAAATTACGAACCATTGAAGATAAAAAAATTGTTTCTAGCATTTTCCATTTAATGTGCGAAGTGCATAGAGACTCTCTTAAAACTTATAACTTTTTAAAAGAAAATCCCTCTTTAACATCCAAAATTCAAGGCAATGATGAACAAGGGAAAAAAGAGGCACTTACCGAAATAGACAAGTGCCTTCTTACTGAAGAAGAAATCACCCTCTATTCTACAGAAAAAGAAGCAGCGGCAGAACTTAAAAATGCTAACTTCCCCTTCATTTACCTACAAAAAATCCAAAGCAAACTAAAAGCCATTGTTAGCAATTAGGTTTCTTGAGGCTCAAAGAGCCGGCTTAGTAATAGCGAGAGCGCCGTAAGGCCTGGGTAAAAGACAACCCAAAATAGAGCCACAACGTGGCGACATTAATCTTAGCTCTAAGCCGCCACGTTGTGGCTCTATTTGGGGTTGCCTTTTACCCAGGCCTTACGGCACTGGGCTATTACTAAGCCGGCTCTTTGAGCCTCAAGAAACCTTCTTTTCTGTCACATCTTTTTATATAAAGTACTAATCACCAAGAATATATAGATTTGATAATAAGCTGGGAAAAAACGAGGGAAAAGCTTAAAATTGTAGGCTTATGACAGCGCTCGTAACAAATAATAACTCTTTATCAGATCAGAGACTCCTTGCAATGGGCCAAAGGTGGCGAAGTGTTGCGCATACGCGCGCTATAGGAAGAAAATTTTCTTATGGAGAACTTGACACCTTAATTGGGAAGAGCCATTTAGCCAATCATGATCGTTTTTGTGCATCTGAAGAAAGCAAGAAGATGCTTTACAGCGCAATACAAGAAGTCGCTTTAAATCCTCAAAAATTTAAAGGTAAAAGTCATTCTATCTCTCGAGAAAGAATGACTCATTTGAGGTTAAAAACTCTTTGGATTGAGATGTCACCTTACGGCAAAAGAATTGATTTACTTTTTGTTCCACCAAATCAAGAGTGGGTAGCGGGAACTTATCAACAAGTAGATAATGCCTTGCTTATTGAAGTCCCTCTTATTTTAAATCAAGAAGGAACACGCCCTTATAAATATGCACCTTACGTATTAAAAACAATCAACTCATTTCGTGAAACTGCATGGGGAGACCTTGTCAAACGTGAGGATTTAAAAGAATTAAAAGCTATGGTTCTCCCCTCTATTCGCAAGCACGAGGAATTACAAAAAATATTTGCAAAGAATAAAGAAGTAAAAATCCCCCCTTGTCCAAGACAGAAAAACCCTTCTGCAGAAGATGGATCTCAAGTTCTAGAATGGAGGCAACCTTGGTATCCTTGCTTATCAAATGTAATCGGAGATAGGGGCATTCCCTTGGATTTTCTTGATAAAAACAATAAAACGCCTATCTCTTTAAATCAGATAATGGGAATGGCGACCAATATTCTTCAAATGCTTAAAACTATCTTCTATCAAAAGGGACTCGTCCATAGCGATGTAAAATGTGATAATATTTTAATAAATGAAGAAATAGAACCACTAATTATAGATTTTGACATATTGGAATTTATGGGAAAACACACAGGATCTACTCAATTCACTCTATATGAGACTTATACATTCTGGGACCCACTAGCTAAAACCAACATCAAAACCCCATTGCTCGATATTCATGGGCTGCTCATATCCCTTATGAGGAATCTATTTGAAAGCAAGCTTACTGACATCAAGTGCCTGCGGAATCACTCTATATGCCTTAAGGGAGCTCCTCATTGTTTAAACAATGAAAAATTTAGTGAAAATATCTTGAAGTCTCTTCTTGAAAAAGCAAAAAAACTACAAACCGCTCAAGATAAAAACATCGCTTCTAGCGTTTTTCATTTAGCGCGCGAAGTTCATAAGGACTCTTTTAAAACTTATACATTTTTACAAGAAAATCTCTCTTTACGCCTCAAAATTAAAGGCAATGATAAACAAGCTAAAAAAGAGGTTCTTGCCGAAATAGATAAATGCCTTCTTACTGAAGAAGAAATAACCCTCTATTCTACAGACCCACAAGCAGCGGCAGAACTTAAAAATGCTAACTTCCCCTTCATTTACCTACAAAAAATCCAAAGCAAACTAAAAGCCATTAGCAGTACTACCACTGGTTTGCTTTGCTAATGTCTCCTCCAAACAAATGGTGGGTGGCACTGGGTTGAAAACAAGTAGCTAAAAACGCTTTACCAAAAGCGCATCTTTCAAAAGTAGCATATAATTTTGCGGCATCGTAAGGTAAAGCTAAGCCGTAAATAGCTGAAAGCTCAAGGCCTGCATAAATGAGAGAAGAAAAGACAACTCTTAAAAAGTCTCTACCAAATTCAAATAGTCGACTTTTAAAAGAATAGGCCTCGCCCCCCCTTGGATACCAAAAGTGAGCAAATGTGATTAATTTAGCAATCCGATTAGCCAAGCTTAATAAAATGCTAATCGCCTGTATGATGGGTGTTGCACAAGCTAGAGCTAAACACTTCAATCTTTTTACTTTAGGAGAATCTTTTGGAGAGTCATAAAGACGCGTAGGGTCGCTATCATTTTGCTTATACGGAATAAAATCAGAAAACCTAACTGAAATATTTTTACGCTCATCAAAACCCGCTAAAAGAATTTTAGAGTATTCTTGAGCAAAATGCAGAGAAGCACGCTTTAAGAACGCAATAGCCATTTGAAATTCCCATTAAAAATTTTAATGGAAATTAGAGCATTTCATAAAGATAAAGTCAAGATGCTAGAAATGAAAAATAACAGAAGCATTAAGCCCATACAAATTCAAATCCCCGCCACAACCTATTGTATTGTAGTCAAAATAGGTGTGATGCTCCCAACCTAATTGAAGGGTCGCAAAACAAAATGCATAGCGCAAACCTAACCCTGCATCAAAACCAGTTAATACAGCACAATTCTCTGAAGACGAAACAGAGGTATTAACAGCTTGAGTAAAAATATCGCTCTTATTGAAATCGTTTTCAAAATCACCGTATAAAAAATTTCCCGCAAGAATTCCATAAATACTAAAGCCGCATCCAAAATAGAGGTTCCCTTCAAGCCCAAATAGAGGGCCAATACCCCAGAAATGCTGCGTATCATGTTTTGTAGATACCACAACACTTCTTGCATTTGTTGCTCTGATTAAAATTGTCGATTCCAAATGGGAAGATAGAGCTTGATCAATTTTTGCATACCGAACTCCCAAAAAAGGCATTAGGGTAAAACGATCACAATAAGTTAATTTGTATCCTAGTAAAGCATCAACCTCGTTAAACCTCAAATCCAACTTTGCGTAGTTATTTGCTTCATGACCACTGCCTGTATCGCTAAAACGTGTCCAATATAAAGCAGCCTCAAAGCAGCTAGAGGCAAAATCATACCCTACACCTACACGAAAACCCGGGGTCCAACCAAACGCAATCTCTTCACTCTTTTCACGAACATCTGTAACATTTTTCCCATCGGTAAGCGTCTTAGTGATACTTGTTGTTCCAAGGTCACAATCAAAACCCCCTTCACATACGCTCAAATATAATAAATCAGCACTTACCCAGGGCGTTCCGCAGCAACACTCATTGCAGGGTTCAGAGGAGCCCTCATTAGAGATACAAGCTTCCTCTGCATACTCATTGGCATAGATATTACTTACTCCAAGGATCAACATGAGGACTAAAACCTCATATTTTTTTTCGAGTTCACTTGGGTACAACATCAGAGAAGCCCTTAATTTACTAAATGGAAAAATAAAAAATGGGGTCAAAGGACCCCATTAACAACGCAACAAAAGAAAGAGAGAAGACAACCTTAGAAGCGTACACCAACGCCGGCTGCAAAAACGCCTCCATCTAAACTTAATGTACCATCGGAGCCGAGGTTACTAAAGTCATAAATACGGTGTTGTTCCAATCCTAACTTTAACATACAAGTTATGTCATAGCCGCATTGATACCAAATAGTATCCCAGCGAATACCAACTGCACCGTCAGTGCCTATATTGTTGAACCAATCTTTACTTGTCGCGTTAGTGACGTTAGCCGTTCTTGTGAAAGTGTCTGTATCGTGATTTGTAGCTTTAACATTTCCGTAATAAGTCACAACATCAAACATAGCATAGAGGCTAAGATTCCATCCTATACACCAATTGGCTTCTATGCCAAGTTCAGGACCAACTCCCCAAAAATTCTCTTTGTCATTCATATCGGTAAGAGTTATATTACTTCCCGCCGATGAGGTGACTAAGGTCTCAAGATGAGATGTTAATGTTTGATGAATGATGGCACCACGAACGCCGATAAAAGGCTTAAAGTAAAAACAAGGAGATGTGTACCAAAAGCTACCTAAAGTCAAATCGATCACATCATATTTTATGTTCCAGCGCCCATGCTGTCCGCCACTTTTATGCGAAGCATGCCCATCAAAGTGGGTCCAATCAGCTGCTAGGTCTAGGCAGCAACCAAATACAAAATCTGCGCCCACACGCCAGCCCGGACTCCATTTAGAATGAGGCTTTACATCTGATTCTGTTATAGTAGTTGTTGTGAAAGTTGGGGTATTAGCTACCGTTGCTATGGATGTATTTCCAAATGCGCTTTGAAGACCACGTAATGAAGGCGTCCAATATAATAGTTCACCATAAATGTTGAACTCATTGTCGTTAGTATCACACTCGCACTCCGAAACGCACTCGGGCTGACAATATTCAGGTTTACATGGAGATGGATTGCAACCAGCAGCATTTGCTTGCGTTGCCGCAGCCATCAACAAACCTGTAATAGCTATATAAATCTTTTTGGGAGCCTTCATCATATGGTACTTTCCTACGTTAGGTGTTTATTTTAGTGAATAACATTCACTCATATTTTCTTCAATAATTACTTTATTCTGTTAAAGTTGTAAAATCACAATATGCGCCGAAACAGGTTGTACACCACCGGCATTGGGAGTAACAGTGATCCCGATAGCTCCCGGATTAATCACCCGAAGAGTACTAGCAGGAGATGTGGTAGTTACAAGGGATATTCCTACTATCTGATTAACCAAGGCATCCCGTCCAACAACCGAATTGGCAATGGGGAGAACAGATCCATTAAGACTTAATCCAAGTTGTCCAGCTTGCGTCACACTCACTTGAAATAGGACTAAATAGGTAGCGACAGCAGGCAATAAAAACGTTGAAGAATTTACGGCAGTGATAACTCCGTTATTAGATCCTAGGCGTGGAAAGTTCACAGGAGCGCCACTCATAACCATCCCTGGATTGTCATCGAAAGCTCCACCTTGTAACGCATAGAAATCGGAAAAGGCCACAATGCTACCTGGCAACCCTTGAATACCTGGAATACCTTGAGATCCTACAACCCCAGCAACGCCCGCAATTCCCTGAACGCCTGCAATACCTCCTGATTCTGAAACAATACGACTACCTCGTTCGCTACCGGCAAATATCGTAGATGTAAAGCTACCACCAAGTGCCATTACCATTATAAGTACGCGTAAAATCATATGTATTCCTCTTTTAAAATTAACTGTCGTTAAGTGTGTTTTTATTTTTTAATAAACGCTCTATTTTATTGAATCTGCATAATCGAAAGATGCGCCGAAACAGAGTGTGTACCACCAGCTATAGGCGTGATGGTCAGTGCAGTAGAATTTAAAGGAGCATTAATCACCTCAAGAATACTACCCAAAGTTGTTGTAGTCACAAGAGACATTCCTACTATCTGGTCAGTGATGAGATCTCGCCCAACTACCGAGTTTGCAATGGGTACTCCATTAAGTCTTAGCATAAGTTGCCCCGGCTGGTCTACACTCACTTGAAATTGGACAAGATAAGTACCAATGGCAGGCAATAAAAATGTTGAAGATGTTGGCGAAGTGATCACTCCATTACTAGACCCGGTATTTGGAAACAATACCGGCGCGTTAACTGCAATAGTTGCCGCATTGTCACCAGGCATTAAGGCATAAAAATCGGAAAAGGCCAAAACAGTCCCCGGTACACCCGGAATTCCCCCAATACCCTGAGTTCCTGCAGCTCCGGTAGCACCTGCGATTCCCTGAACGCCTGCAACACCCCCTGTTTCAGAAAGAATACGACTCCCTCGTTCACTGCCCCCAAATATTGTAGATGTGAAGCTACTAGCAAGCGCTATGAGCACTATAAGCACGCGTAAAATCATATGTATTCCTCTCTTAAAGTTAACTGTCGTTAAGTGTTTGTCTTAATTTTTTAATAAATACCCTATTTTATTGAATGCGTACAATTGTAAGGTGCGCAGAAACAGGATCAGTACCACCGGCAAGGGGAGTAATGATCAGTGCAGGAGAATTCCCCGGAGGATTAATCACCTCGAGAATGCTATTCACAGTTGTCGTAGTCAAATAAGATATCCCTATTATCTGGGAAACCCCGCTTGCTCGCCCTACCACCGAATTTGCAACAAGTCCTCCGTTAAGCCTTAACATAAGTTGCCCCGCATCGGTTACGCTCACTTGAAATTGAACTAAGTAAGTGCCGATGGCAGGCAATAAAAATGTTGAACTCGTTGGAGAAGTAATCACTCCTGTCCCCCCTCCAGTATTTGGGAACTGCACTCCCACACCAGCTGCAACAGGTACAGCATTGTCAGGAGGCATCAATGCAAAGAAATCAGAGTACTCAAAAACACTCCCCGGTAATCCTTGAAGACCGCCGATGCCGCCAGGGCCTGCAACTCCAGGAACACCTGCAATCCCCTGAACACCTGCAACGCCTCCTGTCTCTGAAACAATACGACTTCCTCGTTCGCTACCGGCAAATAATGTAGATGTGAAAACACTACCAAGTGCTAATCCCACACTAAGCATGCGTAAAATCATATCGATCCCTCTGTTAAAAATTAAATATGTAGTAAAAAAGCTTTTTTTTACCATCTTGTAAAAAAAATAAGATATTGTCAAATATTTTTCCAAAAAACTTTTTTTTCACTGAATTCGTGTTATAACAAGATGTGCAGAAACCGCATGAGCCCCACCCGCATCAGGCGGTATAATGAGATTCGTACTATTCCCAGTAGGGTTATATACACTAAGCGTTGCATTTGGATTCGTTGTTATTATAAGGGCCATTCCCGATACCTGAGTAGTCGCTGTATCTCGCCCAACCACCGTATAGGCTAATTCCTGGACCCCCATCATATCCTGATTATCCAAAGCTAAAACTAATTGAGCCGGCATAGTCACGCTTACCTGAAACAAGACCTCATAGGTGCCTGCATTAGGCAATGTAAATACACTCCGCGTTGGAGAAGACGGATTCGCAGCAGCTAATACAGCGCTTATAGGTCCATTGTTTGGAAATTGTACACCTGAACCGGGCGCAACGGTTGCCGCATTGTCCGGAGGCATGAGTGCGTAAAAATCTGCATACTCCAAGGTCGCGGTCCCACTAGTACCTGTCGGACCTGTTACCCCTGTAGCACCCGGGGCTCCATTAGTGCCACTCAATCCGGTCGGACCTGTTGGGCCAGTAGGACCTGTTGGACCTGTAGCCCCCGTATCTCCAGGCGTTCCAGCTATTCCTGCCAAGCCTGTTGGACCAGTGTTTCCAGTTGGGCCCGTTAATCCTGTTAAACCCGTCGGACCTGTTGGACCCGTAGCCCCCGTATTTCCAGGCGTTCCAGCTATTCCTGCCAAGCCTGTTGGACCAGTGTTTCCAGTTGGGCCCGTTAATCCTGTTAAACCCGTCGGACCTGTTGGACCTGTAGCTCCCGTATCTCCAGGCGTTCCAGCTATTCCTGCCAAGCC
>JABDCQ010000002.1:0-12128 GCA_013288075.1 Chlamydiota bacterium | reverse complement strand
GTAGCCCCCGTATTTCCAGGCGTTCCAGCTATTCCTGCCAAGCCTGTTGGACCAGTGTTTCCAGTTGGGCCCGTTAATCCTGTTAAACCCGTCGGACCTGTTGGACCTGTAGCCCCCGTATTTCCAGGCGTTCCAGCTATTCCTGCCAAGCCTGTTGGACCGGTGTTACCCGTTGATCCCGCTAATCCTGTCAACCCCGTCGGACCTGTTGGACCTGTAGCCCCCGTATTTCCAGGCGTTCCAGCTATTCCTGCCAAGCCTGTTGGACCAGTGTTACCCGTTGGCCCTCCTGCCGGACCCATCAGACCCGTCGGGCCAGTAGCACCAACAACTCCAGGTGCTCCTGCCACCCCAGTTGATCCTGTGGGACCCGTAGCACCTGCAATTCCCACGCTGCCTATTGGGCCTGTTGCCCCCGTCGGGCCGGGCTCAGCTAATGACGAGGAACAATACCAACAGGTACGATCGGGGCAGCAAGCCTTAACGCCTTGCCTATGAGAAGGCAACTCAGAGTAAACACCTCCACTAAACAAAAGGAACGACAGAGTACTAATCAGAAATTTATTCATTCTTACCGTATGACTATAAAAAATATTTGTAGAACTTTTACACGATTAGCACAAAACAAGCCAATTATTTTTTCACATTCCCAAAAATATAAAACACTATATAATGAATCTAGCTTGGGCAATTTTTGCCTTAAAGGAGAGTATCATGAATAACAAACAGCTTGAATATGGAGCCTTTGCCTATCTGGCCCCATCTAATTGTATTTCTATTCTTTCTATCCCTCATGTTTCTCATCATCACGGGCATCTAGCTCATTAATTCGCTCCCTTTTTAAGTCTATTTTTATTTTTACACTCTCTGAATGGGATTTATTCGCTATAGCGATTTATCTTATTCAGAATAAATACTTTATTTTTTAAAAAAATTATTTTAGGAATTTTACGATGAATATTTCAATTTTTATTTCGCTACTTTTTGCTCTTCAGATTCTTTATTGGATTGTGGGAAGAGCCTCTTCAAAAAAGATAAACGGGAAGGATGATTACTTCCTTGCAGGGAGAAGCGTAAAGCTTTTTCCCCTTATGATGACTTTTTTAGCTACTCAAGTGGGAGGAGGGATGATTCTAGGCGCTGCCAATGAAGCTTATGTATTTGGCTGGCCGGTTCTTCTTTATCCCTTAGGAGGAGCCCTTGGATTAATTTTCCTTGGATCCGGCATGGGGAAAAAACTTGCAGAATTTAAAGTTTCTACGGTCGCTCAAATCTTTGAGGTCACTTACGGCTCTAAAATGCTAAAAAAAGTTGCCTCCATTTTATCAATTGCTTCCTTATTTATGATTCTTGTAGGCCAAATCATTGCTTCAAATAAGTTTTTAGTAAGCATAGGATTTAATAACCAAGCTCTTTTTATTGCATTTTGGGCTATTGTGATTATCTATACAGCGCAAGGAGGATTAAAGGCTGTTATCTCAACAGATATCGTTCAAGCCATCTTTTTTTCAGTGATGTTTCTTGTATGTTTTGGATTTGTTCTTTACACCACAACAGAGGCACAATCCATCCCTTCACCTACCTGGGGGAATTTTACAGACGTTTCTCCTAAAATGTGCGGCTGGCTTTTAATGCCGCTGCTTTTTATGGTGATTGAGCAAGATATGGGGCAGCGCTGCTTTGCAGGGGCCTCTTCTAAAATTGTCTCTAGAGCCTCTTTTCTAGCCGGCATTATTTCCCTGATTGTATGTATTGTACCTGTCTTTTTTGGGTCCTTAGCAAGTAGCATGGGGATGCAAGTGCCAGAAGGAGGAAGCGTTCTTATGACCTTCATCTCTAAGACGACAGGCCCTTGGATGACAGCTTTAACGGGATGCGCTATCTTAGCAGCTATTATTTCAACAGCAACGTCTTTAATCAATGCAATAAGCTCAAATTTATCAAACGATTTTAAATTACCTGTATTTAAGAAAGTGAATACGATGCGTGTTATGCAAGGAATTACCTGCATCATTTCTATAGGAGCGATATTTTTCGCCTTCTATTTTGATAATGTTGTGGATATATTAATTCAAAATTATGAACTTTCAGTAAGCTGCTTGTTCATTCCTTTATTCATTGCGTTATTCAAGAAAAGAGGTAATTTTCTTTCTGCATTAATAGCTATTGCCTTTGGCGCTGCTGGATTTGTGTTATTTCGTATATACCCTATGGCGTTTCCTAAGGAAATCGCAAGTATCTTGCTCTCCCTCACCGGATACGGCATAGGAGAACTAATCACCCACTACCAAAACAAAAGGATCAACCAAATCGCTTAAAGAAAGCAAAAAGAGAAATCTTTCTTCTCTCTCTTGTGCTCTCTCGGTCTCTGTGGTTAAAAATATGCTAACACGTTAGATGCAACGTTCTGTGATAATTTTTTTACCACAGAGAGCACAGAGCACACAGAGAGAAGAATTAAGATCGGATACGGCAAATGCCATCTTTAAGCATTTTGACATTAAAATTGATCAGAAGCCCAATTTTACAATCAGACAATTTCAAATAGGAAAGCAATTGCGCCTCATGGATCAAAGCAAGAGCACTTACAGACTTAATTTCTACAATGACCTGATTTTCAACGATCAAATCAACACGATAACCACAATCAAGCATCACGTCTTTATAAAATATAGGCATCGGCTTCTGAGTTTCTACTTTCAATTTTCTAAGCCGCAACTCATAAATTAAGCAAGCCTCATATGCCGATTCAAGAAGACCTGGGCCTAATGCCTTATGAATTTCTATGGCCGCGCCAATAATCTTACCGGTAATATTCCCCTCTTCTTTCTCTGTGTGCTCTGTGATCTCTGTGGTTAAAAAATAATTCATGCTTGAGTATCTTAAAAATTCATGCAACAATTTTAATATCAATCAGACTTTTTTGAAAAGTGAAATTTTATTCTCAAAGTGACTTAATAATGCGATGTTTCTATGAATTTAACGTCCCGTATTCTATGGGGGCTTTGGTGTAAAAGAGCTTTATTTTTTCTGTTTTTAAAAAACTGAGGAATTGAGAGAGGGTATCCTCATCAGCGATAAACTCGATTTGGACAGGAACATCAGATGCTAATTCAAAAAAACGCTCCTCATGTAATATGCCATGATGCCCATACCCCGCGATGGCTCTAAAAGCAGATCCTCCTTGAATAGAGTGTTTTTTAGCACATTCAAGAAGCCACTCATAAAGCAAAATCCCCTGATGTTTCTGAGATTCATAAGTGTAAAATTTTAAGTGAACTCCTTGCATACATTCTCCTAATAGGATGTAAAAATTCTGACAGTGTATATACCCAAAATAGTAGCTAAAACAGTTCCAGCTACATGCAATACAACAATAAAAGCTGACCAAAGGTATTCTTGATTAGAGAGAAGGGTAACCGTTTCAGCTGAAAATGTAGAAAATGTTGTAAGCCCACCCAAAAAACCAGTTGCAATAGCCAGACGAGCTATAGGAGGGATAAAAGCATGATTTTTTGTTAGGGCCATAAAAATACCCATAAGAAAACCGCCTATAATATTTGCAGCCACAGTTCCTAGGGGAATAGTCGGGAAAATAGGGTTCATCGCAGCCCCAAGCCCAAAGCGCAAACAAGCCCCAACGGCCGCACCAATACTAACAGACAGGATATCTGGTAAACTCATTCATCCTCACAGCTTCTTTTGTGCATAGCATTCAAGCGCTTTTGAAATCAATCCTTCTTCATTCTGCATATCCTACGCATCAACTTAATTACCGAAAAACAAGTATAAATCTTTGCGCATTAGCGCTTTGGAGTGCATATGCGTAAACCTAAAAAGAAAAATAACAGGATGATTAGGATGGACAGGATAAAAGAAAAGGAGATTCTTTCTTCTCTCTGTGTGCTCTGTGATCTCTGTGGTAAAAAAATATGCTAACACGTTAGATGCAATGTTCTCTCAATAATTTTTTACCACAGAGATCACAGAGCACACAGAGAGAAAAAAGAAAAAAAAATCTTTTTCATCTGTCCACTCTGTTATTTTTCTTTTTAGGTTTATGCGTATGCACTCAAAGAGTTCTTCTGGGAATTATTCAGAATTTTGTATATTATGTATCGCATGAATACGAAACTTCTATATCAGGACACAATAGAAACACCTCTTGGGGTAATGATTGCTATTGCCGATGAGGAGATGCTTTATCTTTTAGAATTTGTAGAACGTGTTAAACTCGAAGAAGGGATAGGCCGTCTTCGGAAGAAAACACGAGCAACAATTATTCCGGGAAGTACAAAAATCACTGCTTCTATTGAAAAAGAATTAAGCCTCTATTTTGCAGGTAAATTAAAAGAATTTAAAACTCCTTTATGTCTTTTAGGATCCCCTTTTCAAAAGGAAGTTTGGGAAGAGCTTAAAAAAATCCCCTTTGGAACTACCCACTCTTACTCTGGATTAGCAATAGAAATACAAAATCCTCTAGGATGCAGAGCTGTTGCAAGAGCCAATTCAACAAACCGCTTAGCCATTGTCATCCCCTGCCATCGCGTGATTAATAAGGGAGGAGAGCTTGGTGGCTATGCTGGCGGCATTCAAAGAAAAAAATGGCTTCTTGAACATGAGAGTAGTAAATGAAAGAGCGCTGTTTTGGAAATGGTCCTGGTAAAGAATTCTATGCCGCCTACCACGATGAAGAATGGGGAATTCCTGTTCATGACGATCGCCATTTATTTGAAATGCTGATTCTTGAAGGAGCCCAAGCAGGCTTAAGCTGGGAAACCATTCTTAAGAGAAGAGAGGGCTACCGCTTAGCTTTTCATAGATTCGACCCTATAAAAGTGGCCGCCATGACCGATAAAGAATTAGAGGGGCTGCGCAATAATGAAGGCATTATCCGCAACCGCTTAAAGATTTATGCGACGCGCCAAAATGCCATGGTGTTTTTAAAAATCCAGAAAGAATTTGGAAGTTTTGATAAGTACCTTTGGAGTTTTGTTAAAGGCAAACCCATTAAAAACCACTATAAAAGCTTCGCCCTAGTCCCTACAATAACAGAAGAGAGCAACGCTCTATCAAAGGATCTAAAAAAACGAGGGATGACCTTTGTTGGCTCAACAATCATCTATGCTTACATGCAAGCTGTAGGTCTAGTCAATGACCACCTCACCTCCTGCTTTTGCTACAAACCCTAGGTAAAAAACCACAAAGAATTAAATTTCTCTCTCTCCTCTTCCTCTGTGGTTTCTTGTCTCTGTGGTTTATCTTAGCTAAGCTGATCCAAGCAACGGCTTAGCAAAGATAAACCACAGAGACAAGAAACCACAGAGGAAGAGGGAGAGGAGAGAAGAAAAGATTTTAACCCCCTCTCTGTTTTTAGTTATTGGCGGGTGATCATCATGATGCTGAGGAGGGTGATGTTGATGAGGGAGTAGATAAACATCTTGCGCGCCCACTTGATGTCATTTTTGGTGCGAAGGCCTTCAAGGCCAAGGAAAAACCAAATGAGTCCTAAGCAAAAGGCACTAGCAAAATAAATGCTGCCCGTATAGCCAAAAATGGTGGGTGTTAAAGACGCCAAAACAAAAAGCCCAATAAAGGCAAGCATGGTAATTTTTGTATATAAAAGGGTTTTCTTAGCAGGCAAAACAGGGGTTGCTGCCATATTGAAATCCTTAAGCCTGTAAATGGCAATCGCATAAAAATGGGGCATTTGCCAAAAGAAGAGAATAAGAAAAAGTAAAATAGCGCCTGTGTCAAAACGTCCTGTAACGGCGCAGTATCCAACACAAGGAGGAACGGCTCCCGCAACGCCCCCTATCACAATGCCAAAACTCGATTTGCGTTTAAAATGGAGGCTATAGACAACCACATAGAAAAAGAGTCCTATAAAGGCAAGGAAAAGAGTCAGGAGATTAGTTCCCCAATAAATGAGAAAAAACCCTGCAATCCCTAAAATAGCAGCATATAAAAGAGCGATTTTCCCTGAAATCAAGCCTTTTACAAGAACGCGGTTTTTGGTTCTTTCCATAAGACTATCGATATCGCGATCGATGTAGTTATTTAATATACAGCCACAAGCAATGATGAGAGCCATGGATACAATGGTGATCAGAAGCAACCAAAGGTTAATGCCTGCTTGAGAAGCTAGAAAAAAGCCTCCTAAAACAGTGATAATATTACCAAAAATAATGCCTGGTTTAGTAACAGAAACAAATTTCATTTTTATACCTAGATTTTCATGCTATAATTTAAGTGATACATAATCCAAATAGAACCAAATACTAAAACAAGAACAACGGACAACATGAAGAAAAACACATGCAAGTCCCAATACGCATTCTCATCTTTCCCCAAATGGAGGAAAAATAAAAGCTGAACAACAATTTGAAGAACGGCTAAAAAAGCAATGGAAGCTACTAAGGCTAAACCTGTAAGCATATGCTCTACAACAAGAAAATAAGCTGCTAGTGTCAATACGATAGAAAGAATAAAGCCCACAATATACGACTTTAAACTAGGCTGCCATCTCTCTTGTTTAGAAATATCATTATCCATTTACAACTCCCATTAAGTAAACAATGGTAAATATTAGAATCCATACAACATCCAAAAAGTGCCAAAACAGACTCAAACAGGCAAGTCGTTTAAAGTTAACAGGCTTAATTCCTCTGATCCCCACCTGGATCATCATGACAGCCATCCATATTAAACCACATGTAATGTGAACGCCGTGCGTTCCAACAAGAGTGAAAAAGGAGGATAAAAATCCACTTCTTTGCCAACTATTGCCCTCTTTGACAAAGTCAGAAAATTCGTGTAATTCCATTCCTAAAAAGGCGCACCCAAGTAAGAATGTGATGCCAAACCACGCGAGCATTTGCTCTTTTTTAGCGCGGTAGGCAGCAAGCATTGCAAGACCGCAGGTAAAACTGCTTGTTAACAAAATAAGTGTTTCTCCTAAAGCGAAAGAAGCGCTAAATAATTCTTTTGCAGAGGGACCACCAAACGTATTCCCATGCAGTACTGCGTATGTTGCAAAAAGGGTTGCAAATAAAACACAGTCAGTCATGACATAAACCCAAAAGCCCAAGACTGTTTTGGAATGAACTTCTCTTTGAATTTCAGCGTGTTCTGTCATCTTCTTAAATCCTATTTTCTATTTGTTCTATTTCCGAAACAGTCACATAATAATCGGTGTCATCATCTGATAAGTGAATAATCAAGAGGACAAGAGCGCCAAGAGCGCCTACACCTGCAAGCCAAAAGATTTGCCAAATCATGGAAAAGCTAAAGATCAAAGCGCATCCTGCAATGAAAAGTCCCATAGGGGTATTTTTGGGCATATGGATATCTTTATATTCTTTTTTAGCTTGCTCTCTTCCTGATTGCTTCTTAATCCAAAAAGGATCGCGCTCATTCACTTCGGGTGTAATGGCAAAATTATAGAAAGGTGGAGGAGAGGTGGTTGACCACTCAAGTGTTCTGCCATCCCAAGGATCGCCTGTTGTATCTAAATTTTTCTTCCGATCCCTAATACTGATAATAATTTGTAAGACCTGGAAAGCAACCCCTATCATAATAAGTAAAACACCTACAGCTGCTAGCACGTATAAAGGCTGCCAGCCCGAAGCATGATCATAGTGGTCTAAACGTCTTGTAGCTCCCATAAGACCTAAAACATATAAAGGCATAAAAGCTGCTAAAAAGCCAATCATCCAGTACCAAAAAGCATAGCGCCCAAGCTTCTCATTAAGCTTAAAACCAAAAAATTTAGGGAACCAATAAGTAAAGCCTGCAAAAAAACCAAATAACACTCCCCCAATAATGACCGAATGGAAGTGCGCAATTAAGAACAAGCTATTGTGAACCTGGAAATCAACTGCCGGAACAGACATTAAAACACCTGTCATGCCCCCTATGGTAAAATTAGAAGCAAAACCCAAGAACCAAAGCATAGGAGTTGCAAGATACACCTTTCCTCGCACCATCGTAAAAATCCAGTTAAACATCTTAACGCCTGTAGGAACAGCAATGAGCATTGTCATGATTCCAAAAAAGGCATTTACGCTAGCGCCTGAACCCATGGTGAAAAAGTGGTGAAGCCATACAATAAAAGAAAGTGCGGTAATAGCCGCAAGGGCCCATACCATCGATACATAGCCAAATAAGTATTTACGAGAGAATGTCGCAACAATTTCAGAAAAAATCCCAAAAGCCGGAAATATAAGAATATAAACCTCCGGATGCCCCCATGCCCAAATAAGATTCACAAACATCATGGGATTGCCGCCAAAACTTGCACTAAAAAAATGCATTCCTAAAAACCGATCTAAAGAAAGCATCGCAAGCGTTGCCGTTAAAATGGGGAAGGCAAAAATAATAAGAATTAAACAGCATAAGCAGCTCCACACAAAGATAGGCATCTTCATTAGGGTCATCCCGGGACAGCGCATCTTCAAGATAGTCACTAAAAAGTTAATACCCGAAATTAAACTCCCGACCCCTGCAACCTGCAACGTCCATATCCAGTAATCAACCCCCACACCTGGGTTATATTCCATACTGGTAAGGGGAGGATATCCAAGCCATCCCGCACCTGAAAACTCGCCTATAATAAGAGAGATATTAAGAAGCAAAGCGCCTACAGCAAAAAGCCAAAAGCCTAAAGAATTTAGAAAGGGAAAGGCTACGTCTCTTGCTCCTATTTGAAGGGGAATAATTAAATTCATCATCCCAAATACAACGCCCATTCCGACAAAGAAAATCATCGTGGCACCATGAGCCGAAAAAATTTGCTGAAAGTGATCTGAGGCTAAATATCCATAAGAGTCCCCTACAGAAACAGCTTGCTGGGCCCTCATCATCACAGCATCAATAAGCCCTTTAAATAACATTATAGCCGTAACAACAACGTACATCACCCCAATTTTTTTAGGATCAAGGGATGTTAACCACTCCTTCCCAAGCCACTTCCAGCGCTTAAAATAAAATAAAAAACTTATTGCAGCAAGGGCTGCCATTACCATTGAAATTCCTGCGCCAAATTCAATAGGATTGCGCGTAAACGAATCTAAACCTAATTTTCCAAACATAAATCCCCTACATTGGCGTCATATATTTCATAATTATCTGATCAAATAGCCCATCATCACTTAATAAATAAAATGCCTCTTTATTATTAATACTTGGCTTAAGAAGCTGTTTATACGATTTCGCATCGAGATGATTAGGAGATTTTTTTACCGATGAAACCCATGCATCAAAATCGGCTTCGGTACTCGCCTTAGCGATAAACTTCATTCCTGCAAAGCCTGTTCCACTGAAATTAGCCGAACATCCGTTAAAAATGCCTGGCGCATCCGCTATTAAGTGAAGCTTTGTACGCATCCCTGACATGGCATAAATTTGCCCTCCAAGCTGAGGAATCCAAAAGGAATTCATAGGAGCATCAGAAGTGATTTCAAAATTCAAAGGTGTTTTTTCTGGGAACTGCACAAAATTAACGGTTGCAATCTTTTCTTCCGGGTAAATAAATAACCATTTCCACTGCAGGGCAACAACCTGGATTCTTATAGGTTTAGTGGGGGAATCAAGAGGTTTAAAAGGGTCTAACTCATGACTTGTCTTCCATACCATCACACTTAAAACTACAATGATGATAAAAGGAATTCCCCACCAAATACACTCAGCAAGTATGCTATTTTCCCAATTAGGTGTGTACTTTGCCTTTTCATTATCAGATCGATACTTCCAAGCAAAAACAAAAGTAAAAACAATTGCTGGAACAACGACAATTAACATAATTAATGTCGAAATAACAAGAAGGTTTCTCTGCTTAAGGGCTATTAGTCCTTTAGGATTTAATACATCGATACGACTACTATCCCAAAATATAATAACAGCTAGCACACACGCTAAAGAAAGCAAAATAAATAAAGCAAACTTATGAGTTTTTTTCATTTTTTCAAATTCCTATTAGGCTATTTTTGCACGGTTGGATACTTCAAATCTTTCCACTCTTTAAGACCTGCTCGATAATCATACACATTTGTGTATCCCATCTTCACAAGCTCATCTCCTAAATGCTCACTTGCATAACAACCACCATCGCAAGAATAGATCACAACCACACTATCTTTTGAAGGAATGGTAGCTGCCACAACATTCATATCTGTTGTATCAAATGGAAGCCACTTGGCCTCTGGGAGCATTGTATTATCGAAATTCTCTTTTTTTCTCGCATCTATAACAACCATAGGTTTTTTTTGATCATACCAAGATTTTAACTCTGTAGTTGAAACTTCTTTATAGGAATGGGCTGTGGCTTCTGTATTTTGGTCCATTTCTGCAGCAACAAAAAATCCAGGAACTCCACAAGCAAAAACTGTAGCTAAAATTAAATTACGCATGACATCTCTCCTTTTTTATAGTGTCAATTGATAAATTAGTTTGACGGTCCAAATGATGTCAAGCGCCTAATTTTGTTATTGCGCCCTAAAAAAAATAAGTATATACCCCAGTTTTAAAGCTAACCCCAGGAGAAATAAATGCGCTCAAATTTTATCATTGGCATCCTCTTAGTTGTTTTAGGAATATTTACACTCTCTTACGAACATTTTACCTATAAAACAGAGGAAAAAGTACTTGAAATAGGATCGCTTAAAGCAACCGTAGAAAAAGAAAAATCTGTCCCAAGATCGGTCATCTATGTTCTTGGAGGAGCAGCTATTGCTGTGGGCTTGATATGGATTTTAAGAAATAACAAAAAAACTAACTAACTATAAAATCATGAAATTTAAACTGCCTCGTCAAGTTCTAACTAAAGAACTCATTAAGGTGCTTTCTAGAGAAATGCGCAAACAAAAAATAACCCTGCATAATCCTTCTAAAAACACATTAAAGCAAATTGCAGAGGGATCAAAAGTGATTGAAAAATCTGGTTTGCCAGAGCACCTTGTACGTAAAAAACTTCCCCATAATCTAGGGCACGGCATTTTTTTAAAACTCGATGCAAAGCCTTTATTACAAGGAGATGTGATTGCTCCTTATGCAGGAGTCGTTTCTTTAGAACCTAAAAATAGACCTGACGATGCAGCCTACGCTTTTGAGCCTCTGACAGATATCCACCTTAAAAAAGAAGAGCAGCCCCTTTTCGATAAAACAAGCACTTATCACCCAAGACGCCTTTACTCCTTAAAAGTCGATGCCCTTAAAAAAGGAAATTTTACACGTTTCATCAATCATTCAGCAAAGCCTAATGTAGTGGCAGTCCTTCTAAAAATCCCTTCTTCAAACCGTTATGATTTAGCTGCCGCCCCTATTGAAGTTGTCTATTTTGCAAAAAAGACCATCCACCCAGGAGAACAGCTCTTAGTTAGCTATGAAGACGGGGAAAAAAGCTACTGGAGTGTTTTTAAAATTAAACCTTTCCCTATGACGCCTAAAACCTTTACGCTAAACTCGATGTTCCACTTTTTACGGCTTCCAGGGTAATTCCAGCTTTGCCATATCAATTCTCCTCGGCGTCCATAGCTACCCGCTATGAACTTCTCGTTCGAAGCGCTTTCGCTTTGATCTGGCTTTGCTGGAATCACCCTGGAAGCCGTAAAAAGTGGAACATCGAGTTAAAGGAAACTTTTTAATAAAGTTTTTAAGCAAAATAAGGTATCCTTTACCCAAAAACCCTTTAAAGAGAGTCCATCATGGCAAAAGGTGCTGTACAAGCAAGAAAGAAAAGAGCAAGAGCCGCCTCTAAAGAAGCCTTCAAAAACCGCTTCCTAAAGCCCGGCTTCTCCACCCCCAAATCCAAAAAGAAAAAAACCACAGAAGAAAAAACCTAATCTCTTCTCCTCTTTCCCCTCTCTGTGGTTTCTTACCTCTGTGGTTTATATCTTAGCTAAGACTTAAGCCTCCAAGGACTTGCATTTTTTTAACCACAGAGGTAAGAAAACCACAGAGAAGAAAAAAGAGAAAGAAAAATTTCATCCTCTCTCTTTCTTCCTCTGTGGTTTCTTGTC
This sequence comes from Chlamydiota bacterium, assembly GCA_013288075.1. Taxonomy (GTDB): domain Bacteria; phylum Chlamydiota; class Chlamydiia; order Chlamydiales; family Rhabdochlamydiaceae; genus JABDCQ01. Next base: position 111 of record JABDCQ010000002.1, on the reverse strand, counting down.
TCTGTGGTTTATATCTTAGCTAAGACTTAAGCCTCCAAGGGACTTGCATTTTTTTAACCACAGAGGTAAGAAAACCACAGAGAAGAGCAATCCTGCCGGCCATTGCATATG
>JABDCQ010000001.1:75827-112378 GCA_013288075.1 Chlamydiota bacterium | reverse complement strand
TGCTTTTCCATCTCTTCATTAGACACTGTATTTTTTAAGAAGGGGACCTTTTCTAAAATGGTGAAAAAGATAAATTCTGCCGCCTTATAAAAATAAGGATCGATATCTTTTTGTGGATTGCAAGATACAGTTCCCGAAGGGTTACCCATTGAAAGGGCTGAAAAAATAGGAGCTATTAAACATTTTCTAACTAAAACATTAGAAGTCGTTGCTAAAAAAAGTTTAGGAACAGACTTTGATATAAGTGAAGATGGGTTTACTGTGACTCCGCGTAAAAAAGAGATAGCCCAAGAAGGCACACGACATGGCCACGAACCCGAATTTATTGCCTATCACTTTTTAACTTATATAAGAAAAGCGTGCTGCCAAGCTTTCTTTGAAAAGGTCTTGCCCGAAATAGAAAATACAAAGGGATGGGAAGGGTTTATTTTAAGTCTTGGAAGCAATCCCCTTGAAAGATATGCCGTATTTAAAAAAAGAGAAAATGCTCCTCTTCGCCTAAGGTTTTTGCGCTATATTATGCAAGAAAAGCCTTATATCCGCCTTTACGATAAGCAAATTGTTTGCCACGTCCAAGATGTTGTAGCCGGGAAAAAGGTTTGCGGGGTATCTGGCGCTATAAATCGCTATGCGCTGCTTCCTTTATTTGGAATGCCTAAAGAAGCGCCTCGAAAAGTGCTAGGTAAAATCCTTATGTGCCTTGATTTAAACGAGGAAGTAGAGATATTTTCTTCTTTTTTAGGAGAAAAAGGACTTTTTGAGACTCTTGTTTCCGATTTAAACTGCAAAGCTATTATTAATGAAGAGTATTCCTTTTTAGACAAATCCCCTCTAGAACTTATAAAATATTTAAGAGAAACTAAAGAGGGAGGAAATAGGCAGTATATCTTTGTTTATAAAAAAGACACCTACATGTGGCAAATAGGAAAGGCAGCCCCTATTCCCTATGATTTTGCCAAATTAGATAAAGAAAGATGTCTCCACTACTTTAACCCTTCAGCTACAAGGGGAACAGATTTTAAGATTCCTCTTGGGTGTTATGGCGCCTACATTCCTGGGCCTACAACAACAGAGCCCGAGCAAGGTCTTTTACGCTTAAGGGCTTTAGGAGAAGGCCATGGCGTAAAATTCTTCATCCACGTTGAACACGCAAAAAGGATTGAAGAAAACCTTAGATCTTTAAACATCAGAGTAAAAGATGTGATGCAAGATATGGAAACCCAAAATACCTTTAAAAAAAGCCTTGAAAATTTTAAAGCCATTGCCTTTAACCCCCTATTTATTATACGTAAGCATTTAAATCAGGCTCTTTTTACAGCCTTAGAAGATAGCTCGCTTAAAGAAGATCTAGAAAATTTTAAAGCCGTTAAAAAGTTCCTTATTTTATCTAAAAAAGTAGAAGCGGCGCTAGATTATCACCCCACAAAATCTGTAGGAGTCATTGCCTATTTAACAGGTATTTACGAGGAGCATCTTAAAGCTTTAAATGCTGTTATTTCTCCTTCTGAAAAACTAAATAAGATCCTTCTAGAAGCAAGCGAAGAAGTGAGGGACTCTTTAAAAGATTTAGAACGTTTAAAAGAAGAGCACCTTAAGCATTTACAGCCTACGATGCAGTATGCATCGGGTGAAACAGGCTCAGAGACACAGCTCCAAGAAGAGCAAGAGCAGCAGCAAGAAGAGCAACTAAGGGTTAACCAAGTGCTCAAGAAAAAAAAGACAGGTTCCCGGCTTTACCAAAATGAATATATACATTTTAGCCTTGATCTTTTTATAAAGAAAAAAAAAGTAAAAACTCCTGAAGATCTAGTCAAAACATGGACCTTCATTGGAAAGACTTTCGGCTTAGCTGCCTCAAGTGATTTTGCCCTTCTCTTTAAGGAAATGCCCTCTAAAGGAAATCCCATGGGCTATTTATTGAGGTATTCAGAAGATCAAGCCCGTAGTATTTATGAGACTCTTATTTCCTCCTATGATTATCCTTACATCGAGTCAGAGGTACAGCGCAGGGCAAAAGGAGGAGAGCTAATAGCTGTTTATATGCTCCAAAATAATACCAGCACTAATCTTCTTGTTGCAGGCAATCATCATCAGGTTTTTCCTGGCCAGTCAGCTAGAGCTAAGCTTTTGCAAGGGTTTACCACCTATTCTGAAGACGAGATAACTTATCTTAAGAGATGGTTTAAGAAGTTAAAAGAAAAGCAACTGGAGGTCATCCACTTCCTCGAAAAAAGAGGCGCCCCAGAAACAATCATCCAAACCCTCCACCATTGGCACCAAAACCCCAACCCCTAAACAAGATTTAAGCTTCTTCTTGCCGAAGGCCCTCACCTAAACTTCAAAAGTTGGGTAAACTCATGATTTTGGCTAAGGTTTTAAGGAATTGGCGGCAAGGAAATGATAGGAATGATACAATGATAAGAATGATATTTTTTTTAGGTCGTTAGAGATCGAATACGTTTTTATAAATTCTCTCCTGAAATCCAGGTATTTGGCAAATTATTTTTTCTTCATCATTCATATCATTATATCATTTTATATTGTTCTTTTTTGTCGCTCTCCTTCCAATGCTTTGACTATGGTGTCAGACGATAGGTTTTAAGCTGGGTTGGCGGTTTTGATGAGGTGGATGAGGAGCTCTTTCCAGTTTTTGGTTTGGATAAAGCCTTCTATTAGAGACTGCTTTAGGCCAAGGGACGCACAAAATGTGGGCAGCCTGCTAGCTAAACCATCTGAATGAGCCTCTTCTGGCTTATCAAGAAGACACGCTTTTTCTAAGATCTCTCCTGTTCTATCGTAAAAGCCCTTTTCTTGAATGAGTCCCATTTTAAGAGCATTAAGGAATAATGTTGCAGCATGCATTTTTTCAGTAGCATGCGCTTCATAGGTAGTATAGAGCTCTTTCAAAATCCCTGTTTTTAACATGTATTCCAATGAGTCTAAAATATGGACAGCTTGACCTACTTCCACCCCATTTTTGTCCACCATTTTTCCTTCAGTGACAAGAGAGCGTTTAAGGCTTTTAAAAGGATTAAGGCTAAACTGCACCTCTCCATTAGCTATTCCTTTAATGTAATTCATCTGAAATTTGATATGTTCTTTAATTCTTGTCTTATCAAATCCTTCCTTAATAGGTACAGCATCTAAAAGGGCTTGAGCTTTTTCTTCTTCGAGTTCTTTCTTAGTTCTTGCCGTATCCACTCCCGCTTTAACAGGTAGAGCAGGTAAAGGATCTTGAGCTTTTGTTTCTTCCAGAGTAGCAATAACTTCTTGTTTTTCAAGAGGAGCTGGAATAGTGGCTGTACCCCAATAAGAGGCAAAGAGCTTACTGCAACAAGAAGCAACAAGTGCAACTCCAGGAATTTTATTTACAGCATTCATAGCTAAGGAAGCTGCGCGATACATCAAGGAAGGCTCTTCTTTTGGAGGCTCCTCTTGAGATCTAGTTAAATCTGAAGAGCGAGAGCGTTTTCTTTCTGCATTGATTCCTAAGACATTCTCAACAACCTGGGCAATGGCCTTTAAATTAATGAATTCCCCTCGAATAGTCGGATTCTCATCATTTGAGCTTAGCTCTGTAATGGCTGTTGTATAGGCCTTAACTAAGGAAGGGTCAAAGAGTTGAGGGTTTTTTAGAATGGAGTTAAGGGTCTCCTTTACAGGCTTCAATGATCTTTTAGCATAAGCTTGCATCTCTGCTTCATTTGCAGAAGTTACCCCAAAAATCCAATCCAAAGGATTTTTAGTTAATAACCTGATTGTTCCATCATTCTCAATTCTGATTTTATAGCCTGAATTAGCATAGGCATTTGCCTGATGAATAGTGGAATTAACCATCATTATTTCCTGTGGGTCTAAAGTATTCCCTGGAAATACCTCCACAATAAAATGTTTAGGTGCCTCCAAACTGCCTAACCTCGAGCTGTTTCCCATATTTTCTCCTATTTTTATAAATTTCTAACTATGCGTGTAATAGGGCTTTTAATTGAGCCTCTAGTTCTTCTTCTGATTCACCTGAATCATTTAATCGATTTAGAGTAAGTTCTGCTTCTTCAAGCAGATGCCCGTACTTTGTAGGTTTCTCAAAGTCCAAAGCTATCTGATTCACTCTAGATTCCAATTCATTAACGCCTTCATTGATAATTACACCTAGCAATGGATTCGAAGATTCTTTTCTTAAAAAAGAAAAAAATGTATTCAATGTTTCTCCTATAGTCAGCCCTTCTTGCGGTAACAACTCAGATAATTCATGCCTAGAAAGCTCTTCTTTCATTATACCAAATACTTGGCTTGCAAGACTTTCTAGATTTTCTTCCAATGCTGTACTTAATAAATCGCTTCCTTTTTTAAGATCTTTTTCAAATTCCCCTTCTAGATACTTTAAAATGATTGAAGTATGCAATTTCGGGGCAAGAAATAAGTCCAATTCATTAAGCGTCCCGATCTCTTTTCCAATTTCTAAGAAAATAGATAAAGACTGTGGATCAGATTTTAAAGTCTGTCTTAAGTGATCAATTAACCCATTAGTTATTTTTTTTCTAAATTCTTTAGATTCCAATAACTTCTTTATTAGAGCAGATAAATCATCTGAATTTTTATTGAATTCACTATTTACAATATCAGCGATCTGAGAAACGAATTCCTCTTTTACTATTTTAAAAACAGATAAACTTAAAAAATCCGCATGACATAATAAAACAGCATTAATCCCGGCTTGTTTTATCGCCAATTCGAATGTTTTTTGCGTATCAGAATCAAATACAGCGGATATTTTTTGATATTGTTTATCAAAAGATCTTACAAGGTTCTTTGCTAAAACAGCATTGTTTTGAAATTCTTGCGAGCTTTTGCCTTTTAATTGGATAAATTTTTTATTCATTTTATCCATATTTTCCGCAATATTTTCTATTTGCTCACCAAGGTATTCTTTCATTCCCTCAATGTATTTTGCTCTTTCAGAAGAGGAAAGAGTAAAATCTATAGAATCCTTCATTGTAAAAGGAAGAATCTTGCCGTTCTCCATTTTAAAGTAGTTTCCGCAAGGGTTATAAAAAAAATACATAATGCGTAAGACAACTTCTGCTATTTTTAAAAGTAAAGAAGACTCTCCAGCTTTTGTAACGGTAATAGAAGGAGTCTTTTCTACAGAACCTAAACGAACGCCTCTACCTAAAAAAATTGGAGCCGTACCTTTAGCGTTATTTTCAAAAAAGGCGGGATTAATAAGGCTTACTACATATTTAGCTATTTCGCCTTCTTTGCAAGAAGGATTAAAAGCTATAGTAGTAGCCGCTCCATTAAAACCTGATGCTTTTAGTGTCATATTTGTTGTCATAATATCTTTTATTATAAATTAATTTTCTTTAAAGCTTAATTATACAAAATTAACAATTAATATTAAAGTCTTTAATATAATAATAAATAACTTACATAACCAATAAGATGCAAATCTTTCATTTACAGTATCTTAAAAAACAATTAAATTTATTACTTAACAAAAATAGCTAAGTTATTTAATATAAGGAGTTTATCGAATTTCATTGCCAAACACTTAAAATTTTAATATAAGGGGGCATATGGAAGTCGTAGAAGTTTTTTCTTATATTTTGATAGGGCTCTTAGCAGGTGTTCTTGCCGGTTTACTAGGTATTTCAGGCGGTGTGATCACCGTCCCTTGCCTCTTTTTTATATTTAAATATATGGGATTTAGTAAGTTACACTTAATGCACTACGCTATAGGAACTTCTATGGCAGCCATGATCTTTAATTCCCTTTCTGCTACCTACTTCCACAACAAGAGGGGGTCTGTTCTCTGGGATGTGATTAAAGTGATGCTTCCTGGGATTTTTATAGGCTCTTTAGGGGGAGCCTTTATAGCTGATCTCTTATCAGGTGTGATTTTACAGATCTGTTTTGGCTTTTTTGCCCTCCTCGTGGGCATCTATTTCCTTAAGCCCCACGCTCTTCACGAGGGGCATCACAGACTGCCTTCCCCTCTTAAGCTCTCAGGAATCAGCTTTGGGGTAAGCTTTATGTCTAACATTCTAGGTATTGGAGGCGGGATCATCACCGTTCCTATTCTTATGGCCTACAAAGTTTCCGACCAAAAAGCCATTGCGAGCTCATCGGCAATCACCCTCCTTATTACATCGCTTGGAGCTCTTGCCTATTTGTTTTTTGGGCTAAACGAAGCTCCTCTTAAAGATTCTATAGGATTTATCTATATACCAGCCTTCTGCATCATAGCTGCCACCACCTTCTTTGCAGCCCCTTTAGGTGTAAAACTCGCCCATCAGCTTTCAGCCAAAACGCTCCGCCGTATCTTTGCCTGCGCCCTTATCTTAACAGGCATTACCATGATCCTTCATTAAGATTTCATTAATTATATTAAGCTCTTCCTTGTGTTAAGTTAATTTTTAATTAATATGCACTTTTATATTGAATTACATGATAATCAGAACATATAATATAGATAGTTAAAATTATAATAATTATAAACAATAGGCTTTGCGATGAATCCGATTAAACTTACTTCAGCCGACAATTATACACGAAATACAAATCCAACTTATTTTATTGATTCAAGAGATCTTGAGACAAGTGGGCTTGCCTTAAAAATAATTAAAGGGATTGGATTCTTTTTCGCTACAATACTTTCCGGATTTACATTCCTTATTTACGCGGCATATAAATACTACTCGACAGAAGAAAAACAAAAGGCTTTAAAAGCCGATCCAATATTACCTGATCTAGCCGATATAAACAATATTTTAATTATGCGCACATATGAACAAAATGATGATATAGATAACGCTGAAGAACTTACTGTAGACCCTTCTGAACTAACAGAAGAAGAGTTAATACTATCAAAGCAAGAGTTAATAATAGAGAAATTGGCTTTGGCAAGCGATCCATCTTCAAAGAAAACCAAAGAAAGTGATGATCTGCATGCAGCTACTATTGATCAAACTCCATTAGATGACAAAGAGTGGATGAAAGGGGTTTACATAGAAGATGTTGATATAGAGGACGTTTTACCTCTCAAAACATCTGCGCAAATGCAATTCATTCTAACTAACAATATAATATTATAAATTAATAATAACTAAGAGGTTTTTATGTCAGTATCAGTAATAGCTAACTATCCTATAATTTCTAGAGAAGCGCCTAATCACGTAAATGCAAGGCAACAACAAGATGTAAAGACAAGCGGTACAGCGATAAAAGTTATTCAATTTTTAGCAATACTCTTAACCCTTGGGGCTGCTTTTGCTGTTTACAAGATATATGCTTACATCATAACACATAAAAATGATCTAGAAATTGGTCTAGATAATCCAACTGATGAAGAAGCTGTAGCTTGGTTAATAGAAGAGGCTAATAACAGTGGTTTACAAGGCCTAGCTTTCCATCCTTATGAAAACGAAGGGGACTCATTAACAAGAAAAGTAGATGAGGAACTCTTTGATAACGATATAACTGGATGTATAAACGAAAATATCGTTCTCTAACTTGTAGAAATAAAGTAATGCTCATGGTAAGGTGTTTCCATGAGCATTTCTCTTTGTAATTTTTCTCATATCCGCCCTCCTCATGAGCATCCTCAGGAAAAGATTCTTGAATGGATTGCAAAAGCCCATGCACGCGCAGAAAAAAACGTGCATCCCGGCACGCAAGAAGAAGTGTTTTATGAAAGAATTAAGGAACGTCTTTTAAAAATTGGGCTTGGGCCTTCTAAAATTGCTAAAAGAGGCACACATAAAGAGGTGCTCGAGGACAATTGGGAAGAATTAAGCATTTGCCCTGTATCCTCTACCTCTAAATCATCTGCTGTTAATATGCGCTCTAAATATTTCGATGAAGCTGCGAGCCAAGTCTTTGAGCAGTTTTACCGCTCCGTAGAAAAACTTCCTTCTCATTTAATTCATGTGACTTGCACAGGATATGTAGCACCAAGCCCTGCTCAAAAAATTGTCTCTCAAAGAAATGCTGATTGCATGGTCACAAATGCCTATCATATGGGTTGTTATGCATCCATCCCTGCGATACGCATGGGGCTGGGCTTTTTCTCCGGAGCATTAAACGGGGTGGATATTGTGCATACAGAGCTTTGCAGCCTGCATATGAATCCTCTTTTTCATAGTCCAGAGCAACTTGTTGTGCAATCTCTTTTTGGAGATGGGTTTATTAAGTACTCTCTTACAAACAATAAAGACTCCCCTCGCTTAGAAATTAAAGCTGTTCACGAGCAAATTATTCCCAATTCTTTAGAAGATATGAGCTGGTGGGCGGAAGAAGGAGGCATGAAAATGACTCTTTCGCGGGATGTCCCTGCAGTTATTGCCGAAGCCCTCCCCTCTTTTTTTGCTACCTTAGTCAAAAAGGCAGATCTTTCTGAAGATAAAATCAAATCGGAAGCACTCTTTGCCATTCATCCAGGCGGACCTAAAATTATCGACCAAATTAAAGAGATTTTAGCCCTTAAGGAACACCAAATAGAATACAGTACAGAGGTGCTTAAAAGTTTTGGAAATATGTCCTCCGCAACGCTTCCCCATATTTGGGAAAAGATGTTAAACGATCGTAAAGTTATGAATGGAAGCTATATTGTAAGCATGGCCTTTGGCCCTGGGCTTACGATTTGCGGAACTCTTTTTGAGGTTAAAGGAAAATAATGATGTGGATGCTGATTTTTGCTCCTTTTGTGGTCCAAGCAGTTTCTATTACATTAGATGAGTATGTCTTTCATATTAAAAGAGGGCTTCCTAAATGGGAGCGCATTGGACATCCGCTCGATACGCTTAGTGTTCTTTCCTGCTTTTTATTTGTCTTTTTCTTTCCCTATTCAGAGACCCATTTTAAGTGGTATATAGGAATTGCCATTTTTTCTTGTATTCTGATTACAAAAGATGAATTTGTGCATAAACACCATTGCCCAGCCTCTGAGCAGTGGCTGCATGCTCTTTTATTTGTAAATCACCCTATAATGCTCGCTGCTTTAGCCTTTATGTGGCCTGTGCTTTCAGCTGAAACGCTTCCCTCTTGGGTCCCTGCTTTTTTTAATCATAAGCAAGCTTTTTATCCCTTTTTACTTATGCAAATAGGAACTATTTCCTTTTTCCTCCTTTATCAAGTCATTTACTGGAATTTCATATGGAAACCAAAAACCCTTCCCTTATAAATAACGCCTTTTACGATACCCTTAATGAAAAATGGCATGAGGGAGAAGATCATCCTGTTGCCCTTTTACGCGCTGAGAACAGGGTAAGAAACCCTTGGATTTTAAAAACGATTGAAGAAAAGATGGGCCAAGGATGCTCCATTTTAGATATTGGATGTGGAGGCGGTCTTTTAACTAATTTTTTAGCGTCTCATGGACATAAAGTTTTTGGGATTGACCAATCTAGTAAAAGCTTAGAAGTCGCTAAAGAAAAAGATCTTACAAAATCTGTGATGTATAAAACAGCTGATGCAGCAGCGCTTCCCTTTGAAAAAGAAAGCTTTGATGTGGTCTCGGCAATGGATCTTTTAGAGCATGTGCAAGATCCTTCTTCTGTTATTAAAGAGGCTTCTCGCATTTTAAGACCTGGAGGGATTTTCTTTTTCCATACGTTTAACCGCAACTTTTTAAGCTACCTACTTGCAGTTAAAGGTATTGAATGGTTTGTAAAAAATTCCCCCTCAAACTTACACAGCTACTCATTATTCATTAAACCTGAAGAACTTAAAAAAATGTGCGCATTCAATGGGTTACAAGTGAAATACATAAAGGGATTAATGCCGGATATCGCCACATTTTCCTTTTGGAAAATGCTTTTTACCCGTACTGTAGCAGAAGATTTTCGCTTTGTTTTCACCCCTTCTTTAAAGACGGGCTATGTAGGTTACGCAATTAAAATATTATAAGGAGTTTTATGGCACAAGTTACACTTAAAGGAAATCCTGCGCATACAAATGGAGAGCTTCCTAAAATCGGATCAGAAGCACCTGATTTTAAACTCACAGATGCTCATTTAAAAGATCATTCGCTAAAAGACTACCAAGGCAAAAGAAAGCTTTTATCGGTAGTTCCTAGTCTTGAAACCCCTACCTGCTCCACATCAGCGAAAAAATTTAATGAAAAAGCGGCTGCTTTAAAGAATACGGCTCTTCTTGTTATTTCTGCTGATCTTCCTTTTGCTCAAAGCCGCTTTTGCGAAATAGAGAATATTAAAAACCTCACCACGCTCTCAATGCTGCGCTCTAAAGACTTCGCTAAGGACTACGGTATTTTGCTTGTTGATGGCCCCATCGCTGGCCTTGCCTCTCGAGCCATCATCATCCTCGATGAAAACAACAAAGTCATCTACACAGAACTCGTAGCAGAAGTCAGCCACGAACCCAACTACGACGCTGCCCTCAAAGCCCTCTCTAACTAAGAGAAAAGGAGGTAAAGGGAGAGTTTTTATTCTCTCTTCTCCCTCTTCCTCTGTGGTTTCTTGTCTCTGTGGTTAAAAAAATGCGAGCCTTTTGCATGCTAAGTGTTAGCCAAAGATAAACCACAGAGACAAGAAACCACAGAGGAAGAGGGAGAGAGAGAGAAGAAAGAAAACCCTCTTGTTTTTCTTTATTCGCGGCGTAGGGCTGTGATGGGGTCGAGGCAAGCTGCCTGGTAGGCGGGGTACAGGCCGGAGCATAGGCCTACGCCTACTGCCATAAAAAGGGAGAGGGATAAAGACCAAAATGTGACAATTGTTTTCCACTCTGCCAAATAGCTAATGCTAAAGGCGCAAAAAACACCTAACACAATGCCTAGAAAAGCCCCGCAAGAAGTGAGAAGAAGCGTTTCTGAAAGAAACTGAAGCATGATATCTTTGCGCGTAGCGCCAAGAGCTCTTCTAATTCCTATTTCTCGTATTCTTTCTGAAACGTTGGCAAGCATCATATTCATAATTCCAATCCCTCCTACAATTAAAGAGATAGCGGCAATGCTTCCTAAAACAAGATTAAAGGTTCTTTGGGCTTGCTGAGCCTGATTTAGTAATTCTTGAGGGATGATGATCTGATAATCTTGGTAATCTCCATGACGGCGCTCCAAAACATGTTGCACCACAAGCGAGGTTTTAACAAGGTCTTGAGAAGACTTTATTTGAAGGACAATTTCTGAAAGGCTTTTCGAAAAGATATTTTGAAAACTTTCATCAGAACCTAAAGGAATAAAGATGCTTTGGTTCACATTTCGAGCGGTAAGAATGGCATTTTTGCTATCTTGCCTTTCACTTGGGGCTAAAATCCCCACAATCTGGAAAAGCAAATTTCCTATGCGTAAATCCTTGCCTTTATGGCCTTTTTGCCCTAAGGCTTTAGCAACTTCTGACCCGATGACAGAGACAAGACGCTTTTCTTTTTGATCAAGATCACAAATAAATCTTCCTTCAGCAAGCAAGAGTCCTTTTAAATCGTTATACGAGCGAGAAACAGCTAAAATTTCAGGGGCTGTATTTTGGAGCGCTCCTGGTAAGGGGGCTTTAACAACCCTCATAGGCGCGTATAAAATGACATTCGGTATGGAAGTACTTAATACTTCAGCATCTTTTAAGGTAAGTCCAAAAGAGCGTTTAGCGCTCGCTTGGGATTGCTGCGCCTCCGATAAAGCACTTTGCTTAATGATCATAGTATTCATTCCAAGCAATTCAATTTGCTCTAAGGTCTCTTGCTTTGCCCCTTCCCCAATAGAGAGCATCGCAACAACGGCTACTACTCCAAATAAAATTCCTAAAGTGCTAAGTAAGGAACGGAGGCGATGAAGCATTAAAGAGCGAAAGCTTCTTCGGATCAAGGGGGCCCATTTCATTTGATGTTCCTACTTTCTTCAATAATCATCCCATCTTGCATCTTGACAAGGCGTTTAGCGCGCGCTCCAACAGAGGGGTCATGCGTTACAATCACTAAAGTGACCCCCTGAGCATTGAGTTCTTCAAAAAGGTTAAGAATGGCTTTACCATTTGCGCTATCTAAATTTCCTGTTGGTTCATCGGCTAAAATTAATAAAGGTTTAATGGCTAAAGCTCTAGCAATAGCAACGCGCTGCATCTCTCCTCCTGATAATTGGGAGGGATGATGATGAAGTCTATGAGAGAGCCCCACACGGGTTAAAGCTTCTGTGATCGCTTCTAAGACAAAAGCTTCTGATTCTTCCCGTTGATATAAAAAAGGAATAGCCACATTTTCTAAAACAGTTAATTGTGCAATAAGGTTAAAGGACTGAAAGACAAACCCTATTTTAAATGCGCGAATAGCTGCAAGCTGATTTTCACTTAAAGTCGTGATATCTTCTTGATCTAAGAAATATTTGCCTTCAGTAGGGGTATCTAAACAACCGAGCAAATGAAGAAGGGTGGATTTCCCTGAACCTGATGCCCCCATAATGGCAAGAGAATCGCCTTTATAGATCTTTAAATCAATTCCTTTAAGGGCTTCTACTAATCCAGTTCCTATTTTATAAGACTTGGAAAGCTTCTGAATATCTATAATCGGATATTCACCGGCTTTGTCAAACATACTTTTTCTCCTAGATGTAAATTGGAGGTGATTTCGGCGTATTCTTCATTATGCAATCCAACAACAACTTCTCTTCTTTCATATTGAGATTTAGTATTAAGCACATAACAATAAGGCTTTTGATCTTCTTGAAAAAGAGCATGCACAGGAATAACTAAGCCGTCCTTAACTTCATCTGAATGAATGGTGACACGAGCTGTCATTCCAGGACGAATTCTTAGATCGCTATGGTCGAGTGCAATATTAATTTCAAAATACTTTTCCTCACTAGGTCTTGAAGGATCAGGAAGGGCTAAAACGCCAATAGAGGTGAGAGTACCAGGAATTTGAAGCTCCGGGTAAGCATCCACTTCTATGAGCGCTTTTTTCCCAATAGCTACCTTATAAAGGTCTACTTCTCGCACTCTACTTTTAACCACCATAAAATTTAGATCAGGAAGATCGGTAATCACCTGATTTTTAACAATCAAATCCCCTATACGAGGTTTACGTCTTTGCCCGCCCCTAAAATCTTCTCTATGCACAACAATCCCTGAGGTAGGCGCAAGGATTTCTGTAAGTTTTAATTCTCTTTGAGCTTCCTCTATCTCTGCTTGGAGTGTTTCTAAGGAAAAATCTGTTTGCTGAAGCTCCACAATGGCTTTACCAATAGAGTGTCCCCTAACTTTTTGAGACTCTTCATGCTTAATTTGCGTTTGTTTTAAAAGGGTCTCAGCCTTTTTAATCAGCATAGGAAAGACATAGTTTACGTAGCTATCATGCTGCAACTTGGCTGAAAGGTAGGCGTCTTCTTCTTCCGTTAATTTTTTTTGCGCATTTTTAAGCTCTGAAGGATTTAAAAAGCCTTCTTTTTCTAGAGCAATAAGATCTTCTGAATATTTATTAATCTCATCGTATTTAATAAAAGTCTTTTGCATAGCTGCCTTTAGGCGCGCAATCTCTAAAGGACCATCGCCGTGCAATACCTTACTTAATTCAAGCTCTGCAGATTCTATTTCAAAAACAGCTGTCTTATTATCCCGCTCAGCTTGACTAACTTCCCACTCTACCGCCTTTTTTAAAGCTGCAGAAAGGGATTCTTGCTCTCTTAGTTGACTTTTTAAAGAGGCAAGTTTTTCTTCAAAGGGAGTGGGATCAAGCTTCATTAAAAGCTCTCCTGCCCCAACTGTCACTCCATCAGGGATAAGATGGATGATTTTTCCCCGATCTCCACGCACAGAAGAAGCAATGGTTGTAGAATGCGCAGCATCTAGCTCGCCCATCGTTTTAACTTCTACCATAAAGCTTTTTTTGACTACAGGCACTACAGAAAAATCTTCAGAAATAGATCCTTTATGTAGGCGCATATATAAAATAAGAGAGAATAATAAGGTGAGAATAAGCAAAACAATAGCTTGCTGAACCCTGCTTTTTTTAAGAAGCAGCCACCCTTGAGATAAAAGATCGCGCCAGCTTTTTTTTCGCAGATCAATCAAAAAAGAGGATAAAATACTATAAGAAGAGCGAAACATTAATTATCCCCAATACTTTGCTTTTCAACTAATAGCCCTAAGGTTGCTAAAAGTTGATATTCTCCAATCATATGATCAATCACCGCTTGCCAGCAATTCATCTCTGAGCCGCGGAAACTCTTTTCCGCCTGGATCATATCAAAATTATTGGTCATTCCGCGATCAAATTTAATCTGGGCTAACCGAAGCTCCCCTTCTGACATTTTAATCTGCTTTTGTTGCAATTCAATCTTTTCTAAAGCCCTTTCTAAGTTTCGTAAAGCCCGCCTTACCTCAAAAGTTAAGGTAGCTTTTGTTTGCTCAACATCACGGATTGCCGAGTCTATTTCGGTAAGGCTTTGTTCATAGGCTGCTTTATTTCCAGGAGAATTCACATCTGAAGAGGTTGTAAAACCAAATCCATACGAACTCTGCCTTTTTTTTACCCATGTCTCTGTAAATACCTGATCTGGCGCTATATTAGAGTAATTGACAACAAGATTCAACTCTGGAAGTAATCTATTTTTAGCTATCTTAGAAAGTCTTCTATCTTCTGCCACCTGATCTTCTGCTTGATCTATCTCTAAGCGATGTTTTAGAGCCGTTTCTACAGCTTCGTCTAATTTTATAGGAGAAGGTGTGTGTACAATGGGCACTTCCACTCTAAATTGCGTATCTGCAGAGAAAGCTAAAAGATCTCGGAGCGCATCTTCTTTTTCTTGCAATTGCTCTTTAGCTGAGTTTAAAGAATCTTCTGCTTGGGTAAGTTCAATGGAGGCGCGGTAAGTGTCTAAAGGATCTCCCATCCCAATCCGTTCTTTAACAATTGAGGCCTGGTGGAATTTTTTTATGCGCTCATAGGATTCCTTATAAAGCAGCACATTTTTTTCCATTTTAGCAATCTCATAAAGGCTTGTTATCGCACGTAAAATAAGGCGAGACTGAGCCATCTGGAAAGAGCGCAAAGAGGAGCGCAAAGCAAATTTGGCTGCAGCTGTTTGAGCATGCGTATATCTTTTACCAAGTCCCCTGAGCAGCGGCTGCGTAATAACTGTATTGACATTGGGATGATATTTATAATTGAATTTTTGGTAATAAGGATTAATAGAAATTCTTGTTCCACAAGCAAGCTTTTTTATCAGATCAACTCCTGCTGTGTAAGCAAGCCCCTGCCCAGCTGTTCCGCCTCCTATGTACCCCAAATCTCCGCTAGGAATAATAGCTAAATCAAAGGCTGAATAAGCGACAGAAACGTCCATTTCGGCGCGCTCTTTCGCATCAAGAGAACTTAAGATTTCTCGGTTATATTGTAAGGCTCTTTTGAGCGTTGTCTCAAGATTTAAAACAATGATCTCTTGAGGCTCCTCTGAAAAAAGAGAGCAAGAAAAGGTAATGATACAAAGAGACCAAAAATAAATAGAAGAGTATTGTCTCACTGCGTTTTATGTCCTAGTATCGAAATCTGAATAAGCGGAGCATCATAATGCATAATGCTCCGCGTTCTCAAGGCTTTTTAAGGATTAGGTGCTGCACCATATACAAAACCAGCCGTTGCTTCAGCTGCATTAGATGCTGCTAAAACACTTAGAGTTCCGCCTGATGCTAAGAGAAGCGTTGTATTTGAGCTATCTCTACTTGCAAGAACATTCACAAGTCCAGAACCTGCTGCAGTCACTATAGTACCAACAGGTCCACTAACTCTAAGTCCTACAGTATACTCTCCTAACATAGAAGGAATAGGAGGTAGGGAAAACACTAGAACCTGCGCAAGAGAGGTAATAGGTAGTGTTTCTTGGAATACAGCGCCATCAGGTCTTGCTACAAAAAAAGTTGCAGTCCCAGCACCAGTAAAACCAGTAACAGTTACGGTTGAAGGGAAAGAGAACGTGAGTGTATTTCCATCAAGAGTAAAAGGAACAACTCCAGGAGTTGTGCCACCGGTTGCTCCTGTAGCTCCAGTAGGTCCTCTTCTTCCTCTTCCACCACTTACAAGAGCAGCAGTTCCAGCTCCTGCAGCCGCTCCAAGAACTGTTCCTCCAATAATTCCCCACCAAGCAGACATGCCTGAATCGCAGCATACTTCTTCTGGAAGCGATCCATCTTCATTATAACGAACATCTTCATCATTATTTTGTCTTCTGTTGCTGTTATTATTAGTGTCAGAGGAAGCTGCTGCCACTTGAGTTGGTAAACTTAAAGCCATTGTACTTAAAATACTTAAAACTGCAGTTACGCGTTGAAATTTTTTCATACCTTCTCCTTATTCATTGTTTTTTTTGAAGATCTCGTTTTACTTCAATGACCATTTTCCCAAAAGGGCCCAAGTCAATTAAAAAATAAAATCAAAATTCTTAGGGGGATTAAAATGGATTTATTTTTTATCGTCAATTTAAATTTAAAGAATACGTGAGGATAATCCTGGCTCTTTTTAACTTATTCCTATATCCTATCTCTCAATGATACGTGCAAAGTTAAAAGCTACATATGAAAACTTCCTAAGCCTCTCACTTGTGCAAAGGTTGTTTATTTTAAGTGCCATGTTCACAGGATTTTGCATCACTGCTGAATATGCTATCATCCGCCCTGTAAGCAACTCTGTATTTATAGAAGCTTATGGCACAGCCGGCTTTCCTTATGCCTGGATTGCCATTGTTCCTTTAAATTGGATTCTCGTTTCCCTATATAACCGCTTTTTACCAAGGCTCGGCTGCTTTAACATGTTTCTTGTTATTGTAGGCTCTGTCATGGCATTAAACGTTATATTTGGCCTTTTCCTTCAAAAAATCTATGCACTCCCCTTCATCTTTTATTGCTGGAAAGAGGTATATATTCTTTTAATGTTTCAGCAACTTTGGTCGGTCATTCACAGCACAATTAAGCTAGACCAAGCCAAATACCTCTATGGTCTTTTCTTCGCTATAGGAGGCATTGGAGGCATCTGCGGAAGCTTAATCCCTGGTTTTTTTGCCGTGAAAATAGGATCTGAGAGTTTATTATTCCTCTCCCTTCCCGTTTACGCTCTAATGATCTTTATTTTTTATTTTGTTATAAAAAATAGCGCCCTTATTCGAGGAGAAACAGATCTTGCTAAAGGAATGGTAAAAGAAAAAACAGCCATGGTTCATGCGCTTGATCTTATAAAAAAATCCTCTCTTCTAAAACTCATTCTTTTTATTGTCGTTGCTATGCAACTGATTGCCACACTTATTGACTACCAATTTAATGCCTCCCTTCAAATAGCTGTACCTGATAAAGACATGCGTACAGAATACTTTGGCCGCATTATGGGAATTGTGAATATGGCAAGTGTGTGCTTCCAATTTGTGGGGGCCTACCTTCTTGTCCATCTTTTAGGTCTTAAAAGAAGCCACATTTTTGTGCCCCTAGCTCTTTCTCTTTCTATTGGGGCTTGTCTTCTTTTTCCTGTCTTTGGATTATTTGCCTTTTCTTATGTGGCAGTAAAATCTTTTGATTTCTCCCTTTTTGGAGTGATTAAAGAGATGCTTTATGTTCCCATGAAGGTCGATGAAAAGTTTCGAGCTAAAGCAATCATCGATGTCTTTGCCTATAGAAGCTCTAAAGCCTTTGGCTCCTTAATTATTTTTTTCCTTCAGATGTTTAAAGAGCTAAACCTCATCAGCATCCTTACCTGGACGATGCTCCTCATCTTCCTAGCCTGGATCGCCATCGTCTCCAAAATGTTTAAAAGCTACGAAGCCTTCGAACAACCCACCTAAAGCTCGTATGTTTTACCACAAAGAAAAAAATTTCTCTCTCTTTCCCCTCTCTGTGGTTTCTTGTCTCTGTGGTTTAATCTTGGCTAAGACCTGGGATCCAAAAAACTTGCATTTTTTTAACCACAGAAGACTTGAAACCACAGAGGGGGGAAAGAGGGGAGAGGAAAAAAATTCTCTCCTTTTCATCTCTCTCTCGTAAAGACTTAGGTAGTTGACAATATCTATTGGTTTATTTAGATATAAGGCATGTCTAAATATGAAAAACATACTCCTGAGCAGCTGCTTAATGATCCTATTTTGAATAAGGGGTCGGGCTTTACGCAAAAGGAAAGGGACCATTTTGGCTTAAATGGGCTTCTTCCTTATCATACTTCAAGTATTGAAGAGCAGATTCGCAGAAGATACGCCAATTTTTCTGAGCAAAAAGGAGAGCTTGCTAAATACACTTTCCTAAGTGCTTTGCAAAATCGTAACGAAGTGCTTTTTTATCGCCTTATTCAAGACCATATTGCTGAAATGCTTCCTCTTATTTATACACCCACCGTAGGAGAGGTATCTACCCATTTTAGCGTTCTTTATAAAGAGAACCGCGGGATTTATGTTTCTTACCCGCTTAAAGATAAAATCCATGAGATCATTCAAAATATCCCGAATGATGATGTCCAAGTGATTGTTGTGACAGATGGAGAGCGCATTTTAGGGCTTGGTGATTTAGGCGTAGGCGGCATGGCTATTCCTGTCGGGAAGCTTACGCTTTATACGCTTTTTGGAGGCATCCATCCGGCTAAAGCGCTTCCTGTTTTCTTAGATGTAGGAACAAATAACGAAAACCTTTTAAACGACCCGCTTTATCTTGGCTGGAGACATGTGAGGATTACCGGCAAGGAATACGAAGACTTTGTAGATTGTTTTGTAAAAGAAATAAAAAAGAAGTTCCCCCATATTCTTTTACAATGGGAAGATTTTGCTAAGCCTAATGCTAGACCTCTTTTAGAAAAGTATAGAGATAAAATCTGTTCTTTTAACGATGATATTCAAGGGACAGCAGCGGTTGTATTAGCTGCGCTCCTTAGCGGCATTAAGGCTAGAAAACAAAAACTCTCCGATCAAAAAATTGTGATTTTTGGAGGAGGAGGAGCGGGTCTTGGCATTGCGCATTACATTACAGGGTTTTTAGAAACGCAAGGCTTAAGTTTTGAAGAAGCTAAAAAGAACCTCTATATCATCGATATCCACGGTCTTATTCAAACAAATCTTAAAAGCATTGATCCCGATCAGAAAACATTTGCCCAAGATTCTTTAGAGTTAAAGAACTGGGAAGTAAAAGATGGCTCTAACATCTCTTTATATGAGGTAGTAAAAAATGTGCATCCTCATGTGCTGATTGGGGTCTCTGCGCAAACAGGGGCTTTTACAGAAGAGATTGTAAAAGAAATGGCTAAGTATGTCGATAGCCCTATTATTTTCCCTCTATCAAACCCCACAAGTAAAGCAGAGGCGCATCCAAGAGATCTAATCAAGTGGACTAAAGGCAAAGCCCTTATTGCTACAGGAAGCCCTTTTGAGACTATTGGTTATAGAGGCAAGGCCTACCCTATTGCGCAGTGTAATAACGTCTATATTTTTCCAGGCGTTGGATTAGGAGTGATTGCAAGTAAAGCAAACAAAGTGACAGACACTCTTTTTTACAAAGCTGTAGAAGTATTAAGTGAGCACTCCCCTCTTTTAAAAGATGGTAGCGGCGCACTTTTTCCTCCTTTTGAGCAGCTCCGTGTCATCTCTAAACACATAGGACTAGCCGTCTCTATTGAAGCCCAAAAAGAGGGACTCGCAGAAAAAACCACCCCCGAAGCCTCCCTAAAAGCCATAGAAGACACCATGTGGACCGCCCAGTACGAACCCTACACTTAAGAAAACAAGAGAAGAAATAACAGGATGAACAAAGATAGGGCAAGATAGACAGGATAAAGAAAGAGGGATTTTTTCCTTTCTTCTCTCTGTGTGCTCTGTGATCTCTGTGGTAAAAAATTATCGAGAGAACATTGGATCTAACGTGTTAGCATATTTTTTTTACCACAGAGATCACAGAGAGCACAGAGAGAAGAAAGAAAAAATCCTCTTTTTCCTATCTTTCTTCATCCTGTATATCCTGCCCTATCTTTGTCCATCCTGTTAATTCTTCTCTTTGTTAGGAGAGGATTTCAAGTAGGAGTTTTTCGTGAGTGGGGTCGATGTAGATCCAGTGCGGGGAGCCTGAGGGGATTTCGATTTCTGAGAGCTTAGATCCAGGAATTATGGTTTCGTTTGCTGTAATTACAGGGAAGGAAAGTCCTTTTTTGCCTTTGCAATTTTTTGAAAGCTCCCATGCCATATGCCCCTTAGGAATAGTTAATTCCTCCAAGTGCTTTTCTTCGATGCTCCCTGTAAAAGCTAGCGCTTTAAAACGTTTGCCTTTTGCTAAAACAGCTAAAGCATCAAAATGTCCAGGATGCGCGCTATCTTTTGTGGCTCTGCGCATTTCTGTTAACACTTCATGATCAGAATAAGAAAGATAGGCATCTATGCTTTTTGTCAGGACATTATCGTAAACGGCTTTCATAAAACGCGCTAAGTGAAAGGAATACGATTTAACAGAAGAATACTGATACACTCTTTTATGCATAAACATACGAGCGAGCAAAAGAGCTTCGCAAGATTCTATGCCATTTTCTTCAATACCTAGCTCTAGCCCATTTTCTACGGGTAAAATGCGCAGCATCTCAATGAGCTGGTGGTAATCAAAAAAACCATAAGCCACACCTGTACATTTAGAATCTCTTAACAGATAGTCCATTCTGTCTGCTCCAAAAAAGTCTCCAGAAACAAGACGAGAAAGAACCCTTTCCATGGGCGTGAAGGGATATTTTTCTAAAAGATCAAGCTCCTTTAATTTATCCTCTCCAATAGAGAGTTTAATCACATCGGCTTCTACATCTTTACCAGGAAATTCCTTAGATATAGCCTCCCAAACAGGAAGAAGGTAGGAGCTTTTAATGATGTTTAATGTCCACTTTTCATGCCCTTCTTTGCCTAAAAGGGCTTTTTCTGAAACATGGGAAAAAGGAAGATGCCCTAAATCATGGCTTAAAGCTCCAAGGCGTACCATTTGGCGCGCGTACTCCTTGTCTTTCAAGGGAAACTCACGAAAGATATGGTCAAAAATAGCCGCTGCTAAATGCATCACTCCTAAAGAATGCTCAAACCGTGTGTGGGTAGCTCCCGGATAAACCTGATTTGTTATCCCTAGCTGATGGATGCAGCGAAGTCTTTGAAAAGGAAGGGAATCAATAAGAAGCCCCTCTAATTCATTAAAGTGAATAAACCCATGGATGGAATCGTAGACTTTTTTCATTAGACCTCTTGTGTAATTTGCTTTATCTGAAAAAATTGATGATTTTTTCGTTTTATCGCTTTCCTAATGCCATGACATACTCCAAAGAGTAGGCTGGCATTAGGAAAGCGATAAAACGGAAAAAGGGCGATTTTAGCAGATAAATGAAATTATGCAATAGGTCTATTTAATCCTCGGGAAGCTCTCGTGCATATAGGCCGAAGAAACCTCTACAAACTCCGCTTTTCGCTGAAGTTCCTTAATGTTCCTAGCTCCTCCATACGTTAAACCGCTGCGGAGGCCCCCTAAAAGATCATTGATTAATTGTTTGGCACTTCCACTTACAGGCGCCCAAAAAGCAATCCCTTCAGCAACCGTCTTATCTTTTAATCCCCCATAAAAATCTGTCTGGAAATCTTCGCTGGCTTGCCCTCTATATTTAGCTTCTAACCCAGAATCTGTTTTTCTTTTTGTGGCAGCGCTCTCTTCTGTAAGAGCAAAAAGCTTCCCAATCATGACACTACTAGCGCCAGCAGCGAGGGCTAAAACAACATCGCGGCTATTGCGAATCCCTCCATCTGCAATAAGAGGCACGCGCAGCTTTTCAGCTACTTTTGCGCAATCATAAATCGCTGTAAACTGAGGCACGCCAAAACCTGTTACCACACGTGTTGAACAAGCAGCTCCAGGGCCCACCCCTACTTTTACAGCATCAGCCCCCGCATTGACTAAGTCGTGGTAAGCCATAGCAGTGCAAACATTGCCAGCAATAATCTCTTTATCGGGGTGCGTTCTTTTAAGCTCCTGAATAAATTTAAACATCTTATCAGAGTGTCCATGCGCTACATCAATGCAAACGCCAATAGCACCCAAATCCAAAAGTTCTCTTGTTTCATCAATTTTTTGTATCCCACAAGAAATAAAAGTATGAGCTTTATACTTTTTTACCCACTTCGCTTGGTTTTCTAAGGTTGTAAAGCGATGGAAAATAGGCAAAGAACCCTCATAAATTAAAATATCTGCAAGATCTTCACTAATGGCTGTGTCCATATTAGAGCAAATAAGAGGCATGCTCATTTTCTTATTTTTTGTGAGCCAGGTTTCTAGCAAAGGCTCTGTTCT
The DNA here is from genome assembly GCA_013288075.1 of Chlamydiota bacterium. Lineage (GTDB taxonomy): Bacteria > Chlamydiota > Chlamydiia > Chlamydiales > Rhabdochlamydiaceae > JABDCQ01. The sequence continues at coordinate 90,119 of JABDCQ010000001.1, read as the reverse complement.
AGAGGGAATATTATTAAACTGAGGCACTAAGGCAACATCGTCAAAGGTATAAGCTTTTCTCATTTTCATCCTCTTGGTTAAAGATTGTTTCGGTATAACATAAATAAGAATTTATGGCATGCTATACACATGATTACAGTTACAGTTCTTACAAAAAATTCGAGTCAGACGCTATCTAAAACGCTTAATGCGCTAAAGGCATTTGATGAAGTGCTTATTTTGGATACGGGTTCAACAGATAATACTCTGGAAATTGCTAGGCAATATCCCAATGTCACCATCCATACATCTGCCTTTATAGGTTTTGGGCCGGCACACAATCTTGCCTCTTCTTTAGCTAAACATGAGTGGATCTTATCTATTGATAGCGATGAGGTTTTGTCTGATTCTCTGATAGAAGAAATTTTAAGCCTTAAGTTAAATAAAAATTACGTCTATTCCATAGGACGTCATAATTTTTTTAATGGGAAACATATTAAATGGTGTGGCGGCTGGCATCCGGATAGAGTTGTCCGTTTATATAATAGGGAAGAAACATCCTTTAATGATGCCATGGTGCATGAAAAAATTCTTATTAATGAGTTAAATGTTGTTTGCCTTAAGGCGCCGCTGTTTCATACCCCTTATAGAGAAATCGGGGATTTTTTAAATAAAATGCAGATATATACAACATTATTTGCTAAACAAAATGAAGAAAAGAAAAAGGGATCCCTTTTAAAAGCTATTTTACATTCCTGGTTTGCCTTCTTTAAAAGTTATATTTTAAAACGAGGTTTTTTAGGAGGAAAAGAGGGGTTTATTATTTCAGCCTACAACGCCCACACAGCTTTCTACAAGTATCTAAAACTTATAAAAATTCAGGATTGATCTTTTTCTCCCTTTTGGGCATAATTGCTTTTTTACTAAACAACTTACTTGAATGGAATCAAAAGAAAAATCCCTATTTTCCCGTTGGAAAGATCAATTTTGGCCTATAGAATCGTATGAGCTAAAAAAAATCCTGCCCCTCTTCTTCATTAAATTTTTCATTTCGCTTACCTACGGCGTCCTTACAACAATGAAAGATGCTTTTGTTGTAACAGCTCAAGGTTCAGGCGCAGAAGTTATCCCTGTATTAAAAGGATGGGTTGTTCTTCCTATTGCTATGGGAGCAGCACTCCTTTATTCAAAGCTGACAAACACCTTTAAACGCTCTACCCTGTTTTATGGCATTATCCTCTTTTTCATGAGCTTTATCACGCTTTATGGGTTTGTTCTTTATCCTCATCTAGACATGCTCTCTCCTCATGAATCAGCAGACAAGCTCCTTAATTTCTTAGGCCAAGAAAACGCTCACTGGGTATCTATTTACCGCAATTGGATGCAGTCTTTATTTTTTGTAATGGCTGAGCTTTGGGGCCAAATTGCCATCTTCTTGCTTTTCTGGGGATTTGTAAATCATATTTGCAACCTAGGCGAAGCGAAGCGCTGCTACAACCTTTTCCTTGCCGGCGGCGACTTTGCCATGATCTTTACAGGCCCGCTTGTGATTTACCTTACTAAAGGACACATAGGAGCTGATTTTAGCGTCGCGCTTAAAAACCTTGTGCTCTGTATTGTTTTCTTTGGATCCATGATTATCCTTCTTCACTGGAAACTCACCCGCTCTATGGGTAAAGATGAGCGCCTCTACCAACCTGAAAATAAGGTAGAGCTTGAGCAAAAGACAAAACTTTCTTTAAGACAAAGCTTAAAATTTATTATTAAGTCTAAACCTCTACGCTATATAGCCATTATGGTTTTAGCTTATGGGCTTACAATTAACCTCATGGAAGTTACCTGGAAGGCCAACGTCAAAATGGTTTACCCCGACACAGGCGCTTACCAGTCTTTCATGGCTGGAATGAGCTCATGGATAGGGCTATGTTCATTACTAGTCTCTCTTTTCTTTAGCGGTGTTCTCTTTAGAAAGCTTGGATGGCACTTCTCTGCGCAAGTCGCCCCTATTGTTGTGGGTTCTACAAGCCTGATGTTCCTTACTCTTTTCCTTCTACGCGATCATTTAGGCCCTATCTACAATTTCACTCCTTTAGTGGCTATTGTCTTTTTTGGAGCTTTCCAAAATGGCCTTAGTAAAATGATGAAGTATACCTTCTTTGATTCCACAAAAGAGATGGCTTTCATTCCTCTTGACCAAGAATCAAAAGTAAAAGGAAAAGCAGCCATTGATATTGTGGGTTCACGCTTAGGTAAATCAGGCGCTGCCTGGATTCAGATTCTCTTTATTCAAATTGCAGGTACAGGCTCTGTATTATCCATCACTGGATACCTCATCCCTGTTGTAGCTTGTACAGTCCTCTTCTGGATCCTCTCCGTGCGCTCCCTCAACAAGCAATTCATCCGCCTCACCGAAACCTCTCCCGAAGAGCCCCTCCCCTCCAAATCCTAACAGAGAGGTAAAATTTTCTTCCTCTCTTTCCCCCCTCTGTGGTTTCTTGTCTCTGTGGTTTATCTTTAGCTAACGCTTGAGTGCGCAGCGACTTGCATTTTTTAAACCACAGAGACAAGAAACCACAGAGGGGGGAAAGAGAGGAAGAAAAAGAGAGAGAGACTATCCCTCTTTGTTTTTCTCTTCTTTCTTGAAGAGGAAGCTTAGGAGTAGAAGGACGAAGAGGCCGACCATGATCCAGGCCATGAGGTAGAAGCAGTCGTCCAAAGAGAGGGAAAAGGAGCGTCTATCGAGGTAGTAGTTAAGCTTTGCTGCAGCCTTTTTTCCTTCTATGCCAAATTCCCTGGCTTTAATAAAAAACTCTTTGGTTTCATTAGAAAAGACCGTTAATTCTTCTCCCATTCTGTCATGATAAAAGACTTGCCTTCTTTGCCAAAGAGTTGTGTAAAAAGCCACTCCAAGCCCACTAGATAAAGCGCGCACAACCTGGAAAAGTCCCATTACGCTTACCTTTTGCTCTTCAGGAAAGCTATTAAAGCTTAACCGAAAAAGCGGAGGCAAAAAGAACGCAAGCCCAAAACCTGCAATCGCTCTAGAAAAAGCAATCCTTCCAAAATCAATATCCACATCAAAAATGGTTGTATGAAAGCAAGAGATAGCAAAAAAAATGATCGCAATGCCTAAAAAAAGCCGCGAGTCTATTTTTGTGAGTCTATATCTTTCTCTTATAAGAAACGTAGGGAATATCCCCGATACAACCATAGTTCCAAGTAAAAGCCCAATCCATGTAGGTGTATAATTTGCATCAAGCGTAAGCCAAAGAGAGAGCAAAATAATCATCCCAAAATAAGCAGAGAAAAGAAGAGCCAAGTTAAACAAAGCAAAAGAAAAGGCAGGCTTTTTAAGAAGATGCAAATTTAAAAGAGGGTTTTTAGAAGCAAACTCTAAAAATAAAAAAACAATCCCGCTTAAAAATGCTATCAGCGTAAAAGTGACAATAAGCGGTGAGCGGTGCCAGTCGTATTGCTGACCTGTGATTACGACAAATCCAAGAGAAAATACAGCCAAAGAATAAAAGAAAAACCCTATCCAATCAAAAGGGCCTTGGCTTATACGCTTGTCTTCTTTTTTTAAGCGTTTTAAGTAAAATGCGGCCAGGATAAGAACGCAAGGAATCAGGATATAAAGCCCCCATCTCCAGCTATAATCGTAGGCAATCCAGCCCCCAAAACACGCGCTAAGGACTGGGACTATAGCAAAAAGAGTGATGGTAAGAGCTGTAAAAGAGTCCGCCTTGTCTTTAGGGATCACTTTCCCAAATAAGCTAAAGATTAAAGCGTAAAGGGGCCCAGAAGCCGCCCCTTGTAAAAATCTTGCTGCTATAAAAAAAGGGTAACTTGTCGCAAGAGAAGAAATGACAACAAAAAGACCAAAAAGAAGCAGACAAAACACAAGAACACGGCAAATTCCAAATCTATTTGCTAAAGGAGCACCTAGGGGAATGCTCATTGCATTTCCTATGGCAAAAAAAGAAATGGTGTACGTAGAAATCTCATTACTGCCCCCAAGCTCCCCTACAATATAAGGAGACATCATGTTGGTGATTGTGTAGCTTGCAATAGAGAGGAAAAGAGTCAGATAAAGAGCGATAAAAAGAGGAATGTTACTCTCTTTTTCTGAAGAGGAAATAGCAGCTGTATTCATAGAGGGGTATCTGCGTATTGAAGAAGATTTGGATCTAAGTTTTCTTTAATAATAAGATCAATCATCTCTTTATCTCCTGCTTCTTCCTGATTAAAAATGGATGTCTTATAAGTAGGAGATCCTATAGTCGAGGTAGGAACAAGGGTTCCTTTTTGATCATGCAGATCCACATACGCTTCCATAGAAAGTCCAAGACGAAGAGGGTGCTTTTTAAGCTCTTCTAAATCTAGAGCAACTCTCACGGGAAGACGCTGCACAATTTTAATCCAGTTGCCCGATAGATTTTGAGGAGGAAGCAAAGAAAATGTGTTACCAGCTCCTCCTGGAATCCCTTGGATAATTCCGTGAAAAACAACATCATCTCCATATAAATCAGAAAATACCCTGACTTTTTGCCCCATTTTCACACGTTTAAGCTGGGTCTCTTTAAAATTGGCATTCACCCAAATCTGATTAAGAGGAATCACGCTAAGAAGAGGCTCTCCTTGTTTTACCCACATCCCCACTTGAATGGTTCTTTGCGCACAAAGCCCTTCTGCAGGAGCATAAATTTTAGTGCGATAAAGCTGTACAAAGGCATTTCTTAAATTATCAGCAGCACTCAGCACTAGCGGATGACTCTTTATAGAGGTCGCTTGAACCATCGCTAAGGATTTTTCATAAAGCGTTTCTGTCATGATAAGAGAGTAAAAAGCGCCTCTTAAAAAAGCTTCTGCATGCTCATAATTTTCTAAAGAAACGCCGCCCACATCTAACACCTTCTTGCGGTGCTCATAGTCTTGCGCTGTACGGATATATTCTGCTTTTTTTACCTCTATCTCTGCTTGATAAGCAAAAACCTGATAAAAGATTTGGCAGACTTCCCGTACCACTTTGGCTAAATTTTCTTTGGCCTGATCAAGAGCAATCAAGGCATCTGTTTCATCAAGCTCAATAAGAAGCTGTCCTTCTTCCACTAAAAAAGTATCATCTGTGTGGATCGCTTTTACAAACCCCTCTTTTAAAGGAGTGATAAACATTTGATTTCCTTCTACATATGCATCATCTGTATACTCTCTAAAGCGCAAGACAATCAGCCAATAAAGGAAAAGAGCAATGCAAAGAATAAAGCAAATGATCCATAAAAAAGTTTTAGATCTCCTACTCATCACAACCTCCCTTTAGAGGTAAGCGAAGAGAAGATTCATACCCTCCCCCTAAAGCTTTAGTCAGCTTGATACTTGCCAAATATTGTCCATAGAGAAGATCGGCATTTAGAAGCTCTTTCTGGATAAAAGATTCCTCAGCATTAAGGGAATCTAGAAGACTATCTAGCCCCGCTCTTTCACGCAGAAGAGCCAGGTTAAAAAGTTCTCTAGCATTCCCTACAATAGAATCCTGTTTCTTTTTTTGCTTAAAAATAGATTCAGCAAGAACAAGTAAATCAGAGACTTCCTTAGTGCTCTTTAAAAGAAGGTCGTTATAAACATAAACAGCTTCATCAAAGGCAGCTTTTTTGGCCCTTACATTAGCGCGAATAGCGCCTGCTGTAAAAATAGGCAGATGGATAGCCGGCTGCAAGCCTCCTGTAGAACTACTGCCCCGCAAAAGCTTGGAATAAAGAACACTTTCAAGCCCTATAAAAGCGCCTAAATTAATATTCGGGTAAAAATCTGCTTTAGCAGCTCCTACCTCGTGAGCAAGCGACTCAACGCGCCAAATCCCCGCCATCAAATCAGGCCTTCTAGATAAAAGATCTAAGGACAGATTTTCCGGAATCATAATTTTATCCGGCAGAACCCCAAATTGCCCATCAACCTCGAGAGCCTCTTCTGGACCTCTGCCTGCTAGGATATTAATCTGATGTTTATTAACCTGAATCTCTTCTTCAATCACAAAAAGTTTTTGCTCAGCTTCCCAAACACCTTCTTCCACAAATAAAGGCTCAATGCTTGAAAATAGCGCGCTTTCCTTAAGAAGATTAGAGAGCTCTGAAGTTTTTTTACGCACCTCAAGAAGTCTTTTATAGAGATTTTGTTTTACAATGTTTGTCTTTAACGCAAAATAACTAAGCGCTAAAGAAACTGTTGTAATTAACTCCACTTCTTTAGCTTCGGCTTCCTCTGCTCTTTGTATCCCTAAAGCCGACTCAAATAAGTTTCTATTTTTGCCCCAAAAATCAAATTCATAGTTAAAGGAAAGCGTTAAATCAATAAGGTTCGCATTAATGGGCAAATCTGGATTAAATTGCTTGTAAAGACCGTTATGACTTAAAAACTCATAAGTTTCATCAGCATCGAAAGAAACAAGGGGGAAAAGTGTTGCTTTAGCTATTTTTGCAGCCTGTCTCGCTGCTTTAATACGCTGATTAACAGCTTGAATGCTCGGGTTTTGCTCAAGAGCCTTTTGAATAAGACCATTTAACTGCTCTGATTCAAACGTCTCCCACCAAGCACGGAGAGGCCAATTCCCTGCAGTGAAAATCGCACTATCAACGCTTCTGTTCTGGCTTGTTTCCAAGCAAGGAGCTGCCAAAATATGCTCTTCCTGCTCACTTTTTGACATAGAAATGCAAGACGTTAGAAAAAGCAACCCACATAAAATAGATATCCTGGAGTTCAAAAATCTCACATTCCCTTCATGTCAAAAACTTTTTTTAATAAATAATTGACAAGGATTTAAATATCAAATCATATTTTGAATGTTGCTTTCTTTGCGTATTCAATTGAGCGCTCTTGTATAATAGCAAAATGCAAGCATCACTAACTTATTCTCAAATTCTTGGAAAGACATTCGCGCGGGCTCTATGTCCAGCATATTGTCTTGAAGAGGCTGCTTTTAATCCCGACCACCAACTTTCTCAATATAAAGGACTTCATGCTCGTGTAACAGCCATTGCAGCTCCTTTTTTATATAGTTTCCAAACCGTAGTGCATGGAGGGATTGCAATCGCCGAGTTGCCCACAACCATGCTCGGAATTACTCAAGGGATCATTCTTACAACCGGTTTAACAAGTAGCTACAATTCTGCTTGTTATGCCCTTTCGTCTTTAGCTGAAATGCCCCAAAAACTATGGCAAGGCCATCAAAATCCTCCCAATTATTTTGGTAACGATAACAGATATGCATTTTCAAGTTGGAAATTTGATTTAATTTAAAAAGTGTATCAACCGTTATCTTCAAAAGCTGGATAAAACTCATGATTTTGACTAAAGTTTTAAGGTTATTTGGAGTGGGACTTTTTTCTTTTTCGTACTGAAGGCAATCTTTTGGGAACTTTGCTTTTCTTGAGGCTCAAAGAGCCGGCTTATTAATAGCGAGAGCGCCGTAAGGCCTGGGTAAATAACATTAGAAATTGAGCCACAACGTGGCGACTTAAAGTTAAGTATTAAGTCGCCACGTTGTGGCTCAATTTCTAATGTATTATTTACCCAGGCCTTACGGCGCTCTCGCTATTAATAAGCCGGCTCTTTGAGCCTCAAGAAGAAATCCTTCATTCTTTTTCAAAACAAGCGAGTTACGCAGGATGTCTAATAAAAAACAAGAAAACATTTAACAGCAATTAGCAATTGATGTATGAGGAAAACAAGAAGAGGACAATAAAAATGGTTTCCATCATACGCCCAAAAAGAAATAGCGCAGCTCCTGCTAGAGTTCCATTAGTCAATAGAGCTGCTGCACGCACCAAAACTAAAATGCAGAAAATCCCTAAAAAGATTAAAGGGATTGGAAAGCCTAGTGCTGTAAGCATGGATAGTCAAAAGCAAAAAGAAAAAAACCTACAAAAGAAAAAGCTTTCAAAATCCCCTAAAAAATCCACAAGGCTCCTGACCATCTTTTTAAAATTCGTCTCAAAACTCAAAAAGAAACCTACAGCAGCCGAGAAAAAACGCCTCTTAAAATCCAAAGTTTAAGCATTGAGTAAAAAATCATGAAAGTCATTCGGAATCAGCGTTTTTGGGAATTAGGGAGCATTTTGGGATCGGCGCTTGGGCTGCCTGCTATGATCGTGGGAGGAAGCCTTGCTAAGGAATATGGGCCAGGTGCTGCTTTTACCTCTATTTGCATAGGGAATTTTATTCTTTGGATGATTGGGCTTGGGATCATTTCGATGACTGAGGGCAAAGCCCACGCTATTGAAAATATTAAAAACTATCTGGGGAAAAAAGCAGGAATAGCTGCTGCATTAGTCCTCATATGTGCACTTCTTATTTGGTACGCCCTTCAAATTAAGGGGGCGGCAGGTGCTCTTATTCCCATTTTGGAATACGATCCATGGACTTTGGGGATTATTTTAGGAGGCATTGTAGCGCTTCTTAGTTTTGGAGGGATTAACTTAATCAAAAGAATTTGCGTCTTTGGGCTTCCCCTGCTTCTTTGTTTTGTTATCTATAGCCTTGTCATTGCTAAAAGCCACGCTTTATTTAGTCAGCCTTTAAGCTTTTCTTTTTCCGCTATTCTAACAGTGATTCTTGTTTGGCTACCAGGGGTTGTGAATTTACCTACATTTTTTCGTCATGCAGCTTCTAAAGCAGACGCTATTTTGGGATTATCTCTCATTATGATCATCCATATATTTTTCCAAGCTTTCACCATTTTACTCGGTATTGATACGCCGGAAAAGATTTTTTCCTTAGGAACTAAAGGACTTGCCATGGGGTTTGTTCTTCTCTCTTTTCTATGCATTAACTTAGTCAATATTTATGCTGCATCCGTTGCTTGGGAGTCTATTTTTCCTCGCCATAAAAACGCCAAAGAATATGTTGTTGTAGGACTACTTGGAACGCTTACTTATATCTTGCTGTATTTTTCCTTTCCTCTAGCCTTTTTAGAAATCATTGCCTCTAGCTTTATTGCAAGCTTAGGTGTTGTGTTGCTTATTGATTTTTTGATGAAAGTGATTGTAAAACATAGACCCCGCGCCCTTGAAAAAACATGGAGCAGCCTTTCTTGGCTAGTAGGATGTTTAGCCGCAATTTTTACCGCAATCCAACTTCCTTCTCATCCCGAAGATTCTCTTATAGCAGGACCTTGTGCAAGTATTCTTATTTTTTTATGCATTCTTTTTATTGAAGAAACTACTTGGTCTATTAAAGCATTAATGTTTAACTGCAAGAAATAGTTTCTAAAGATGTTGATTGAATTAAGTTCCCTGCGCGCGCTGCATAAACATGTTGAATGAAAAAAGTTCTTGAGTTCTCACTAGAAAAGCCTTCTTCTTTAGCGATTTTCTTAAATTCCTGATACTCAGGGTCTTTTAAACGGTCCACAGAAGCATCCGGATATTGCTTATGATCTGCTGCACAAGCTAAAAAAACTTCTTCAATGGATCTATTATTCATATTACGCTTCCATTCTTCTCTAGAAAGGGCATTCATATTCACAACGCCTTGAATAACAAATGCAGGGGTATCATTATTTAATTCTTCTGTTGTTTCTTCATATTGGAAAGATGATCCATTATGATTACTTTTATAACATACATATTCTTCTTCTGTTACAATATATCCTTCTTCTTCCTCTTTCAGAAATTTAATATGAAGAATAAGAGGAATTTTCTCTGCAAGGGCTGTCTTCAAAATAGTTTTAGAAGAGGAAAATAAAGGAATGCAAGATAAAGAATGATGCTCAATTGTAAAATCTTCTGAAGTCATATTAATTAAAGAAGCGTCTTCTAAAGTAAGAGCTCTATTTCTAACAAATGTTACAGAACTTTTTGATACGTCTTCTTTAAGCTTATTAGCAAGATGACGCGCAAAAGAAGTGGAAACTTCTCCAAATTTTTTATACTTTTTTATTGCTGTACTTTCCATGCGAAATAAAGATGACATTTTGTCTTCTTCTCTCTTCACCTCTTTCATTTCTGTAAGAATAAAAGATTGCACACCAAACAACTCTTCCTCGCTTAAAGAAACATCCATTTTCTCTTCTTTTAATACTTCTTCTAAGTCAATACCGCTTCTCATCCATTCCTGCATTTTTTTAGACTCTAAAACAAATTCTAAATGCTTAATAGAACGATGGATACGAGCCTTAAAACACTCGATATTGATAAGAGCTTTGGATGTGATCAGAGAAATCCAAATAGCGCGTATTTGGCATGCATTTTCTCCTACAAGAGCATCAAATTTTTCTAAGTCTACCACCTCTAAGGCTTTGCTCGCTTCTAACGCCGCAGCCAAAAGAGATTGATATTCATAAAGAGCGATTTGAAGGTCTTTATTTTTCTTCTTATTTTTCTCATAAGGTAATAAATTACTAAGTAAATGCATAAACTTAAGTACCTATTTTAATTATGATGTGGATAATTTTATTGTTTTGACGAAGTGTAACTTACACTCCTTTCTAGAAAATGTGACCCCATGCCTCCCAAGAGAACTCCTGGAATCGCAAGCAAAGGCCCCCCTAAAATAAAACCTACAATCCCTCCTGCCGACGCACAAAGAGATTTGCCTATAAGACCATAGAGCTTAAAGGCTTTTAATGTTTTTTTATCACTCACTTTATTCTCCTTTTATACTAAAGCTAATACCGCTTAATGACAATAATATAACTAAATCAATTAAAAGTCAAATAATTATTTTACAGCAAGGAGAGCCCTTCGAAAAAAGGTTCTAGCAAAGAAATTCCAGCTTCAGGTTATAAGGAAAAAAAGGATCTTTTTTATGAGTGGTAGAACTCCCCCACAAGCTCAGGAAAAATTAAATTTTTTTGAACTAGCTAGCATCCCCACTGTCTCTTTAAGTTTACCTCTTGTTCTAGTAGGAGATGTGCTTGCAAAAAAATATGGCGCAGCCTCAGCCATTTTATCTATTCTTATAGGAAATCTTATTTTATGGATCATAGCTATAGCAATTATTTCTATGGCTCAAAAAACGCATCTTAATGCTATTGAAAATATAAAAGGGTATCTAGGTCACTTTGGCACAGCTATTGTTGCTTTAGTTTTAATTCTTGCTTTTATGAATTGGTATGCTCTTCAAATCAATACATCCCTTACAACACTCGATCATTTTTTTGATTTTCATACTAGCTGGTCAAAAGATATCTATCTGCGCTTAGGCGCTTCTTTGGGAGTTCTCTCAGCTCTCTTTGCTACCGGAGGAATACGCTTATTCAAAAACATCACAGTGATTTGTTTACCTCTTTTTATTTGCTTTTATCTTTATGAAATTATTAAAGCGGATTACTCTATAATATTTACAGAAAAATGGCGCCCTTCTTTTGGGGCAGTGCTCTCTACCATCCTCCTTCTTCTTCCAGGATTCATTAACTTCCCGACCATTTTTCAGCACTCTCGCTCAAGAGCTCATTCTTATTTAGGATTAACGTTAAGCATTTTACTTATATCCATTTTTGAAATTTCTACTATTTGGATAAAGCTCTCGAACCCCCATTTATGGACCGGGTTTCAGCTAGTTCTTATAACTATTTATATTCTAATGACTTTGGCTTGCTCTAACTTGCTAAACATCTTTTTTGCTTCTGCTTGTTGGCAAACTATTGTTCCTAAATTTGGAGGGGCTAAAGGCTATGCCATTATTGGACTTTTAGGAACGCTAACCTATACTTTTTTACAGATCTCTTCTCCTGTTCTTTTTTTCGAAAGGCTCACGAATTGTTACATGGCCTCTCTAGGTGCTGTTTTACTCATGGCGCACCTTATGCGCATAACTCTTCAACATAGGCCAAGGCCCTTTGAGAAAACCTTGAATTTAGCCGCTTGGATTTTTGGGTGCGTAGTAGCAACCATTTATGAAAGTAGAGGGCCCTCAGAAAATTTTGAGTCTTTATTAAGTGGCGTCGGAGCTAGCGTCCTCTTTTTCATGAGTGTTGTTTTTATTGAAGAGACAACTTGGGCAATAAAAACAAAACTAAGAATCAAGGCTTAAAAGATGGCAAAACACGTAGAACTCCCTGATACGAATCAGTCTGTTTGGCAGCTTTCCGCTATTCAACTAAGCGGCTGGACAAGCCTTCCCATTTTAGCAACAAGCATTCTTGTTTTAGAGCAGAACAGTTTTTATGGGGCTATCCTTACAATTATTGTAGGAAATGCCATTGCCTGGTTTATCCGTTTAGCCATTATTATGATGAGCTATGAAAAAAGGCAAAGCACCTTAGATATCGCCAAAGTCTACCTAGGAAATATGGGCGGATATTTTATTGGAGCCTTTCTTTTAATTTCTACTTTAGCTTGGTTTATTGCGCAAACAACAGCTGCAAGTAAAACGCTTACGCATCTTTTACTCATCGAAGAAAACCCCAGCATCGATAAATTCACCCAAATAAGTGTCTTTGTAGGAATTGTTAGCACCTTTCTTTGTATGGAAGGGGTCACTCTATTAAAGAAGCTAGCTTCTTTTGTTTTTCCTTTTCTTATAGCCGCTTTTATTGCTGTGATTTTTATTATCCCTTTTAAATTACCCGAAATCACAACAGCCGGATTATCCTTAGCAGGTCTTACCCTTGTATTAATCACAAATCTAGGAATCACCTCAGATCTGCCCACTTTTTTTAGGCACAGTAAATCCCTTCATACATCTATAAAAGCTTTAACAGTCATTCAGTTAGTGAGTTTAGCTATTGCCTTACTAGGGTTATATTTGGGATCGATCATTACAGGGGCTTTTGAAATTAATGAAGCGCTTGTGCTTGGTACTTCGAGTGAGGTGCTGCGCTTATCTCTTATTATCTTTATTTTTCTCTCTGTTATTTGCGCAAATGTCGCAAATGTCTACTCTGCGTCTGTAGGATGGGAAGTGATAGCCCCTAAAGCGCTTCTTGGACGTAAAGAATACCTCATTCTTGGCCTTGGCTTAACAACAATCTTTATTCTAGTTTCTAATCTATTTTCTATTGAGTTTCTTTTAAATAGCTCAGACTCTTCGTTAGTTAATCTATGTATCATTCTAATTATTGGCTATATGCTTTCAAAAGCGCGAAAATCTGAGCCCTCCCGTTTTGAGCAAGTAGGATACTTTACAGCCTGGTTTGTTTCGACAACCCTAAACATCCTCCAATTCTCAGAAATCCTCCCCATCCACATCTCCCCCATCGCCACAAGCCTTGCCTCAATCCTCATCATCCTCTCCCTCTTCTTCCTCACCAAGCGTTGTATAACAAAGAGGGTATAATCTCTCTCTCTCTCTCTTCTCTGTGGTTTCTTCCCTCTGTGGTTTAATCTTTGGCTAACGCTTGAGTACACAAGCGTTAGCCAAAGATTAAACCACAGAGACAAGAAAACCACAGAGGAAGAAAAGAGAAAAAATTTATCTCTCTATGTTATGCAACAACGCCAACTCTTTAGAAGCTAGGAGAGAAGGGAATGCTCCCATTACAGCGCCGCTATTACTAAAAGCTACATCCTGAGGAAGTGTAGGAATAAGGGGCTCCGTAAAGCTACTTTGGATCTCTAAGTCGGCCCAAGAGTCAAACCCACAGAAATCTCCCAGATCGTAGACTTGTCCGTCACTAATAAGAGAACCACCTTCGAATGTAGCGCCCTCTGGACTTAGGGTTGATTGAAAAATATAGCGACTATTATAATCAGGATAAAAAGACTCCAGTTTAACAACAACATTACCTGCCCCATCTATCTCTATCTCAATGTTAATTTGAACATCAGAATCGCCTTCCATAAATTCATCAGTATATTGTTTTGCTTTTTGATAATTAGCTTGCTTGTGCATTTCAGCTTTATTTTCATAAACGGCGCGCTGAATTCCTCCTACAAGAAGTCCCATAAAAAAGCCGGTAAGGAAACTTTCTGGAAGTTGCATTAATTGAGAGAGGGCCTGCGCTTTAGCTTTGCTTAATTTCTCGCCTTTTTCTGCATTAAACGCTGCTTTTAAAGCGCCAAAACATAAGCCTGTGCTTAGCATTAAAGAACCCACGAGCAATCCAATAACAGAAAGAGGGTTTCCTGTAACTAAAGCCTGACCACATCCTGCCCCCATCATTCCAGCCCCCATTTTTGACCATGTTTCGGGTTTGGATAATTCATAAATAAGCGAAACAATTAAATGCGCTAAATGGTTTAATGCTTTTAATGGATGCGACATCGCAAAAAATATTTCTTTAATGATGTTATAAAGAAGATTGAGAATATTGCGCACTGCGCGCAAAGGAAGCTTAACCAAAAATGTAGCTAATTGACGATGCCAATTCCCTTCTCCATT
>JABDCQ010000001.1:0-75727 GCA_013288075.1 Chlamydiota bacterium | reverse complement strand
ATGTTATAAAGAAGATTGAGAATATTGCGCACTGCGCGCAAAGGAAGCTTAACCAAAAATGTAGCTAATTGACGATGCCAATTCCCTTCTCCATTAGAATCTAGCCACTCATTAAATTTAGTAAGAGGGGCAAATTTCCCCTGAATATAGATAGCGAGCTCATCAATCTTTTGTTGAACAATAAAATTAGGCATTTTGGCATCAAGGGCATTATCCCATTTATTCCGATGGGTCACAATACGCTCATTCCAGCCTTTAGGATTATCTGTGCTATTGTGAATATTATCGTTTGCTATACAGGAAATATTTGAATCTTCGACACATTCCTCATTCCGCCTATTTACGTTAGAATAAGAAGACGAATTAGATAATGAATTAATATTAGAATGCATAATTACCTCAATTTAAAAATAATCTAAATTATAATAAACAAAAAATAAAAACACAATTAAAATATTAATTAACTTTCTCTTTAATTAGGTTTATCATTTCTTGATTTCCCGATTCAATTACAACATCATAAGCAGATTTACTTACTGCAAGAGGCTCTCTCAATCGAGGATCGGAATCTGGGGCCAATTGCCAATTATCTCGAATAAAATAAACATTACTTAGTTCAACGTATTGGTCTAAAAGCACTTTTGCCGCAACTGTATTATTCTTAGTTATAGCAAAATAAAGAGGAGTGAATAAATAATGAGAACTACTCGGACCATATGATTTCCATTTACGCGAAGGCTGTGAATGTCCTGGGATCGTTTCGCTAAAATGGAAATACTCCTTACGAACAGCTCTAGGGTTTGCTCCGGCTTGAATAAGAGCTAAAAGCAAATCCTCATCAGCCCCTTTGCAAACAGCTAGCTCAAGAGCAGAATATCCATCCTCTAACCCCTCAAATGTTGGATAATCTCTATTTTCTGTTTCTCTCAGATACCACAGCTCCACCCCAACAGTACATAAATTAGCTTGTTCGGGGTATTGCTCTAAAAGAGCCTTTGCATCTTCTAATTCCCCTTGATCAATGGCATAATGAAGAGCCGGCCATTTCCGTTCGTTATTAAAGTAACGAGTGAATTTTTCCAGAGGAACCAAGAGTTTTGTTTGTTGAAGAGTTTCTAAAACATCATATTCTTCAAGCTCATAAGCTTTTTTCTCCGCATTTAGTTTTCCTTCTTCAGAAACTAAATTCTTCTCTAGCAAATTTTTTATAACAAAAAGGCTTGCCTTTTCTGTAGCATGAAGCAACCAACGATCATTAAAATTAACTCCAGGCATTAGCCCACAATTAATAAATAAAAAGGCAATTTTATCATGACCTTTATCTATTGCTATCTCTAGATGTGAAAGAGAGGGTTTTGTTCCCATAGACATAAGCAACAACACAAGAGGCTGATGATTTTTAGACGTAGCAATCATTAAGGCTTTTGAACACTCTTCTGCAGAAAATGTGTTAATTTGTTTTGCAAGAGCCTTTAATGAAGTTTCTTCACAAGCTACAAGACTCTCAAAAATCATAAAAGGCGTCGCATTTTGTCTTATGATAGTTACAAGTTCTTCATCGCCTCTAGCTTCAGCGTCCTCTAATAATTCAGCTAAAGAAACGCCTTTAAGCCCTGTTTCTCCTAATCTAATAAGAAGCTCTACAACCTCATAATCTTTTTGTCCAATAGCATAAACAATAGAAGGCAATCCCCTATCGTTATTCTTAATCCTCTTTAATCTTTCATAAATAGAATTTTCTGAAACAAGAGAAAGGGCACTCTCGTTCACTTGATTAAGAAGCGCAACTGTAGTTCCTAGCATATAAAGAGAAGGATCACTTTCCTCAATTCCAGAAGCTAAATGCACAATCTCGGTAGAAGGAGTTGCTTGAGCTGAATCAAAATCAATAAAAACCATAAAACCGCCTATATATAAATTAAAGTTAGTTATATTTTAGATGCAGAGACTCCTGTTAAAAAGCCCATATTGTTCAAAGCTCCGTCCTGAGGGAGTTTAACAATCAGGGGCTCTCTGAAGCTACTTTCAATACCCGTTTTACTCCAAGGTACCAATTCAGAGGGAATAGTCTGGTTAAAGGTAGAATCACCAATTTTAAGAACATACGATTCCCAACTCATACCCGAAGGAGTTAATCTTACTTGAAAAGAATAGCGAATGTCATTCCAATTAGTAGGGAGATCCCCTTTAACAACAACATTACCAGCTCCATCTACCTGAATATTTTCAATTTTAACATTTGGATCATTAAAAGTTTCATGGGTGTACTGTTTTGCTTTTTCATAATTAGCCTCTTGTGTTTGAGGTTTTTCATATGCAGCGCGCTGAATGCCGCCTATAAGAAGTCCCATAAAAAAGCCTGTAAGGAAGCTTTCTGGAAGTTGCATTAATTGAGAAAGAACCTGTGCTTTAGCTTTACTAAAACCCTCGCTTTTTTCAGCGTTAAATGCCGCTTTTAAAGCACCAAAACTCAAGCCGCTAACTAACAATGAAGAACCTACAAGTAAACCAATAATAGAAAGAGGATTCCCTGTAACTAGAGCTTGTCCAAAACTTGCTCCTACCATTCCAACACCCATTTTCGACCATGTTTCAGGTTTGGATAATTCATAAATAAGCGAAACAATTAAATGCGCTAAATGGTTTAATGCTTTTAATGGATGCGACATCGCAAAAAATAATTCTTTAATAATGTTATAAAGAAGATTGAGAATATTGCGCACTGCGCGCAAAGGAAGCTTAACCAAAAATGTAGCTAATTGACGATGCCAATTCCCTTCTCCATTAGAATCTAGCCACTCATTAAATTTAGTAAGAGGGGCAAATTTCCCCTGAATATAGATAGCGAGCTCATCAATCTTTTGTTGAACAATAAAATTAGGCATTTTGGCATCAAAGGCATTATCCCATTTATTCCGATGGGTCACAATACGCTCATTCCAGCCTTTAGGATTGTCTGTGTTATTTTGTATGTTATCATTGGCTATAGAAGAAGTATTTGAATCCTCTCTAGATTCTTCAGTCTGTCTAGTTGTATCGGAAGAAAATGATGAACGCGATAATGAATTAATATCAGGACACATAATTACCTCAATTTTTAAAATAATCTAAATTATAATAATCTAAACAGAAGAAAGCAATCAAACATTGAATTAAAAACAAGACTAATATATAATTAATAATTAAACAAACTAACATATTGGATTTTTATGTCACAAATCACCAATAACACTCAAAGCATTAATCATCAGGTGTTTGCAAAAAAAGAGTCGCAATACAGCGAGTATGAGAATTGTTTAGAAGAAACTAGACAGCTCAGCCAAATAGCTTTAAAGAAGGAATGTGTAGAGTACCGCAAAACCGAATTAGATCGATTATTCAAAGAAAAAATACCTTTGTTGTTTACCCTCATCGAAGATGGAAGAGTCGCAAGAGAAAAAATAAAAAGCCTTAAAAAAACAGAAGAAAAAAAATCCAGCCTTCGCAACGGAAAAAGCTTAGCCACCAGCACAATCAAGGAACAAAGAAGGGCTGCACATTTTCTTAAACTCATCTCAAAAGTTAAAGAAGACCTAAAAGAAGAACTTGAGCAAATACTAAATGAGCGTGCCTCACTTCGATAATAAGAACTGCCTAACAAGAGAGCAGAAAGATGTGGGCTGTTCAATATGAGCCATATGCCCCATTTGAGGAAACACGTGAAGGTTCGCACCCGGAATATGCTTGGCAAGCAAGTGAGAATCCTCTTTTGAGCACAGCAGATCGTCACTACCGCAAAGCACAAGGGAAGGAGTGCGGATTTTATGGTACCAAGAGTGGGAATCAAAATCGATGAGTGCCTTAAATTGCTTTTTTCTTCCTTCTAAAGAAATAGGGTAGAGCTGCTTTTCCATTGCATCGAAAAAGCTTTCGCATAACTTAGGATCTGAAATAAAGGCATTAGAAAAACACCAAGGTAAGATGCTTTCCGCTTGGGCGCGTATAGACGCCTTATCTTCATTTAAATGTAGAGTGTGCTTCATCGCAGCTCCGCTTACCGGCCTAATCTTTAAGCATGTTTGATAGAATATCACCTTGCCCATCTCTTTTTCAAAGCGGGCAGCCAAAGACTGCGCCGTAAAGCCTCCCATCGAATGCCCTAAAAGATGAGGCTTTTTTAAGCCTAGTGTATGAATCAGCTCAAGAATATCATCTGCCATTTGCTCAATGCTAAAAGGCTCTTCAGGAACACCTGAGCGGCCCGCTCCTCGATTGTCAGGAAGAATTAACTGGAAGCTAGAAGCAAGGTCCTTACGTATGCAATCAAAATGCGTTAGATCGCATGTATAACCCCCTAAAAGAATAAGCGGCTCCCCTTCCCCTTCAACCTCATAATAAAGCTTCATCATCCCTCCAAAATCAGCACACTAACAGATGCCCGCTCGGAAAAGAAGAGAAAATTTGTGGGAAATGAGAGGAAAGGGTATGCTATCTTGGGTATTTTATGAGAGAAAGAATGGAAGACAACGCTAAAAACGCGTATGAGAAGGCTATTTCTTATCTAGAGGGAAATAGGGCGGAATATTCTCTTGGAAAAGGGATTGTCCATTTAAAGGAAGCTGCCGATTTAGGCCATCCTAAAGCGCAGTATAACCTAGGAATTTGTTTACATGAAGGAACAGGCATTCTGCAGTCCTATGAAAAAGCCTACCATTATTTTCAAAAAGCAGCACAGCAAGGGCATTCCCGCGCTATCTATATGCTAGGATGCTATTTCACTTTTGGCTTCTTTGTTGAACCTTGCGATGAGCGTGCAGCTGACTATTTCCAAATAGCTGCTACTGCAGGCATTTCTGAGGCCCAATATAATTTAGGAGTCTGCTTATTAACAGGCAAAGGGATCCTTAGATCGGAAAAAGAAGCAGTACACTATTTCCAAATAGCTGCAGAGCAAGGCAATCCAGAAGCACAATACAATCTAGGAATTTCTTACTATAAAGGAATAGGGGTTCTAGCTTCTGAGGAAGACGCTACGCATTATTTAGAGCTAGCCCTAAGACAAGGACATCCTAGGGCAGCAAGAGCACTTGAAGAGATCATGATGAGACCATCAAAGCATCATTCCAAATCAAAACTGCGGATTTTGTAAGTTATTCCGCAGCATTATTTTGCGTGTTCCCTTCTGTATTATTATTCTGTTTATTTTTTCCTTTATTCCAAAAGCTAACACTTCTTTCGCGGTTTTGATTTTGCCAATCATTAAATTCCTCTTCTGATTCGAACCATGAATTGGCTCTATAACAACCAGGGCCTTCCCAACGCCCAGCATCAGCTCTTCTAGGAGGAGCATTCTGATAACGTGGCGGAGGACAGTTATAGCCTGGAGGGCAAGGTTCATTTGAATACTGTCTTGAATTTTGATTATCATTTGAGCATGCAGAAAATAAAACTCCTACAGCCGCAGCTAATAAATAAATCTTATACATATTTTGTCCCCTTAGCGATTATGGCGGTTATGATAGTTATGATGGTTACGATAATACCCACGATTTCCGTAGTTGTAAGAATTTGGATATCCGTAATAGTAAGGTGAACCATAATTGTAACTATCACAATAGTAATAGCCATCGTTCCCGTAGTAACAATTAGCATAGGGATCTGCATAGTAATAATCGCGAGATCCAAAATCTATTTCTAATGGCCCTAAATCAAGACCAAATCCAGCTTGAGCATAATTAGGATTGTTTCTCTCTTGAGCTTTAAAAATCCCAAAAACAATTGCTGCCCCAAGAATTAATCCTGTAATTAACCAAAAAAACCAATGTTTTCGAGCATTACGCATAGATGCCTCCCCGCATATCTACACTATTAAAATAATTTATACTACAAAATTGAGTTTATTGGCAAGGGAGATCCTGTTTTTCAATAGGGCTCATGAAGGCAAAACTTTTTCCCGTAACATCTGTCTCCAGCATCCCCTAAGCCCGGGAGGATATATCCTTTATCATTTAACCAAGGGTCTATGGCTGCTGCAAAGATCTTAACATGAGGATTATACGCTAAAATGCGTGCAATCCCAGGTTCTGAGGCAATGGCTGCAATAACAAAAATTCTCTTTGGTCCATACTGTTCAATGATTTGAATAGCATCAATGAGTGATCCGCCTGTAGCTAGCATCGTATCAGAGAGGATTACAGATCGTCCTCTTAAATCGGGAAGGGCTGTATAATCAAGCTTAGCTTTTAAAGTTTCTTCATTGCGCGACATGGCAAGAAACCCCACTTCTGCCTGAGGAAAAACCTTAAGCACACCCTCATTAAGAGGAAGGCCTGCACGTAAAATCGTCACGAGAACAGGTGTTTCATTAACAAGCTCGTGTTTAGCTTCCAATCCCGTTAAGGTCAAAATAGAAGCTTCCTTCGTATCAAGCTCATTTAAGACATTTAAAGCTAAATACTCCCCAATAGTAACAAGTGCTTCACGAAAATGAAGCGCATCTGTTTGAGGATCACGAATTTCATATACAAGCTGACTTAAAGCCTGTGTTTGCGAAAAAGCTGCTACACTAGAACCAAAAAAAACCAAAAGCGCAAATATTTTCATGAAAAACCCTCTCATTAGATAGAAGAATACTATCCAAATACCTCATAAAAATGGAAGACAAAACGAATTTCAATGCCTCTAGCTGCAATACATTTCTAAGAGCTGCACCTTGGATTTAAAACTGAAGAGGCTTGTTTTAATTTGGTGAAAGAATCGACTTTTATAGACAAATGATGTTGACTAACTAGCGTCTGCACAGTTGCAATGTGCTCATCTTGAGTAAAAATCACTTGAAGGTCTCTTCCTAAAAGCAAATTGCCGGGATAGAGCTTTTCGCTCCCTATAGAAATACCTTGTTTGGTAAAAGAGGCAATAACGATAGGAATAGTTGCTAAATGTCTATCGCTAGGGGGTGACGGGCAGCCTTGAAGCGGATTGTGCACAAGATTTTTCAACTCTTCAAAAGCAATTAAAAAATTATGGAAATTATTTGGGTGATAAAGATCATGCCAATTGAAAATGCATTCAGGCTGTGTTTCAAAAATAGCCCTTAAGAAAAGCTCTATTTCTTTGATTTTTTCCAGAAATAGTGGTTGGTCTTGTCTGAACAAATCTGAGTTTTCTCTTTGGACGCGACGTAAGGCTTCTACTTGTCTTGGAAGTACATCTCGTATCATTCGTAATCTATGCCCTAAGCTTTCTGAATCAATAGGCATTTCTTTGTAATTCGGGGTTAATAAACTACGATAAAGAGAGATTTCACAATTCAGGTCAGGTGGGCATGTACATGCATAGAGGATGCTGCTATACGCATCTTGCAGAGACACCCCTGAAAGAGAATGTTGATTAACTCCCTGAGAAGTCGCGCCAGCATCTAATGTACCCGTGCTAAGGGGAGTGTTTTGTCTTTTCAATTCTCCCAAAGGACGCAATTCTCCTTGGGTATGCTCACATGCTAATTTGATTACTAGTGCTTTTGTCCCATGCATCCAGGTAAGGCATGAATAATCGTCGATATTAGGAAAAATGTCTAAAGACACATCGACTTTTGGAAAGGTCGTTTTTTCCGCATGATAACGGATAGTTTGTTCATGCTCTTGCTTAAAGGCGTCAATTTTTTGCTCTAAGCCTAAAGCTTTTTTAGTTGAACTGTATAAAGGGTCGTGTGAATAGATCAGCCTAGCGAAACCACAAATTGCCAATGCAGCAAAAGGGAGTACGGGTAAAGCAATATAAGAAATTATTTTAGCTTTAGTCCAGCGATCATTTCCTGGTTCGCCTATCTGAGTTTTTATTGTAAATCCTTCATTAGCAGCAACTTGGACTCTATCGGCATAGCCCAAGCATAAGTATTGTTCGCAAGCACCCCAAACAGGAGCTGCCGAAAATCGACGACCGCAGGCTTCGTAAATGACTCTGTATTATAGTAATACAGGGTCATTTACGATCGTCGATTTTAGGCGCTTTGAACCCGTCCCTTGGCCGACTTTTGAGATTGTTTGGGTATAACTTGGCGAGGAAGGGGCTACCCTTTAGAAGCGGTAGCCAAAGAGTAAGCGGGTTCCATAGACGTTTTGGGTTCCTGAGAAATTGAGAGTCAGAAAATAGGGCTCAAGCTGAATGTCCCATTTTTTGCTGCACCCAATATGCCAATCAAAAGGTACGCCGATCTCTCCGCCCCATGTATTGTTGTGGGTGGTAAATGTGCCGGCTGAGTATCTAAAAGTTTGCTTTGCGCTAAATGTGCGAAGAACCTTTAAGTTCAGTCCCAGCTCAAACGTACAATTAAAAGCATACCGAGAATTCAGGCCTCCTGTGACATAGGGAAGATCCTCTTTAAAACCCTCTTTATTGTGATGATCCAGTGCATAGATATCATATATGCCCGTTCCTAAAAAGGGGGTGACCATCCAGTCCATGGGAGCTAAGGTTAACCCAAGACGCACTTCTAAATTACCAAATCCTTTATCAGCCTCATGCCATGATAAACTATGGTCGTGGCTAGAAGCATTGAAGTCCACCTCTGAACTTATAGCAAGAATATCAATACCAAAGTAAACAGCATCCGGCTTAAGGTATTCGTATCCTAGACCGAGTCCCCAAAAAAAACGCGTTCCGTCCACTTTGATATCTTGCACATGAGTATTGAGACTCAGCCCTACAAACTCGGGCCCAAAATAGAAATGGTTTGGATTCTCTCTTTCTAAGCAATGATGCCCACCCTCTGCATAAATAACGACACTCGCGAGCATTCCAAGAATAGTAAAAGACTTTACAACTGTTTTCATAGAACTTCCCTAACCTCTTCTTATAGTTTCGTCTATTTCTTTTATGAAATCCCAAACCTCTTTGGCCTTAATCACAAAAGTATAAATTCTTTTAGCTATCTGTTCCATTCTTTTCCGCCAATGAGACTTGCATAACTCACCGGATATTGCATAATTGTTATCATATTGCCAGTCATTTTGCCCCAAAGGAGCAGGACTAGCAATTTTAAACAAAGGCAATAAATGTTCAGACATTTCATCAACAACAGATAAAAGCAAGCTGCGCACACTAAAAGTAGGAGCCTGCATCGCTAATCTCTTCATAATTTGGTCTGCTTCCTCATATTCTGCTCGTGCTTGAACATCTGAGCCATTAGTTTCAGACTCATCGTCCATACCTTCCCCATCATTTAGGATGAGAAATAGAGACACAAGAGCATTTTGACACTCATTTTTTAACTCTAAATTGTCATAGGCGATTGCCTTTCCAAAGAAAATTAAAAACTCCAACTCAGGGCAAGGCTGTTCCAATTTTTTAAGAAGAGAAGAGGCTCTCCCAAAATCTTCTAAAGCAGCTACATAGTTGTGAGACAATAGGTTTTCATTACCACATCCAACATATACTAAGGCCAAGCCCTCATCATGTAAATTCGTTTCGTGCGCACCCTGCGCAATTTGTTCAGAAAAACAAGGGGTACCAATTCCTAAAAGCGCTATTAAAAAAATCCATCTTAGCATATCAACCTACCATCTGAAGAATTTAAAGTGGTTCGTAGATTACTAATACAGATAAATAAAGCACATAAAAATAAAAACTATACTAGAACCCCAAAAAACAAGAAAGGCTTTTATATTGTTAAAAGCTTTGACTAGGGTGCCACGCAAAGTCTAGTCTTGTTAGAAAATGGTTAATATAGTTAGAATAGGGTCATAAGTGGGTTGGGACTACCCCGCCGGCGCTAGGCTCCAAAGGAAACCTTGGGGCCTTTCGCTTTCTACAGGATAGAGATAAAATCCATGTCCATCTACCAACCCTTTGCAATAAAACCGATCACTGAGATTGTGAGGTTTCCTTAAGTTTGCCTCCTATGCATCTTAGAACATAAGCACGCTTAATCGTAAAACCAAACCTATCAGTAAGAGGCTCACAATTTGCAACTTCAATAAAGGAGCCATTTGGCACAGAATAAAGATTTTGCAAAAAAGTGACAGCTTGGTCATCAACATTTAAAATAGCAATCCTTGCAAGCTCGGTCATTTCGCTTTTGTCGAGATTTTCTTGAACTCTCTTAGCAACCTTATCGTAAGAACTAAGAATGCGAGAATCTAGCCATGGAGCCGAGATAAGAAGATCCCACTTACCAAAAGTTTGTTCTCTAAGAAAAAGAGCAAAGAGAAAAACATCTCCATTCTCATTTTCTAATTCTTTAAGTGCTACTTTCAACTTTTCCAAGATATCTTTCATAATACTTCCAATAGAGCTTTTGTAGAGGCTAACATCACCTCAGCCGTTTGTTGATCTGTATCCTGAGAAGAATACCTTACTTCAGGATCCCATTCAACTACCACAGACCAAAAAGAAAGGTAATCCTTCTTTACTTTCTCCTCAAATCCTGATAAGTGCAATAAAATTTCCAGCTTGTGAGTTTTAAAAGAAGCTAAATTTTCGAATTTTTTCTTAGGATACCCATCTTTCCATCCTAATGTAAGACATATTCTTCTCTTTAAAGCCAACTCAACTGCATATCCACAAAGATAATAAGCTGAATCAAATCTCCCTTCACGATGCAACACGGTTGCATCAACTAACCTTCCATCACTTAACGATTTCAGCTCTTCGGGTGTGATTGTCTCTATCGGCATAAGATTCAAAGTCTATTTTTCAGATACACAGATCTTACACTAGGACAGCATTTTTATGAAAGAATTTTGAACTGTAATCAGTTGGCATTTACTGCAACCATTTCCCCCGCCAGTCCCCCATTTTAGAAAAATAGGCGAAAAATTGAACCCTATTTGGGTCGAAAACTTTCTATTTTTTGTCTATGGAATTTAAGAGAATAGCGGCAGTCGGATTTGAACCAACGACCCACGGATTATGATTCCGTTGCTCTAACCAACTGAGCTATGCCGCCATCGAGAATCGGAATAAGCGCTGAGAAGGAGGAGCATAATAAAGGAATCAGCGTTATCATGTAAAAATAGCGGGGGAAGGATTCGAACCTCCGGCCTTTGGGTTATGAGCCCAACGAGCTAACCACTGCTCCACCCCGCGATAGACTTGTTATCGAAATCGAGCAAGATATTAGCAAATGCCTTATTTACTCACAACCTTCTTTTTATTATTTCGAAAGTTCTTGAGGTTGAGCCTCTAGAACCCTCTGCTAGTTCCTCACAAAAAGTAGCTATTTTTTTTCTTTCTACGGGGTTTTCAAGGAGGTTCAAGAGGATGCTCGGCAAGGTTTCTAAGGTCACTTGAAGGCCAGCTTTGGCCTCTAAAACGAGGCTAACTAGGTCTTGTTGGGTATGCATGTGCGGGCCAAAAAGAACAGGGGTGGAGAAGTTTACAGGCTCAAAAATATTATGCCCGCCTACTTTGTCTGTAAAGCTTCCTGCAACAATAGCTACATCGGCAAGCTGGTAGCAAATGTTTAAAAGCCCCATAGCATCGATAAGGATGACTTTTTCTTCGGTTGTTTTTTTCTCTTTCTCTGAATAGCTAATGAACGGAATGCCTTTGTCTTGAAGAAGCTTTGCAACCTTTATAAAGCGCTCAGGATGGCGAGGCACAATGAGCACTTTTAAGTGAGGGATTTTTTCCCAAAGAGGCTTTAAAGCTAAAAGAAGCTCTTCTTCTTCAGGATCGTGCGTAGAGCCTATTGTAAGCACAAGATCGTCTTCTTTAATACCCAAGGAGTCTTTCCATGCGGCAATTTCGTTTGGATTTAGCCCCTTTGCGGATTGATCAAATTTTAAATTCCCCGTGCTATGAATTTTTTCCTTAGGGACGCCTAATGCAAAAAAACGGTTTGCATATAGAGGGCTCTGCACACAGAAAAGATCGAAAAGAGAAAAAAGGCGCTTTGCTAAAAAGGAAAAGATCTTAAAGCGTTTAAAAGAGCGCTCCGAGATTTTCCCATTAACAAGAACAACTTTGCCCCCTCTTTTTTTTGTGTATTTAAGAAGGTGATACCAAAAATCGCTTTCTACCAAAATCAGCATATCAGGCTGGTATTTGTTCACCACTTTTTTGCTTAGAAAGGAAAAATCTAGGGGAAGAAAAAAATGGGCATCGGCCTCTTTCATGCTTCTTCTCGCTTCTAACTGCCCTGTTTCTGTTGTCGTAGAGATAATGACTTTCGCTAAAGGATAGGCCTTTTTTATCTCATAAAAAAGAGGGATCACAGCTCTTGTCTCTCCAACAGATACTGTATGGATCCAAATAAGCGGATGCTCTCCTTTAGAAAGAGAAGGGAGATGCATTCCGAGCCTTTCTTTAATGCTTTTTCTATATTTTCCATGCCGCCATGCATCAAGAAGAAGTTTAGGCAAAGCTAAAAGTCCTACTAAAAAAAGCACTAAATCGTAAAAAAAACTAAACATGAGGAATCACAAGGTTTAAAAGTTTATTAGGAACGTAAACAACTTTTTCAATCTCTCCTGTAATATGCTTAGCAATATTAGGCTGATCTTTAATAAAAACTAAAAGATCTTCTTTTGTTTTATCTTTAGGTAAAAGCCATTTGCCGCGCAGTCTTCCATTTACCTGAACTACATACATCACCATATCATCTTCAAGATATACCGGATCTACCTTAGGAAGGGGCGTTGTCGATAAACTCCCCTCTCCTCCTAAATGTTCCCACGCCTCTTCAGCAATATGAGGAGCAAAGGGAGCTAGACAAAGCGTTGCCATTTTAAGCACATTTTTAGGGTACTTGGCAAGCGGAGCAAAAGCATTTAAAAACTCCATCATTTTCGAGATGGCTGTATTAAACTGCATCCCTTCAATATCTTTTTCTACTGCATGCACAAGGCGGTGGCCAAGCTTTAGCGCTTCTTTTTCATCTTCTTCACATACCTTATCAGAGACAATCAAGTCGTAAAAGCGGTTTAAAAACCTGCGGCAGCCACTCACAGCGTCGCTATTCCAAAGCTTTTCTTTATCAAAAGGACCCATAAACATCTCATAAAGGCGCAAGGAATCAGCGCCAAAATCTTCGAGCATCTCATCAGGTGTTACTCCATTGAGTTTTGACTTAGACATCTTCTCTACTTGAGAAATCAGCTGCTCTCCTGTTCCTCTCTGGAAATATTTTCCTTCTTTTTCTTCTACTTCTTCAGGAGATACGTAACCTCCTCCTGGATGTTGAAAGGATTTTGCTATCACAAGACCCTGGTTGCGAAGCGTCTCAAAAGGCTCTAGGGTAGAAACAAGGCCGCAATCGTAAAGAACCTTATGCCAAAATCTAGCATAAAGCAAATGAAGCACCGCATGTTCAATGCCCCCTACATAAAGATCAACCGGCATCCAGTAATTTTCGGCCTCCTTATCCCAGGCCGATTCCTTATTTAAAGGGTCGCAAAAACGCAAGTAATACCAGCAAGAACCTGCCCACTGGGGCATTGTGTTGGTTTCTCTTTTGGCAGGTTTCCCTGTTTTAGGATCAAGTGTTTCTACCCAATCTTTTTGCGTAGCAAGAGGGCTCTCTCCAGTTCCTGTGGGTTTAAAATCTTTCACCTCAGGCGGGCAAAGAGGAAGCTCATCTAATCCCAACACTCTTTTTGTTCCATCTGCGAAATGAAGAATAGGGAAAGGTTCTCCCCAATAGCGCTGACGAGAAAAAAGCCAGTCTCTAAGCTTGTAATTAATGCTCTTCTCCCCTTTTTTATGCTCTTCTAGCCAGGCAATAACAGCTTCTTTAGCATCAGAGATGTTAAGACCATTAATAGAGAAATCAGATCCGCTACTATTAATCTGCACTCCCTCTTCCATCCAGTAGCGTTTTCCTGCAAGGACTTCTAGTTTGACATCTTGCGCTTTTAACCCTTCAGGAATTAAATCCGGGTATTTTTCAACATCCGGGTCAATGACAGCTTTTATAGGAAGGCCAAAGAGGTTAGCAAAAGCAAAATCCCTTTCATCGTGCGCAGGAACGCCCATCACAGCGCCTGTGCCGTAACCGGCTAATACATAATCAGAAATCCAAATAGGAACTTGCTCATTATTCACTGGATTTATCGCAAACGCGCCTGTGAACACCCCTGTTTTCTTTTCGTTTAAATCGGTGCGCTCTAAATCACTTTTAGAAGCTACCTCTTTTTTATAAGCAGCAATCGCCTCTTTCTGCTCTTCTGTAACAATTTGCGCAACAAGGGGGTGCTCAGGAGCTAGAACCAAATAAGTTACCCCAAAAAGCGTATGAGGACATGTTGTAAAAACAGGAATTTCCTTTTTCGATTTTTCTTCTATAAAAAAAACTTTTGCTCCAACGCTTTTTCCGATCCAATGAATTTGGAGTTTTTTTAGGTGCTCTGGCCAATCAATCAAAGCTAAATCTTCAATAAGTCTATCGGCATACGCGGTAATTTTAAGCATCCACTGTTTAAGAGGGCGCCTTTCAACAGGATAACCCCCTTCTTTAGAGCGGCCATTATCTACTTCTTCATTCGCTAAGACAGTTCCTAAAGCAGGGCAATAATTCACAAGCACATCAGCTTCATAGGCAAGCCCTTTTTCATAAAGCTTCGTAAAAATCCATTGCGTCCATTTATAATAGCTCGGATCACTTGTCGCAATCTCTCTTGACCAATCGTAGCTAAAACCCAAAGACTTTAGCTGCCTTCTATAGGTATCGATATTTTTTTGGGTTGTAACAGCTGGGTGCGTACCTGTACGAATGGCATATTGTTCAGCTGGAAGACCAAAGCTATCCCATCCCATAGGATGAAGCACATTAAATCCTTTTTGTCTTTTATAGCGGGCTAAAATATCTGTTGCTGTATATCCTGTCACGTGGCCTACGTGCAGCCCTGCCCCTGAGGGATAGGGGAACATATCTAAAACATAGTACTTAGGGCGACTTCTATCTACATCAGACTTAAATGTTTGATGATCTTCCCAGTATTTCTGCCATTTTTTCTCAATGCGCTCATGGTCGTATTTAGGCTTGCTCATAAAATCCTTTTTCTGAAGTTAATTACGAGAAAAATACCTCAAAGACGCATTTTGTACCAGCTTTCAAAAGAGATAAACGGAGAGGGTTAAAAATCTCTTTTTCTTCTCTCGGTCTTCCTCTGTGGTTTCTTCCCTCTGTGGTTAATTCTTTGGCTAAGCTTAAGCTAAGCAAAGACTTGCATTTTTTTTTACCACAGAGACAAGAAACCACAGAGGAAGGGGGAGAGGGAGAGAAGAAAAAATTTTAACCCCTCTCTGTTACTTCTTCTCTTTTTCTTTACTCTTTCTTGTCACAAATCAAAAAATAGGTTATCCTCTAAGGGTAAATTAAGGAAAAAGATGCTCGACGTTAACTCTCCACGTAAAAATAAAATTACACTTTCAGATTATCCCTACCAAAAGGATATCGAAAATCGCCTTCTTATGGCTCATTTTTCCGATATAGACCTCGAAGTAATGGAAGAAATTATTTATAGCTCTTTAAGCATTCCCGTTAAAAAACTTGCAAAAAGTGTTGACCTTGAAGAAGATGAGCTTTTTCCTATATTAGAAAAATTTAGCAAAACAGGGCTTCTAAGCTACAATCAAGACCTCATCACGGTTGATAAGGACATGCGCAAGTACTACGAAGCGCAAATTCTTAAATTTGATGAAGAATATGAGCCGGGAATGGAGCTGCTTCAGAGCTTACTTAAGAAAGTCCCTATCCAGGCCCTTCCTCTATGGTATGCAATTCCTAGAACATCAAATAATATCTTTGAATCCCTTGTAGAAAAATATCTCCTTACCCCTCAAATTTTTCGCCGCTACCTCATGGAGATCCAATTCCCCGATCCCATTTTGCATAGCATCCTAAAAGAAGTTTACGAATCCGATGAGCTTAAAATATTTTCTTCTACACTTATTGAAAAATACAATCTTTCTAGAGAGAAATTCGAAGAATATTTATTGCTTTTAGAATTTAATTTTGTCTGTTGCCTAGGGTATGAAAAAGTCAATAATACCTGGAAAGAAATTGTAACGCCTTTTCATGAATGGAGAGAATATCTTCAATTCCTCAAAAACACAGAAACCCCCTCCGCAAAAAATACCCTTGAAGCTCCAAGACCATTCTCCTTTATTCAAGACATGAGCACTCTTTTACAGCTGATGAAAAAAAGTCCATTAGAAGTTTCTATATCTCAAAAAACGGATGTGCAGCTTGAACCTGAAACTTACAAAATGCTTCTTTCAAAATGCCCTGGAATCGATGAAAATTACATAAAACATCTCATTGCAAAACTTCGCCTACTAAAACTTGCCGATATCATAGACGGAAGACTTTACGCTCTTGATGCAGCCAATGACTGGCTTGACATGCCTCTTGAAAATAGAGCTCTTTGCATTTACCGCCACCCTTTAAATAGAATCCTTTCTTATGCCTTCCCTTCTCATCTTTTTACAGAAAAGAATATCCGAGAAGCCGAGAAAAGTATTATAAGAGTACTAACAAAAGGATGGGTTCTTTTTGACGATTTCATTAAGGGAGTACTAGCTCCTTTAAACGAAGGTTCCTCCATCATGTTAAAAAAGGGGGGAAGAACATGGAAATATACACTTCCCGAATACACAGATGAGGAAAAATCCTTTATTAAAGCAATCATCTTCGAATGGCTTTTTGAAGCCGGAATGGTCGCTAAAGGAGAAATTGATGGGAAACCCGCCTTTTTAGTAACGCCTTTTGGACAGTCCTTTTTTGGCAGGTAACAGGTAAGAAATGATTAAGAAGATAAGTAAAGAAGGCGACTTAACAGTCAATAGAAAGGCCTTCCACGACTATGAAATCCTAGAGACATTTGAAGCCGGCATTATTCTTGTCGGAACAGAGATTAAATCTCTTAGAGATGGTGGAGGCAACCTTCTAGATGCCTATATTACGATCAACCCTAAGGGAGAAGCTTATTTAAAAAATGCTTCTATTGCGCCCTACCGCTTTGGAGGCGTTTTTAACCACGAAGAAAAGCGGGAAAGAAAGCTTCTTTTGCATAAAAGAGAACTTGCCAAACTAGCAAAAGTTGCGCAAGAAAGAGGCCTCACCCTAATTCCTATTGCCCTCTACCTAAAAAATGGACTTGTAAAAGTAAAAATTGCCACAGCAAAAGGGAAAAAATCTTACGATAAGCGCGCTAGTCTTAAAGAAAAAGAGCAAAAGCGAGAGATCGACCGCTCTATGAAAGATCGGTAGCCTCTCTTAGCAGAGGATCGCCTTGTAGTCCGTAAAGAAGAGCAGCTCCTATATAACTTGCTTCTAAAGCCCCTCTTACTACTTGAGCAAAACCTTTAAGAGCCCACTTCATGATATGGGGGCTGATTTCTTTTTCCTTAAAAGAATTAAAACATGCATAAATGGTTCCAAAAAAGGCAATCGCAATTCCCATAACCACTCTAACAACACCTATAAGCATAGCAACAGGTACATTTACAACGTGCGCAACAATAGAGGGCAATACAGCTTCGGTATGGCGGCCAACTGCGTAGGGAATGCAAAAAGTAGAGCCTTTCCAGTCATCTAACCCATTTGTATAAAAAGACTTCTGAAAATCATTACAAAAAGAATTAATCACCATAATTTTTATTCCGTTTTTTTATA
Source organism: Chlamydiota bacterium (assembly GCA_013288075.1). GTDB lineage: Bacteria > Chlamydiota > Chlamydiia > Chlamydiales > Rhabdochlamydiaceae > JABDCQ01. Next base: position 58,131 of record JABDCQ010000001.1, on the reverse strand, counting down.
TAAATCATAAATAAAACCACAATAAAAGTAAACATAACCAAAACGAAGAGAGATGATTTTTTTCTCTTTCCCCTCCTTTTCTTCCTCTGTGGTTTCTTGTCTCTGTGGTTAATCTCTTAGCTAAGCTCAAAGCTTGCAAAAGACTTGCATTTTTTTAACCACAGAGACAAGAAACCACAGAGGAAGAAAAGGAGGGGAAAGAGAGGAATTTTTCTCTGTGGTAAAAAATACAAGAGCTTATTGACTAATCGGGGAAGATTCGCTACGATGTTGAGTTTTACATGCAAAGGAGAATACTTATGAAATTTATCATCTCACGTGCTGAACTTGCCACACTTATTGGAAAAATCCAAGGCATTGTTCCTGCAAAGCCTTCTATGCCCATCTTAAATAACGTTCTTATTGAAGCGCAAAATGATGAACTTGTCATAACAGCTACTGATTTAGTTGTTAGTATGCGCGTTTATGCTCCTTGTAAAATTCTTGAAGAAGGAGGCATCACGCTTCCCGCTAAAAAATTTTTCCAGCTTGTAAGAGAGCTCACAGCGCCTCAAGTAGAGCTTCACGCCATCTCACCTGAAGTTGCTTACTTAAATGCGGGAGCTTCCCATTTTAAAATCCAAGGGGTACATAAAAATGAATATCCAAGCATTGCAGATCTTTCTACAGAAGAGGGATTTTCTATTTCAGCATCCCTTTTAAAAGAAATGCTCTCAAGAACAGCTTTTGCAATTGCTCGCGATGAAAGCCGCCACATTTTTACAGGCATGCTTCTTCATAGAGAAGGAAAGCAACTCACTTTTATTGGAACAGATGGGAAAAGACTTGCAAAACTCTATACGAACATTGAACAAGCTATCTCGGAGCCAAAATCATACGTTCTTCCTTTAAAAGCTGTAGAAGAAATTATAAAAACCCTTGAAGCTAAAGAAGACCCATGCAAAGTGACTTTAACACACGATAAAATTGCCATCGAAACCGATTCCATGATTCTTATTTCCCAGCTTCTAGTAGGAGAATACCCCGATATCAATTCGATTATTCCTAAAAAGAGAGAGCACTCTCTTTCTTTACATAAAGAAGAGCTCTCCGCCCTTCTTCGCCAAGTAGGACTCCTGATGGTAGATTCTAAAAGTGCTGCCAAATTTTCGTTTGGAGAGGGAACTCTTCATATAAGCGCTGCAAATGCGGAAATTGGAGAGGGAAAAGTGAGCATGCCTGTAAATTATTCAGGAGAAAAACTCGATATCGCACTGAACCCCCTTTATTTCCTCGATGTACTTCGCCACACTAAAGATGAAACGGTTCAGCTTGATGTAGTAGATTCTTATACCCCAGGGCTCATCACCGACTCCTCCACAGCAAGTTACGTCCTTATGCCCATGAGACTTGAAGACTAATGAAGTTAATCCATCTTTATTTGCGCAATTTTCGCAACTTTGAAAATGCGCAAATTTCTTTTCATCCCAAAGCCAATCTTATCCATGGATTAAACGCTCAAGGGAAAACCAATTTATTAGAAGCCATCTACTTTTTAAGCACAGGCAGATCCTTTCGCTCCTCGCACCCGACAGAACTGATCCAACATGGCAAACCTCATTTTTACCTAGAAGCGCATTTTGAAAAAGAGGGAATTCCCCAAGAAGTCAGCGTCTCTTTTGATGGGAAAATCAAAAAGGTAAAATATAACCAAACGTATTACAGCAACTTTTCTCAGCTTTTAGGACTTCTTCCAACTGTTCTATATACGCCACAAGATGTAGCCCTCATTTTAGGATCTCCCTCTATAAGGCGCAAATTTCTCGATATGCATATTGCGCAAGTCGATCCTCTTTATATTCATCATCTTGTGCGCTATTATAAAGCGCTTAAACAAAGAAATTGCCTGCTTAGACAAAAAAGCATGGAAGGGATAGATGTTTGGGAAGAAGCACTCTCTCTATCAGCTAGCTACATCACAGAGAAAAGAGAAATTGCCATTAAAGAGCTTGATGAGCCTTTAAAAAATTGGATGCTGCGCCTATCTCCTCAAGGAGAAACCTTAGATCTTCTCTATCAACCCGTCTGCACTTCTAAAGAGATTCCTTCTATTGTAGAGCAATATAAAAAACAAAGATCCAAAGAGATGCATCTTGGCAATACCCTTGTAGGTCCGCATCGAGACGATATAGAAATATGCATCGATCAGAGGCCGGCGCGCATTTTCTCTAGCGAAGGACAAAAACGATGCGCCATTGGCGCCCTTCGCCTTGCAGAATGGGGAAGGCTTAGAAACATCGTAGAGGCGCCTCCCCTTATGAGCATCGACGACTTTGGAGTGCACCTCGATGGGAAAAGACAAAACCTCTTCCAAGACGAAATCCAAGAGCTTGGCCAAGTCTTTATCACCTCCCCCTTCGCCCTCCCAAACTTCAAAGACCACCTCGCCATCCACATAGAAGCTGGCGCTATGCTCCCCTAAAAAAATATGAAGAGAGGTTTTTCTCTCTCTCTCCCTTTCCTCCTCTGTGGTTTCTTGTCTCTGTGGTTAAAAAAATGCAAGTCTTTTGGCCCCCTCGCCTTAGCAAAGAAATTAACCACAGAGACAAGAAACCACAGAGGAAGAAAGAGAGAGAAAAAAACCTCTCTTCTGTTTTTCTTTTATGCTTTAGAAGTAGTAGCTTGTCATTTTGTAGATGCCGTATGAGGCTGCGGCGGTGCCAGGAAGGGTGAGGATCCAGGCCATGATGAGTTTATGGGTGACTTTCCACTTCACTGAGGAAAAGCCTTTAGCAGAGCCTATTCCTGTAACGCTTCCTACAATGATGTGTGTAGAGCTAAGAGGCATTCCCAAAAAGCTTGCGAAAAGAATGACGAAAGAGGAGCTAATTTCTGAGGCAAATCCCTGCATAGGCTCAATCTTTGTGATCTCAAAGCCTACCGTCTTAATGATTCTTAGGCCTCCTGTGGCTGTGCCTATTCCTATAGTGATTGCGCATGCAAGAATAACCCATAAAGGAATATGCATTGTCATCACTACCCCTGAGGCAAAAAGTCCAAGAGTGATTATCCCCATGCTTTTTTGCGCATCATTAAGCCCGTGAGCCAAAGCCATCATGCTTGAAGATAAAATCTGTCCATATTTAAACACTTTCTGCGCTCTACGGCGCGCAAAAAAAGGAATAAAAACATAAAGAGCGCGCATCAATACAAAGCTTAAGAAAAAGCCAATGAGTGGAGAAATAACCATAGGAATGAGAACTTTAAAGATCACTCCATCCCAAAGGATCACCGAGCTACCCCCATGCGCAAAAGAAGCGCCTACAAGACCTCCTACAAGAGCGTAGGAAGAACTACTTGGAATACCAAAGTACCAGGTGATAAAATTCCAGACGATGGCCCCAAAAAGAGCTGCGATAATCACTAGCTGCGTGGTACTTTTAGGATCGACAAGTCCAGAGGATATCGTTTGTGCAACGCCTCCAATAAAAGTAGCCCCTATTGTATTAAGAACTCCTGCCATAAGAATAGCAACTAAGGGGGTGAGCGCACGCGTTGCAATCACTGTGGATACTACATTAGCAGCATCGTGAAAGCCATTTGTATAATCAAACAAAAGACCGAGCAAGATAATAAGGACAAGAAAAACAGTTATATCCATACACAATAACTAATATATTATCTTGAATCAATCAAGCAAATAAGGTAAATATAAGATAAATGTATAAAAATAATTTTAAAGGAGCTTTATGAAAAAGGTCTATATCTCATCTGCCCTAGCCCTTCTCCCTTTATTAACTCTCTTTGCTGCACAAATCGAACCGCATAAAGCAAACACTAGTAACATCCGTGTTGTAGGAGTTGAACCCACACCTGAAGGCGATCATATAGAAACACATATTGTGTTTCCGAAAGATGGAGAAGTGGAAGGAGGATCCCCTGTTGCCATTCAAGTATTTCTCGAAGGCTATCCTTTAGGAACAGACAGCGATTTTCCAAGAAGACATGAAATATCAAATGATAAAAGCGGACAAAGCCTACATGTAGTGATTGATAACTACCCGTATTTCGAATTAAATGAAGCCTTTGTTACCTCTATTGATGATAGTGAAGAATACTACGACCAGATCCTTGAATTCGATATCCCTTTTGAACTGTCTCCCGGAAAGCACGTGATCAGAGCCTTCCCTGCAAGATCCTTTGGGGAAAGCCTAAAAGATGAAGGCACCATGGGCGTTAGCATATTTTATTATGGAGAAGCAACAGAAACGCCTGGGATGGATATCGATCAGCCTTTCCTCACCTATAACGAACCCCAAGGAACGTACATCTATAGCAAGAAAGCCCCTATTTTACTAGATTTCCTTCTTACAAACGCCATGCCCTCTCCCGATGGCTATAAAATCCGTTTAACAATTGATGGGAAAACAGTCAGAAACCTCGTTTCTGTAGGCCCCTACTTTGTTTATGGACTCTCCCTAGGAAAGCATACCATACGCCTCGAGCTTCTAGATGCCGATAACAGCAAGGTTCCAGGTGTCTTTAACGATGTGATTCAAGCTATTAGAGTGATAGAATAAAAAAAGCCTTTTAAGTTGGAACTTAAAAGGCTCTAGAAAAGAACTTTGTTTATTTTAGATTTACAATTGGCTCACCTGGCATTCTTCCGCTATTGCGCGCTGCATTTCTATCTGCACGATCATCTAGGCGTTTTTGTCTTGCAGCTTCATCGATTTTTGCTTTAGAAGGCCTAGTTGAAGAAACCACAACAACCGTTTCATTTTCCAAAGGAGCAGGATTAAAAGCCTTTGTCTTCTTGATCGAAGACTCAACTTTAGAAGCTAAGAGACCATTTTCTTTCGAAGAGAGGTCTGTGTTCACTTGTAGAGGCCTTGCTTTTGGAGCACTAGAAACTGCTTGTATCATAGGATAAAGCGCTACATCTTTCCCTTTTTCCATAGACTCTAATAAAGACAAGTAAGACTCTACAGTTAAATCGCCTGTATGATTAGCAATATCTGTAAAAATAGACTCTCTGAAGGCAATCATGTCTTCTATTTGGCCTTCCACTTGAATCTTTTGCCCACTAAGTTCACCTTTACCTAATGTCTCAATAAGCGATAGCACATCTCTGTAAAATGCGTTTGGTCTTTTTTTATCAAGCTTCTCAGTAAGATCCTTCAATTTTGCAAAAGAACTATTAGATTTTTTATGATAAGACTCAAAAGCTGTCTTAAATTCCTTAAATTCTTTCACTTCTTCTGCGCTTGTGCCTAATCCAGATGCTCTAAGAGCCTCAATAGAGGAATTGACTTCCTTCTTGCGATTTTCTAAGCTATTTAGATTTACATACTTACTCTTATTGCCTACTTTAACAACTTTATAATCACTTCCAATATGTCCTCTAGAGACCCAATGTGCAGCTTTTTTTAGCCAAGATTTGAGAGGAGTTTGAATACGTATTCCCACCTTGTCATTGTCTCCAAGGTGCATCCTTCTTTGTATTCCATGCCACTTCACTTTAGCTACGGAATCTGGACCAGTAGTCAAAAGATCTTCCATATTAGAAACTCTACTAGATACAGCTGTTGATGAACTCATACTAATCTCCCTGTTTTTTTATTTATTAAATTTTATTACTGTTAACACTACTAATTATAATAAATTATTTTAATTTAATTCAATACAATTCTTTAAATTATTAACAAAAACTTAATAAAACCAAAGCTAAGAAGAAAGAAAAAATCCCATAAATCACTACTGATAAGCAACTTATGGGATTACCTTATAACGGAGCGTTAAACTTCCTCAGCATTCCAATCCACATTAACTTCCATGGTTGGAGCTTGTCTTATAGACGAGGAAAAGCCTCCTTTTTGACCATAAAGAGCCTCTTCACCTGAGCCTTTGTCTTCCATAGGACGAAGAACTATCATGCCTGTATCTCCCTTTAGGGCAGTTAAAACATCCTTAACCGCACCAAGAAACGCGGTTAGTAGGTGTATGGCCCATAGACCCCCTGTATACTCCTCAATTTTCTTTATAAGAGGTAAACTTTGAGAAACTAAGCCTTTAACCTGCTTTGGACTCAGATCTCTATCGGAGGAACTTAAGTACTGTTTACACTGATCAAGATTAGGCTTATTCCCGATAGCCTTTGCCTCTTCATACTGTTTAAATACAGCCACAGAAGCATCATTTAATGTAATAAGCTTATTAGCCTCAAAAGCTAATTTATCAAGCTTTTCATAGCTATTCTTGTTCATATAAATAGTTTTACCATCAGCTGTTTTAAGATCGATAGTCCCTCTAAATAAGCTGCCAAACCAAGAGTGGCAACGGATTCCTTTATCTGAAGGGCTTCCAAAATGGATTCTATTCTCTACCCAATCAGAAGTAATGGTATACTCAAGATTTACGTGAGCTGCATTTGCATTTAAAGCTTGTGACATAATATCCTCCTTAAGGATTGTTTTTATTATTACAATGTTCGCAATAAGCGATTTTATAACCACAATTATATTAAAAATTACAGTAATACACAAATTAATTTATAATTAACATCGAAACAATATTTCATTAAATCCATTAAGATTTTATAAATCCGTTGAACGCAAATCACCCATCTCTTACCATCATACAGTTTAGTTTTTTCTTTGCGCGAGAGGCGCCTTGGAGTGCTGCGTTTCCTATACGCAGCCCTTCTATTCATGGTAAGTTTGTTGGTAATGGTTAAAGTTTAACAGCCTCAAGGTCTTTATTTATACCAACAAACTCATCGTCAATGCCAGGGCTGCGTATAGGAAACGCAGCACTCCAAGGCGCCTCTCGCGCAAAGAAAAAGAAGAAGAGAAGAAGAAGGAAAGGGGATTATGCGTAGAATTTTGAAGATCGGAGTTTGTGTTGCGCTTGTGTGTGGCGTGCAACGCTTTTGTCATAAGCAAACAGATGGGTTTGCTATTGAAAAGATCTCTTCTTCGCACACACCTAAAGCTAAGTGGGAAATTCCTGCAACCTATGAAGAAAAGCAAGAGGTTAAAGCCCTTTTAGCTCAGGAATTTTATTACCTTGCTAAAGGAGCGCAATCGTATGTCTTTGAATCAGCTGATCATGAGTATGTGCTAAAGTTTTTTAGACACTCCCATATGCGCCCTCCATTTTGGGTGCACCTGCTCCCCTCTATTGGCTCTATAGAAAATTATCGCGCAGCTAAAATTGAAAAGGGATACGCCAAACTCTACAAAGATTTCGCAAGTTACCAAATTGCTTTTAAAGAATTAAAAGAAGAAACAGGGCTTGTTTACCTTCACTTAAATAAAACAGACGATCTTAAGCAAAAAGTGAAAATTTGGGATAAAATAGGCATTGGTCACATTCTTGATTTAGACTCCATGGAGTTTATTGTCCAAAAAAAGGCGGAGCTTATTTTTCCAGCTATTACCAAATGGATGAACACCCAAGAAGAGCAAAAAGCTAAAGATGCCCTTTCAAGCCTTATTGCCTTTTTAAAGCTGCGGCGCGATAAAGGAATTTTCGATAAAGACCCCGATCTCAATACAAACTTTGGGTTTTATCAAGGCAAAGCTATTCAAATTGATGTAGGCAGATTTAAGTTTATCCCTATAGAAGATTCTCCGAAAGATGAGATCGTTCGCATTACAGACAATCTTTTGCAATTTTTAAATGCTAACTACAAAGGGCTTTCCTCTCATCTTCAAGCGGAAATAGAAAAAATATGAAGAAATTCCTTTTTAGGCTTTTTAAATGTTCTCTTTTTATTTGCTTATTTTATGAAACCTCTAATTGGTGTGAAAAAGCCACGAAGGGGTTTGCAATTTCTAAAATTAGCTCTTCTTTCCCCTTCACTCCAGGATGGGAAACAAAAAAAACTACGGAAGAGGAAAAAGAAAAAGCGGAAAAAGCACTTTCTCAAACATTTACCTATTTATCTCAAGGAGGGCAAAGTTTTGTCTTTGCATCAGAAGATAATCAGTACGTCTTAAAATTTTTCAAACATCACCGCACAAGGATTCCTTTTCACTTAAATAACTATCTTCCTTTCTTTAAGAAAAAGATGGCTCAAAAGAAAAAAAAACTCGAAAGAGATTTCCAGAGCTACAAAACTGCTTTTAATGAGCTTTCTAAAGAAACAGGCTTATTATATGTTCATTTAAATAAAACTAAGGATTTAAATGCCAAGGCCACAATTATTGACCCTTTAGGAATTAAGCACCTTATTGAACTAAATCAAATGGAGTTTGTTCTTCAAAAGAAAGCTGAGCTTATTTACCCTTATATCGAAAGAAAAATTGAGGAAAACAATCTAGAAGAGGTCAAAAGTGTTATTCAAAGCCTTATCGATCTGATCGTTATGCGCTCTCAAAAAGGGATTTTTGATGAAGATGCCAAACTGCAAAGAAACTTTGGCGTTTTAGAAGGAAGGGTTGTGGTTATCGACGCGGGGCGTTTTGTAAAAGATGAAAACCGAAAGAATAGGGAAGTCTACAAAGAAGATTTAAAACAGATTACAGAACGTCTTAAAAGTTGGCTTGAAAAGCACTCTTTAGAACTCGCTCAATTTTTAGAAGAAAAGGTAAATGATGTATAAGAAGTTACTTACCTTAAGTCTTTATCTTGCCGCTTTTATTCTTATTGCCAGATTTTGCCATAAACAAACAGATGGCTTTAGAATGAGTAAAATCACGCGCAATACGATAGAAGGTTCTTGCCCTCCTCCTTCTCAAGAGATTGAAGAGATTCTTTCTCAAAAGTTCACTTACCTAGCAAGAGGGCTTCAAAGCTTTGTTTTTGTCTCAGAAGATGAAAAGTATGTCCTTAAGATATTTAATAACAAGTACCAAGAAAAAATTTTTTACACTTCTTTTTTCCCCTTCTTAAAGGAAAAACAAAAGCTTTATGAAAGCAAATTACAAAAAACCTTTAATAGTTACAACCTAGCTTTTGATAGATTAAAAGAAGAAGCAGCTATTATTTATTTAAAAACTTCTGAATCAGTTTATTTTAAAACCCCCTTATATCTTCTTGATAAATTAGGAATAGAGCATCCCATAAATCTTAACCATACAGCTTTTTTAATCCAAAAAAAGGCTTCTATGGTGTATCCTACTCTCGACACTCTCATGGAAAAAGGCAAAGAAGAGGAAGCTAGAAAAGCCTTAAGATCGCTGCTTTTTCTTGTAGATAAGAAATTCCGCATGAACATTAAAGATAAAGACCCTCTTATTCGCACAAATATAGGTTTTATAGGAACTCTAGCCATTCAGATTGATGTAGGTCCTTTTTCCCTTAGCGAAAATAGAGAAAATTACAGGGAAGAATTTAAAAGAATCACAACAAGCTTAAAAGGTTGGCTGCAGCATCATCATCCTAGCTTAACATCTTATGTAGAGGAGATAGAGCTTGAAATTTTCTCTCAATAGACTTGTTAAGGGTTTTTTATTTATCGCTTGCTTTATTGCTGTAGAACGCTTTTGCCACAAGAAAACAGAGGGCTTTCGGGTCCATAAAATCCTCTCAAGCCTCCCCTTTAACCCGCATTTAGAGACACCCGCCCTTACAAAAGAGGAACTTCACCAAGTAGAGGCTATTCTTACTCAACCCTTTTATTTTCTTGGAAGTGGCGGGCAATGTTACGCTTTTTTATCTGAGGACAAAGCCGTTGTTTTAAAGGTATTTAAGCACCACCACATGAGGCCCACCTCTTTTATTGACAATCTTCCTCTTCCTCCTATCTTAGATAAACTGCGCAATGAAAACATCGATAGAAGAAAAAAAAGACTCCTTTACATTCTAGGAAGTGTCAAAATTTCTGCTGAAGAGTTAAAAGAAGAAACGGGAGTGATTTACGCCCACCTAAATAAAACACCCGATGTATTCAATAAAAAAATCACCCTCCACGATAAGCTTTTTATTAAGCACCTAATAGATGTCGACTCCTTAGAATTCGTCCTCCAAAAAAGAGCTGATCTTACCTATCCTACACTCAATGCTCTTCTTAAAAATAATGAATCAGAAGCAGCTAAGCGCTGCATCGACTCTCTTTTAACACTCATTCTAACACGCAATCAAAAAGGCATTGCCGATAATGACCCCGTGATCGATCGAAATTTCGGATACATTGGAGAAAAAGCTGTAGAGATCGATTTAGGATCTTTTTCTAAAGACCCAAGACTCAAAGACCCCGTTTTTTGCAAAGAAGAACTTCTTTCTGAAACAGAAAAATTTAGTGAATGGATAGAGGCTCATCACCCTTCGCTTACCCCGTACCTTAATGAAAAATTAAAAATTTATACCCAAGACAAGTAAAAAATTTTAAACTTCTTTGACAATATTTATTTGCATTGTTAGGATCCGCTTTCATGACTAAATTTCTATAGGGAGGTCTCTATGACACGCAAACCAGTTCCAAGATCGATGTGGTCTTTTCCTTCTCTTCGTTTTCCTTTTTCTCTTTTAGAAGAAAATGAAGATGAGTGGGTACAGGATTTTTCTGAGCCTTCTGGTCTCTCTGTTTCTGAAGATGAAGACAATGTTTACGTAGAAGCAGCCCTTCCTGGGATTAAACCCCAAGACATTGAGATGACCTTTGAAAAAGGGGTTCTTTGGATTAAAGCCGAAAAAAAAGAAGAGAGCCAGGAAAAAAACAAAAAGTACTACAGAAAATCTACAAGTAGCTTTTCCTATAGAGTGGCAGTTCCCGGCAATGTAGAAGAAAACAAACACCCCGAAGCTGTTTGCAAAAACGGCATCCTCCAAGTAACCTTCACCAAAACCAAAAAGGGCGAACCCACAAAAATCCCCATCAAAGAAGGCTAAAAACAAAGAGGGTTAAATTCCTCTCTCTTTCTTCCTCTGTGGTTTCAAGTCTTCTGTGGTTTAAAAAATGCAAGTCTTTGTGTGTTCAGGTGTTAGCTAAAGACAAACCACAGAGACAAGAAACCACAGAGGAAGAAAGAGAGAGAGATCCTCTTTGTTCATCTTATTTTTTTGGGGGTTTACAAAGTTTTGGGAAATCGCTTATAGTGCCTTTTTTATCAAAACTTAATAAATGGCCTCTGTCATGTCCTCCTCCTCTTTAGCAGTTCTTAGCGACATTTCCCACATAGCCACTTGGTTAGAGGAAACCCCCTTAGAAGATGCTAAGGCTTTTATGCAAACGCATCCTTCTTGGCAGGATCAAATTATAGGGTGGCTTGAAAGTAATGAAGAATGGATAAAAAGCCACGTTACACTCGGCTGTAAAATCATTAAGTTATTCCCCAGTATAACAAATGATTCTACAGATGATGATAGTGACGTGGATTCTCATTTTTCTGATGTACAACATAAAGCGATGAATATCTTTCTTAGGATCCTCAGTGAACCTAATAAAATGCCTCCTGAAAGCTTGAGGACTTTACGATTTAATCAAATCGTAAAAGAGGCAACAATAAATGAGGAAATCTGTTTATTAAAGTCTCACATGGGAAGCGATGCGGAGCTAGAAGCTTATCTTAAGACAAAAGACACCTGGGATAACGTTGTTTTCACTCTCATTTTAAGGAAAGAAAAAGAAGTAGTAAAGAAGTTGCTTCAACAGAATGTTGTATGTAAAGGAGTAGAAACCACTTCCTACGAAATGAAAACCTGTAAAGATTATCTTGGCGATAGTCTCTTTTTTGCCAATCCTAGAATCTTAAAGTATGTCCTTGAACATTTTGATGAAAATGAATTGCTGATCCTTTTCCAACCGAATACTCTAGGTACAACAGGTCTTTACCTTTATTTGTCTTCCTTTAAAAAAGAAGAGGGACAATTACTGCAAATTCTATTTACTAAGTGCCCCCATAAAGTCTTAGCGCATTTATTTGGAACGGGGCAAGAACAAAATATTCTTATCGACCATTTTATAAGAAATCAAACTATTCCCTTTGTCTCTTTTATCTATCAGCATTGCCAAAAAGAACTTTGGCTTCTTCTTATTGCTCCTTTAAAAAGAGAGGCTTATGCTGGTGTGGCTTTAATTCTAATGCAGGGCTTAATTCGAGAAAAAGAGTTCTCTTTATTTTGGCATATCTTTCATCAAATGCCTAAAACACATCAAGACTTTCTATTAAAACTCAATCTTCCAGAAGAAATTAAAAAGCAACTTTCAAAATTTGGGCTTTTGTCCCACTTTGGAAATACCTGGAGTTTTGCTGCTTCCTATGGCGATAAGCCGTTTCTAGTAGCATTAATGGCTATTTGCATGGAAGAGTTTCACATATGTATAAAAATCTATCCTCTTTTATATTTATCCTTAAAGCAAAAGAACTGGGAAGGCTCTTTATTCTTATGCCAAAAGTGCCCAGCCGAAAATCTTACTCAATTATGGAAAAATCCTTATAAACAGGCATCTGCCATCCAATTACTCCCCAATGATAATGAAGAGGTAAAAAACTCTCTTCTCGCTTTTTGTCCAAATGAAATTAAAGAATTAGAGGCAAGAGTAGGCTGGATTTCCAAATTACAAAAAGCTTGTAGCTCTATTCATTTAAGCGAAGAAGCAGACGCCTTTTCTATTACTCATGGCAGTTACAATTTCTCCTATTTAGGCCACGCAAGAAACCTTCTCTATTTTGTAAAACAGCCAGGAAACGGAGAGCAAGCCTACTGCCCAAGAGAAATTAAAGTGCCTCTAACAATACAGGATGCCAAAGTTATTAGAGTAGATGAGAATCCTAAAGAATTTTCCCTCTCACCAGCTTTAATAGCGTCTTTAACTTCTCTTGAACTACCTTCTGGATTCTCAAGCGAAATATTTTCCGTTATTCCTAACTGGTTTTTAGCACGAACGACTCATGGGAATTATCAACTCATCACTTTTACACAAGGTAACCCCCTTTCCGACATCAAGACCTTTGAAAGAGACCCTTATTGGTTCGAGAAAAAAGCAAACCAAACAGCAGAAAATAGCCCCATGGTTTTAGATTGCGAAATACTCTCTTTTCAGGGTTCTTCAAAAAGGCGTTTTGATGAAGGAGATGAGGACAATGTTCTCAAACGATTCAAAAAGAGCCACTGCGTTGAAGTAACTCCTTCTATATACCGGCTAAATGACGAGTATTTCAAGTTAGAAAATAACGGAGAGGAGGTGTTCTATCGAGCCCAAAAGCTTCGCCTTCTCATGTCTTTAACCATCACAAGTATTGAAAAAATGGAAAATGAAGCCCTCATCAAAGGAACCCACAAAAACACCCTTGTCACCCTCAAGATCAAACAAGACGGCTCCCACGAAATCATCGACCTCGAAGAACTAACCTAAAAAAACAAAGAGAGTTAAATTCCTCCCTCTTTCTTCCTCCCTTCCGTGCCCGTGTGCGTGCCCGTGCCCGTGCCCGAATTGATGTTATTGACAGGCAAACAACGGCAAATCGGGCACGGGCACGGGCACGCACACGGGCACGGAAGGGAGGAAGAGAGGGGAGAAAAAATTAACCCTCTTTGTTTTCACGCTCAGGCATTCAAACAGTCATACTTCTCGAGGGGTGGGTAAGATTCCCAGCCTTCGAGGTCGAAGTGCCACCATTCTGTTTCGATGCCAATAAAGCCGTGCTTTTTCATGATGGATTCTAAAAGGGTGCGGTTTTGAATAGCCACTCCAGGAAGGTCCATGTACTTGCGGTGAGCAAGCTCTCTAAAATCATCAAAAGAGGTGGGCATTTCAAGCTCCACGCCTTCTTTGTTGATGATTGTGAGATCAACAGCTGTGCCCCTTGTATGGCGCCCTCCTTTTAAAGGATGGCTAACATAGCGCTCATCTTGGATTAAATTCCAAAACTTCCATTGCACAGCCATTGGGCGATAGCCATCCCACACCTTTAATCCAAGCCCCATAGCTTCAAACTCTTCTTGCACAAGACTTAGCTTTAAAGCCGCTTCTTTGACAAGCAAACACTTTTTAAAATCATAAAGGATTTCCTTTGTGAAGTTATCTGGCGTTGCATACTTTAGATCGACCTCTATGCGAGGGTTAATTTCTTGAATATCAATAAGAGTCAAGGGCACCTACCTTGTATAAATTTCATTAGGAGAAAAGAAAAAGCTAATTTCTGTTTTAGCATTTTCAAGACTATCTGAGCCATGCACAGCATTAGCCTCAAGACCTGTTCCAAAATCTTTTCTAATAGTTCCGGCTTGAGCATCTTTAGGATTAGTGCTTCCCATAAGCTCTCTATTTTTAGAGACAGCGTCTTTTCCATCCAAAACTTGGATAAACACGGGTCCTGAAGTCATATAGGATACAAGGCCTTTAAAAAAAGGACGTTCCTTATGAACAGCATAAAAGCTTTCTGCTTGCTCTTTACTAAGCTTAGTCATTTTAGCAGCTACAACTTTTAAACCGGCTTTTTCAAAACGTGTAATAATTTCTCCAATGTGATTGGCAGCCACGGCGTCAGGCTTAATAATAGATAAAGTTTCTTCTGCTGTAAGGTTAAAAGAACCAATAACTAGAAGGGAAAATAAAATTTTTGATAGCTTTCTCATATAACACTCCAATTGTATCCCCTGAATTATCCAATATTTTAAATTTACTTGGGTATAGAAAAATGTTATGCTCTTTGCCCATGAATGAAGCTATTTTTGTTTTTCACATCCTTCTTGTTGTCTCTTTTGGACTATTTGCCTTGCGTCTTGGCAAAGAGGCTCTTTTTGCATGGATCTCTTTACAAGCAGTCCTTGCAAACCTATTTGTCATTAAGCAGATCAATTTTTTGGGATATGAAGTCACGGGAAGCGATGTGTTTGCTATTGGAAGCATTTTAGGCTTAAATCTTTTACAAGAATACTTTGGGAAAGAAAGCGCTAAAAAGGCCACTTGGGTCTGTTTTTTTATTCTCGCCTTTTTTGGGGTGATGTCTCAGGTTCATCTTTTTTATCAACCCAGTATACACGACATAGCAGACCCAAGCTTCCATACTATTTTAACCCCTGCTCCAAGGCTTCTTTTGGCTTCTGTTACGGTATTTTTTATTGTGCAGCAAATCGATAGGCGCTTTTTTGGACTCCTTAAAAAGAAAAGCAGCCTTTCCTTAAGCATGCGCAATGGAGTTTGCCTTACCTTTTCTCAGCTCATTGACACTGTCTTATTTAGCGTTTTAGGGCTCTATGGTCAAGTAGCTTCGCTTACTGACATTATCCTAATAAGCTTTTTAATTAAGGTGATTGTGATTTTCTCTATGACTACATTTATTTCTTTTACAAAAAGGATGATCCCTAATTATGAAAACTCTTGAAGAAATATCCCCTATGTTAGAAGAGCGCATCCCTTCTTCTTTTAAGTTTGAAGTGCTTCACACCTCAAAAAAATCTTCTGCAAGAGTAGGAAGAATTCACACCCCCCATGGGATCATCGATACGCCCAACTTCGTTGTTGTAGGAACAAATGGAACCCTAAAAGCTGTAGATAACGCCATGGTCAATGAACTAGGGGTTCAGCTCATGTTTTGTAATACCTATCACCTAATGCTCCAGCCGGGAACTGAAGTAGTGAGAAAAGCGGGTGGCCTACATAAATTCATTAATCGCCCTTTCCCTATTATCACCGATTCAGGAGGCTTTCAGGTTTTTAGCCTGGCTTATGGATCTGTTGCAAGTGAGCTTAAAGGAAAGGGAACCAAAAAAACAGATGGCGGCGTTTTAAAAATCACGGAAGAAGGTGTACTTTTTAGATCTTATAGAGACGGCGCTAAAATACTTCTCACTCCAGAAACCTCTATTCAAGCGCAAAAAGATTTGGGCGCAGATATTATTATCCCCTTTGATGAGCTTCCTCCTTACCATATTGAAAAAAGCAAGCTTATAGACTCTTTACATCGTACACACCGCTGGGAAAAGCGCTCCCTTATGACCCACCTTGAAAACCCGAATGGACAAGCCATGTACGCCGTTATTCACGGAGGGATTGATTTAGAGCTGCGCAAGCTGAGTATTGCCACCCTAGGCGCTCTTCCCTTCGATGGCTTTGCTATTGGGGGAAGTGTAGGAAAAACCAAGCCAGAAATGATGGAATTACTTACCTATACAATGGAGCATTTACCTAAAGACCGCCCTAATCACTTGCTCGGCATTGGAGACTTATGGTCAATTGATCAGTGTGTTCCTCTAGGATTTGACACCTTCGATAGCTCTTATCCCACAAAATCTGCCCGCCATGGCATTGCCTTCACCAAAAGAGGCCCTGTCAATGTAACAAAGGGAATCTATAAAGAAGACTTCTCTCCTATCTGCAAAGAATGCACATGCCCCACATGCAAAAACTTTAGCCTCGCCTACGTCCATCACCTCATGAAAGCCCATGAAGCCCCAGGCATGACCCTCACCTCCATCCACAACATCCACTACATGGTAGAACTCATGAAATCCTACCGCGAAAAAATCCTCCAAAACGAACTCTAAAAAAACAAAGAGAAAATCTCTCTCTCTTTTCTTCCTCTGTGGTTTCAACGCTTCTGTGGTTTAAAAAAAATGCGAGCCTTTCTGCGCTCAAGTGTTAGCCGAAGATTAAACCACAGAGGGAAGAAACCACAGAGGAAGAAAGAGAGAGAGATTTTTACTTCCTTTTGTCATGTATTGTACGAACTATCTCTTTGTCCCGTTAGGGACTATGGTACGTAGCCAGGGTGTGACGAAGGAACCCCTGGAAATATGCATTCTCAGAAATCGCGCTCCATAGGAGCGCAGGATCTTAAGGCTTAAAAAGAATAACATTTTACAAACCTTTTCTACCTTTCCTGCACTCCAATGGAGTGCAATGTTTGATCCATTCTTATCCAGGGGTTCCTTCGTCACACCCTGGCTACGTACCATAGTCCCTAGCGGGACAAAGAAATTGCATACTTCCCTTCTTCTTTCTTCATCCTGTATATCCTGCCCTATCTTGTACATCCTGTTAATTCTTCTTCTTAAGTGAGGACGCTGAGCTGGGAAGCGTAGCAGCTGTAGCAGGTGGGGAGGTATTTTTCTTCGGCGCCAACGTCTATGACAGGGCCATCTAGGGTGGCTTTTCCATTGATGTGTTTAATGTTCATGATCGACTTTCTATTACAGAAAAAACAGGTCGCTTTAACTTCTTCAATAGAGTCAGCAAGCTCCATAAGGCGCA
This sequence comes from Chlamydiota bacterium, assembly GCA_013288075.1. Taxonomy (GTDB): domain Bacteria; phylum Chlamydiota; class Chlamydiia; order Chlamydiales; family Rhabdochlamydiaceae; genus JABDCQ01. Next base: position 41,009 of record JABDCQ010000001.1, on the reverse strand, counting down.
AAGACCCTTCAAAAAGTTTTGAGCGAAAATCCGTGCGCAGACCGTAGCAAATAACAGGAATGCCTTTTATCAAAGAGATCTCTCGAAGCTGATCAATAGCAAGAGCCGATAAAAATTGCGCTTCATCGACAAGAATACAGCTTACCCCTTCATAATCTAAAAAAAGTAAATTGGTATCAGCATTGACTAGAACATCTGCTTTCATTTCAAGACCAGCTCTTGATTTAATAGACCCTGTACCAAAGCGATCATCGAGTTCTGGTTTCATTAAAAGAACACTCTTTCCTTGCTGTCTATAATTGTGAGCAACAGCCAAAAGGTTTAGTGTTTTTGCGCTTCCTACAGTGCCATGCCTAAAATAAAGCTTAGCCATAATTTCTCCGTTTGTTCTTTTTTGAAAGAATACACGAAGTCCTTAGAATTTTTCTTTATTTTTTTTAATATATAGTTCATAAGAATATTTTGTTAACCAAATGTGAAGATTTGTCATGCACTCAAAAATGAATGTCCAATGTTTCAAAGGAAAATCGCTTAAGCCATATCTCCATAGTATTGCCCGCATCCGCTGCGATGTTTATAGAGAATACCCCTACTTATATGAAGTAGATATCGAACACGAACAAGAATATCTTGAAAAGCATCTTACAAGTGATGAAGCAGTGGGAGTGCTTGTATTTGACGGTTCAACAATTGTTGGCGTCTCTACAGGAGCGCCCCTTGAAAAAGAACCTGAAACTATCCAACACCCTTTTTTAGACAAAGGACTAGATATTTCCTCCTTCTATTACTTTGGGAAATCGTTTTTATTAAAACCTTACAGAGGAAGAGGGGTTGGGCACCACTTTTTTGATCATAGAGAAGCTCACACACACAATCTTGGCAGGTTTAAATACACATGTTTCTCAACCATTGCAAGACCTGAAAACCACCCCTTAAAACCTAAGGAGTACCTTCCTTTCGATGATTTTTGGAAAAAGCGGGGCTATCACCCCAACATGACCTTCAAACTTCAATGGAAAGATGCCTATGAAAATAAGCCCTCAGATAAACCCATGGTCATCTGGACAAAAGACCTACATAATTAAGATAAACAAAGAGGAATTTCTCTCTCTCTCTCTGTTACTTTAGGACATGCCCTGGTAGCGCATTTGGAAGGAATCCATAAAGGTATACATTTGGGTTGAATCCACTCTTGCGCTTCCAGCTGGCTCTGTTACCATAATGCGGTACATGGTTCTTCCAATAAGGACAAGCTTGCCTTTTAAAACGTTGCTATCTTTAGAAATTTCAAAATCGATAGCCGGATTTTTTTGGTGGCGAGAGAGGCTGCTATTCACTAGACTTGAGCCTGCTTCATGCTCTACAACTATTCCAAGAGCGCCTTTAAGCAAAGTATTAGCCCCTGCAAAACGCCAGCTTCTTGGCAGATCTAAATAACCAACAGAGTAACACACTTTTTCCTTCTCATTACAACTCTTGTACTCATGATACGTTAAAGCATCCCGTGTATGAGGGTTATCAAAGGATTGGGAGGTCTCTTCAGGGTAAGAAGGGAGTAAAACGGTAAAACCTTTAGCATCTGCTACGTAATTAATCCACCCGTCTTTTGCAATAGGAGTAGAGTAATACTCTTCGTAAACATTCATATACTGATTCATTACAGGAATCCCTAAAATGGTAGAACCCCAACAGCCAATCACCGTTCCCCCGATCACGATCCACTGAGTCACTCTAAAAAAGGTATTTTTAGAAAACGAATAGGCTTCAGATTTTTTAAGGCAGCAAGCTTTTAAAAGGGCATTTTTAAAATTAACTTTTTCCCCTTTGCCTGTGCGCACTACAATGCCGCACATCGCTTTTCCCATTGTGGTGCCCCAGGTGCTAGTAAGAAGAGCCTCACAAGGAATCCAAAGAAGAGGGGTTGCAGCTGCGAGAATAAAATAAAAGATTTCTTCAAAATAAAAAGGCAAGAAGCTTACAAAAAGCATCTCTAAAAGAAAGAACAGCGAATAATCAACAATCCCAGAAAAAATCCTTAAAATCCATGACGCTTTTTTTAGCGTACTTTTAGTAGACTTAGAACGCGGCTTCATTTAAACACCTAATAAATTAATTTAATAATTGGTCAATTATAACAAAAAACAGCAATTAAAATCAACCAATTTTGACAATTATTATTTTTAAAGAGTAGCCTTAAATTTTTCAACGATCTTTATATTTCTTTCCTCTAAACGCATCATACAGTGCCTATTATGAACTCTTGCCTCTAAGGTTCCCGTGAATTTTTTACTTTTTAAACTCTGATGAAGCTCGGACCTGGTAGTTCCTTGGCAGGTAAAACACCCGCACGTATCAGAAATAGGCGTATTATCCTGAGCATAAAGAGGATCTGTCATATCTAATGGACCTCTATCGCTAAAAACTATTCCTTCTCTGGCAGCCCTTGCAGGACAGCTATCCTCAAAGTTTTTAAGAGACTCCCACTCTTCCTTAAGGACTTCGCTTCTAGCCTTAGCTACAGCTACATGCGCTTTTCCTGCGCTAGTTGCCATGGATTGATATCCCGGAGCTTGATTTTTCAAAAGGGGCTCTCTCAAAGGTTTTAAATTATCATCTAGAGCACTATCTTGCTCGCAACAGGCTGTTAAAACACAAAATAATCTAGGAATTCCGCAAAAAAAGCTAAAAAAGTATTTAACTGCACTCCAAAACCCCGATTTATTCCCACTTAATTCATTTATCATAATATCCATAAAAACCACTCTAATTTTACTATTAAATAATTAATTATAAACAAAACCATAATAATAAACAAACAAAATTAACAATAAATTAATAATTCAATAAATAGTCAATTAAAAGTTTCTCCCTTGCAATATTCCCCTAAATCAAGGATTATCGTGGGTAAACTTGAGGACGAAAAGCATGGCAGAGGATTCCCCTCTTAAAGGATGCAAGAAAACAAGGCTGGCTCTCCTATGGATGAATCTTACAAGCGAGCCTTCAATAGCGCTTTATACTTTGCTCCCCTTTATACTACGCAAAGACCTAAAAGCCAGCATGTTGCAACTCTCTCTTTTTGTAGCTTTAAGGCCTGTACTCTCCGTTTTTTCTTTCTACTGGGGCGCTCACCTCACCCACAGAAAGGATAAGTTAAAAGCCAATCTTATAGGGGCCTGGACGCTATCTTATCTTCCCTTTTTAATTCTTCCTGTAACTTCTAATGCGTGGTATCTGCTTTTAGCTTGTGGTATTTATCAACTCTTTCAAAGAGCTGGAAATCCTGCCCTTATTGAAATTCTTAAAATAAATATTCCCAAAAAACCAAGAGAGCACGTTTTTTCTCTTTATTACATCTTAGGCTTCTTAGAAAGTGTGGTCTTAGGGATTACCATCGCCGATATTTTAGATGGAAGCGGTTCAAACTGGAAAATTCTATTCTTTATAAGCGCTCTTGTGGGTCTTAGCAGTGTTTTTCTTCAAATGAGAATTCCCCTTCATCTAGAAGCGCCTCCCCAACTACCTAAGACTTCTTTAAAAACGAAAATTCTAGAGCCTCTTAAAGTATCTTTTGCTCTTATGCGCACAAAACCTGATTTTGCGCATTTCCAGTGGGGATTTATGATTGGCGGATTTTCTTTAATGCTCATTGCTCCAGCACTTTCTGTTTATTATGCAGATGTTTTAAATCTTTCTTATTCCAATATTGTCATTGCCCGCTTTATTTTAATGGGAATAGGGGTTACCGCCTCTTCTCTTTTGTGGAAACAGGGACTCGGACAAAAATCTATTTCCCACTTAACAGCCTTAATTCTTGTAGGGTTTGCCATTTTCCCTTTGACCCTTCTATTTGCACAAACAAACCTTTTTTTCCTTTATTTAGCTTTTTTATTTTATGGAATTGCTCAAGCAGGAAGCCATTTGCTATGGAATCTTTCTGGAACACTCTTTGCTCAAAATGAAAATAGCGCCCCTTACTCTAGTACCAATATCTTAATGGTAGGAATAAGAGGAGCTATAGCTCCAGCTCTTGGAGGATTGCTATGTGATCTTGTAGGAGCTATCCCTGTCTTGGTTCTAGGAAGCACCCTTTCTTTATTCGGCGTCTACTTTATGATAGCTAAAGAAAAGCCTCGCTTAGCAGAAAAGATCTAGCCCTTATCCCCAAGTCATGATTTTAGCTAAGGTTTTAAGGAGTTGGCAGCAAGGCAATGATAAGAATGGCATTTTTTTCTTCATCATTCACATCATTCTATCATTCTTTTTGTCGCTCAGCTTCCAATTTCAAAATCTGGGCTAAGGTTTTGAGGAATTGCGGCAAAGAAATGATAAGAATGATACAATGATATGAATGATATTTTTTTTCTTCATTATTCACATCATTGTATCATTTATATCGTTCTTTTTGTCGCTCGGCTTCCAATTTCAAAAGCTGGCTAAGGTTTTAAGGAATTGCGGCAAGGAAATGATAAGAATGATACAATGATATGAATGATATTTTTTTTCTTCATCATTCACATCATTATATCATTTGTATCGTTCTTTTTGTCGCTCAGCTTCCAATGCTTTGACTATGGTTTTGCTCAGGAACTGCTTTTTCATCCACGAATGGTATACTTGCACTTAATGAAAAAATAATTAGAATATGCCCAGGTACTAATAAGGAATTTTATGAAGTCACTAGCGCTCATTTTGGGAATTCTACTTTTGCCTTTTTCTTATTCTTTTTCAGAAGAAGAAATAGAGGAGAAAAGCCAAACCAAATACTCCATTCTTAAAGACTTGCTTCAGCCTCTTGGAATGCCTCTTGTTTCTACCTACTATGGGGCTAGAGAAAACGTATTTTTAAATATCCGCTATGCAAATGAAAACCCCATTGAAGCTACTGGCAATGCTCTTCTTATTCCTTATCGTTATCTATTTGCCGGGAAAAATGCGCGTATAGAAAATAGACAAACAGGCGATTGTGATGTCAAGCAATGCTACACTTATAGAAAATTCCATTGGCTTAAAACCCCCCTTGCCTTCGCAGCTCTTCCCGTGAGCTTAGTTCTTGGCTCTACGGTAAAAGCTATTGCTTATTTATCGCCTGGCACACGAAAGCGCCATAAGATGATTAGAGAATCGATGAAAGCTCCTAAAGTGGTTTCTTGTTTAGCTATGTATAAATCTATGGGGATTTCTGATTTTCATAGCGATGAATGGATAGAGCCTCTTCGTCTTGCAAGACCTTCAAATATCATTAAAAAACATAAACTTGAAATGGAAGCCTTGAAGGCTGTGACAAAAATTCTAGAGAAAAACAATATTATCTATTGGATCGATTGCGGCACATGCCTTGGAGCTTACCGCTACGGAGGGTTTATTCCCTGGGATGATGACATTGATCTTTCTATTCTTTTACCAGACCATGAAAATGTAAAAAGACTCCTCTTAGGTCTTGATCCTAAAAAATATGAAATTCAAGACTGGTCAAGCTACGAACACCCCAACACCTTTTTAAAGCTTTATATTAAAGAAACCAAAACTCTTATCGATCTTTACCACTACAAAATCGATGCTCAAAATAAAACAGCAGCCTACTTTTACACGCACTTAAACTCTCCTTTCCCGGCAAAGTGGAAAAAATCGGAGATCGTTATGATGAAACCTTTAAGCTTTGAAACTATTTTTCCCTTAAAAAAAGTCAATTTCGATGGGGTTGAGGTTTGGGCACCGCGTGACATTGTGACTTTCTTAAAAAGCAAATACGGGGAAAACTTAGAGCCTACCATGGTCTGGATCCCCGAAACCCGCACCTACCAAAAAGTCGAAGGCCACCCCTACTGGAACTAAAGAGAAGTATGAAAAATGAATTATGAATTATGAAAAAAAGAAGAATAACAGGATGTACAAGATAGGGCAGGATATACAGGATGGAGAAAGATAAGAGGGTGTTTTTTCTTTCTTCTCTCTGTGTGCTCTGTGATCTCTGTGGTTAAAAATTATCGCAGACCGCTGCATCCAATGTGTTAGCATATTTTTTACCACAGAGATCACAGAGCACACAGAGAGAAGAAAGAAAAAAGATTCCTCTATCCTTCTTCATCCTGTATATCCTGCCCTAATCTTGTACATCCTGTTAATTCTCCTCTTCTTCTTTGTTCTTGTTTTCTTGCTTGTTTTGTTCTCGGGTAGCTGGTAAAAGGTTGCGGATGTTTAACATGGTGCTTTATGGCTCAAAATACAAAAACTTCCCCATCAAAAGAGCATGTGTGGAAGATGTTTGATAAGATCTCTTCAACCTACGATTCCATCAATCGCGTTTTATCTTTTGGCATAGATAAACAATGGCGAAAAAAAATGGCCACTTTTTTACCTAAAGGGAGAAAGTTAAAAATCCTTGATTGTGCAACGGGCACCTGCGATCAGCTTATCGCTTTTCTAGAAGAAAAAAACACGATCCACGAAGCTACAGGCATTGATCTTGCCTCTAAAATGCTAGAAATTGGCAAAGATAAACTTAAACTCAAGACCTATCAGAAAAAAGTCAAACTTGTAGAAGCAAGCGGTATGAAAATCCCTTTTGATGAAGAAGTTTTTGATGCAGCAAGTATCTCCTTTGGAATCAGAAACATGGATGACCCCCTTCTTTGCCTAAGAGAAATTCACCGCGTGCTCAAAAAAAAGGGAAGAATATTGGTGTTAGAATTTTCTCTTCCCAAAAACAAGAGCATTCAAACGCTCCATTTGTTTTATTTAAGACATCTCTTGCCAAGAATTGGAGGAATGCTCTCTAAAAACAAAAAAGCTTATAGCTATCTTAACCAAACAATTGAAACATTTCCTTCAGGCGATGCTTTTTGCTCTCTTTTAAAAGAAGCCGGATTTTCAGAAGCAAGAGCCTACCCCATGACTTTAGGAGCTGTAACGATTTACATTGGAGACAAGAAGTGAAAAAGGTTTTTATTGGTGGACCAAGTGGAGAAGCTTTTACCTACAAAGAAACTCTTCTTCCCATTGAAAACCCCGATCTTCTCGATTGGCTAGACAAACAAGATGTTTATCCTAAATTCTATTGGGAAGATAGAGAAGGAAAAAGAAAAATTGCTGCAGCAGGAAAGATTTTAGAAGTATTTGGAGTTCCCGAAATTACAGGGGACGAGGGTATTTTCTTTTATGGAGTGGCAAGTAAAAGCGCTTGGGAGGGATTTCCTTCCTCTTATTTTTTTCTTCCCCTCTATGAAGTGCGAGACAACTACCTCATTATACGTGAATTAAAAGAGCAAAACAAAGCCCAAGCCAAGCAAGGGAAAGAAAAAGGGAAAGCCGTTTCTCAAAGGAAGGATATTCCTTCTTATAAGGATTGGGAGCTAAGCATACAAGCTGCGCTAGAAGCTTTTGATGCAGGCTTACTTGAAAAAGTTGTTTTAGCACGAAAAGTCAGCTTTAAAACACAAAATACGTTCTCTCCTTTTGATCTGCTAAAAAACCTCAAAAGTTCAGCTTCTACCCGTTTTATTTTTGCTTTAGAAGAAGGCAAATCCTTTATGGGAGCAACCCCTGAAATGCTATACTCCAAAGAAAATAACCATATAAGAACAGAAGCCCTTGCAGCCACAGCAAAAGACGAAAAGCTTTTAGCCCAAGAAAAAGAAATGCTAGAATTTTCCTTTGTCAGTCAGTTTCTTGAAAACGCCTTAGCTAAAATCTGCACATCGCTTGAAAAATCTGCCCCAAGCATTTTGCATACAGGAGCCCTATACCATAAAATCTTGAAATTAAAAGGCGTGCTTAAAAACTCTTTGAGTGATCAAGCATTAATCGATTTACTTCACCCCACTCCGGCTATTGGAGGCTATCCAAAAGAAGCTGCCCTAGACTTCCTTAGCTTCCATGAACCTTTTGAAAGAGGTTGGTATGCAGCGCCTATCGGTTTTGTAGGAAGCTCTTCTTCAGAGTTTTTTATTGCTATCCGCTCTTGCCTTATCGAAGAAGGAAGGCTTCATCTATTTTCAGGAGCTGGCATTGTAAAAGGATCTGATGCGCAAAAGGAGTGGGAAGAGCTGGAAGATAAAATCTCTTTGTTTACCAAGGTTTTAACATGATTGAAGACTCTGGATTTTATAATGTAAAAAATGCAAAAGCGCTCCTCTATCACTTAATAGAGTCTGGAGTGGAGCACTTTTGCATGTCTCCGGGCTCTAGATCAACGCCTCTTGTGCTTGCCCTTAACTGTTTTGATAAGGCAAAAAAAATGGTTCATTTTGATGAAAGAGGAATGGCTTTTTTAGCTTTAGGTATTGCGAAAGCGAGCAATAAACCGGTCGCCCTATTTGTCACGTCGGGAACAGCTGTTGCAAATCTTTTTCCAGCTGTTATGGAAGCCCATGCAACCCGCACTCCTTTAATTATCATTACAGCTGATCGTCCCCAAGAAAAGCTTTCTCTTGGAAGCAACCAAACAGTTGATCAAGCCAAAATCTTTTCTACCTACGTGCATAAAGCGTTTGATCTTTCTTTTTCAGATCCCTTTATTACAGAAAAGCATCTCTCAGGAATAGCTTCTTATGCCGCTTATAGTAAAGGCCCAGTACATATCAATTGCCAATTTAGAGAGCCTCTTTTTTCTTCTAAAAAGGTCCCAGATCCCATTTTAAAAGCGACACACTATGAAAAAAGCTCTAGTATTCCAACAGAAGGGGCCTTAAAAAAATGGGGGCAGCTTTTATCTTCCAAGACAAAAGGGGTCATTGTTTTAGGCGCCAATGCTTTAAATGAAGAAGCTATTTTTATGCTTGGAGAAAAACTTAAATGGCCTATTTTAATAGATGTTCTCTCTCAATCTAGGCAAAAACACAGCGCAAGTATTTCCTATTATAATCTGCTCTTAGAGGGTATGGAAAAACCTGAATGCATATTACATTTAGGAGATGTCCTTGTTTCTAAACATCTTCAGGAATATTTAAAAGCTCCTCATTACTTGCTTGTTGCTGATCACTCTTTACGGCACGACCCTCTGCATGCAGTCACACACAGATTAGAGTGCGCCCCCTCTCTTTTTTGTGAAGGTGTTTTACCTTACATAGAGCCCCAAAACACCCCCCACTTTTTTTCTCTTTTTAAAGAAAGAGAAATGTTTCTAAGAGAAACATTAGAAAACTACTTTAATGCGCTACAAGAAATTACAGAACCCTCTATTTTTTGGGAGCTTCAAAAAAAGCTCAAATACCCTGTATTTCTTCCAAATAGCATGCCCATTAGAGATGCTGACACCTTCTTTTTTCCAGATGCTGCTATCCCTATCTTTGCCAATCGAGGTGTTTCAGGAATTGATGGAAATATAGCTACAGCTGCCGGCATCGCTGAAGGATTAAAATCCCCTATTCTAGCAATCTTTGGAGATGTGGCAGCGCTTCACGACTTAAACTCATTAGCTCTTATTAAAAAGTCCAAATACCCGATCATTTGTTTGATCATCAATAATCAAGGAGGGGGAATTTTTTCCTTTCTTCCCATTGCTGAAAGAACAGATCTTTTAGAAGATTTTTTTGCAACAGCTCACTCTTTTGATTTTGAGCATGCGGCGCGCTTTTTTGATCTTCCCTATAGCAACGAGCTTTCAAAATGCTTTGAAAATCCTGTTTCTCAAATCATTGAAATTAAAACGAATAGAAAACAAAATGTGAGTGATCACCAAGAAATCAAGGAATTATGTATAAAAATGCCTTGTTATGCGGAAGCATAAAAAATCCTTGCGTCCTCTTTCTCCATGGTTTTTTAGGAGAAAAAGAAGACTGGCAACAGATTATAGAGCCTCTAGCTAACAGGTTTTATTGTTTAGCTATAGATTACATAGATCCCTCTTGCATTATTAGACAGTTAGATGAACTAAACATAAAAAAATGCTCCCTTGTAGGATATTCAATGGGAGGGAGAATAGCTCTTCAGCTAAAAGTTGCTTTTCCAGGAAGATTTTTAAAAACCATTGCGCTCTCAGCGCATGTGGGACTCAATAGTGAGGAAGAAAAAAATAAAAGATGGGAGGAAGATCTTAAATGGATAGAGATCTTAAAAAAAGAGGGCATTCATCAATTCCTCACCCTTTTTTATAAGCAACCTGTTTTTGAAACGCTTCAAAACACGCCTCTTCTAGCCGAGCTTATCTTGAAACGCTCTAAGCTAAATCCTCTAGATATAGAACATATGCTAAAAAGAAATAGTCTTGCACACCAGAACTTTAACATTCCTAAAAACACCCATTTTTTATGTGGTGCAAAAGACTTGAAATATCTCACCCTTTATCGTAACCTGCTATCTGCTCATCAATTTGAAATTATAGAAGGGGCAGGCCACGCCATTCACCTTGAAAACCCTGAAAAATGCGGAGAACTTTTATGCAAACACCTCATTGGATAGAATCTGGAACTTACACAGATATTAAATACCACAAGGCAGAAGGCATCGCTAAAATCACCATTAATAGACCTCAGGTGAGAAATGCCTTTCGCCCCCTAACTGTGGATGAAATGTCTCATGCGCTAAGAGATGCAAGGCATGACCACTCTATAGGATGCATTATCCTTACAGGAGAAGGGAAAGACGCCTTTTGCTCAGGCGGCGACCAAAAAGTGCGCGGGGATGCAGGATATGCAGATGGTACAGGAGCACACAGGTTAAATGTCCTTGATCTTCAACGCGAGATCCGAACCTGCCCTAAACCTGTTGTGGCTATGGTCGCAGGTTACGCGATTGGAGGCGGGCATGTGCTGCATGTGGTGTGCGATTTAACAATTGCTGCCGATAATGCGATCTTTGGACAAACAGGGCCTAAAGTGGGCTCATTTGATGGGGGCTTTGGAGCCTCTTATTTGGCGCGTATTGTAGGGCAAAAAAAGGCGCGCGAAATTTGGTTTCTATGCAGAAAATATAATGCAAAAGAAGCTTTAGAGATGGGCCTTGTCAACTGCGTTGTTCCTTATAGCGAGCTTGAGAGCACAACCATTGCATGGTGTAAAGAAATGCTTGCACACTCTCCTCTTGCGCTTCGCTGTTTAAAATCTAGCCTGAATGCTGATTGCGATGGGCAATCAGGACTTCAAGAATTGGCCGGTAATGCCACCCTTCTTTTTTATATGACAGAAGAGGCTCAAGAAGGAAAAAATGCCTTTATCGAAAAAAGAACTCCCGATTTTTCACAATTTCCTAAAAGGCCCTAAGTATGAACATTTGGATACAAGCTGCGCGCCCAAAAACTCTTATTGCAAGCATAAGTCCGGTGCTTATTGCTTCAATTGTTGCAAGAACTCATGGAGAATTTAGCTTCCTTACATTCCTCTTTACCCTTCTTACAGCCATTGGAATACAAGTCGTAACAAACTTTGCTAATGACTATTTTGACTTTTTAAAAGGATCAGATACCAAAAAGAGAGTGGGCCCAACAAGAGTCACAGCAGCTGGCCTTGTCACTCCCTCTCAAATGAAAAAAGCGCTAAATATAAGCGTTATTATCACTTTTCTATTAGGGATTCCCCTAATTTATCAAGGAGGCCTTGTGATAGCGGCGCTTCTTATCCTCTCCCTTTTTCTTGCTGTAGCTTATACAAAAGGGCGTTTTGCTATTGCTTATAGAGGGCTTGGGGAGCTTTTTGTTTTTGTCTTCTTTGGACCTGTTGCAACAAGCGCCGCATATTATTTACAAACACACGAGCTTTCTTTAGAAGCAGCGCTCATTGGAATAAGCCCAGGCGCTCTTTCAGCATGCATTTTACTTATTAATAACATCCGCGATGAAAAAGAAGATAAAGCAGCGCATAAAAATACGCTTGTTGTGCGCTTTGGAAAAACCTTTGGAAAAGGCCTCTATGTTGCTTTAATGTTTATTGCAACGCTTCTCCCTCTTCTTTTCTATAAAGAGCACCCTTATGTAGCCATCACATCTATCACAGCAGCTCTAGGCCTCATCATTTGCCTAAAGCTCTTTAAGATCAAAGCAGCTAAAGACTACATCCCCCTCCTCGGAGAAACAGCCCAAATCCTGCTCCTCTACACCCTAATCTTTTGCGCCACGTGGAACCCCTAGAGAAACTCTCTCTTCCTCTGTGGTTTCTTGTCTCTGTGGTTTGTCTTTCGCTAACACTTGATCGCTCAAGAACTTGCATTTTTTTAAACCACAGAGACAAGAAACCACAGAGGAAGAGAGAGAGAGAGAAATTTTACTTCTCTTTGTTCTAGTAGCCGGTGAAGATGCGGTCTATGCCGAGGGCTGAAAGAGACCAGCCTCCAATGAGTGCATGGGAAACGCAAGAGCCAATGAGGGAGCCTTGACGCGCATAAATCCATCCCCAAAAAATGCCAAAAACAAAAGCAAATAAGGCGAATATAGGCGAAAGATGCGCATGGAATGCAGCAAAAAGCAGATTAGATAGCACAATCGACCAAAAAACTGTGTACGATCCAGAGATAGAGGCTTTAATAGAACTCTGCAATGATCCTCTAGCAATAAATTCCTGGAAAGGCGTTAAAACAATATAAATGAGGGGGAAAAGGATTTGCACTGCAGGGGAAACAGAGGAGTTATAATTAATAGGAGAGGTATTAAAAAGAGTAAAATTTTCATAGCCATGCACATTTCTTATAAAAATCCATTTAGCCAAAGTAATAAGAACAAGAAAAGGCAAAGTGAATAAAAAGGCCTCTAAGCAATTTTTTTTCCAGTTCTTTAAATTTAAGCCAAAATAACTTCGCGGATAAATGCTATTTTTAACCTGAAAAAAACAAATCAAAAATAAAGCGACAATCATAGGTCCCGAAATGAGCTCAGAAGCTTTTAACTTAGAAGCATACTCCTTAAGAAGGGTCACAAGAAAAACCCAGCAGGATAAAAGAATCAGAGTTTGAAATAGGAAATTCCCCATCTCTACACGCACCTTAGCCCCATAAAGCTCTGCTTGCAAGGCGCGCACTGTCACCTCATCGGTCTTCCGTAATTTTTGCGTTAACTGCTTAGACAGATTTGAAATGATCTTAGAAAATGCCTCTTTTTTATCGGAGAGAAAGGCTATTTTAGAAAGAGGTAAAACAAGAACTAAAAGTTCGTCTATAGCTAAGACAGAAGCAGAGCGAGGCGAAGCATCAATAAAAGCCATCTCTCCAAAAAGCTCTCCGGGATTCAGAATAAAAAGATTATGAAATTCTCCTGAAACTTCATCTTTTTTAGAAACTTGCGCTTTTCCTTTAAGAATTAAATAAACTTCATCACAAGATTCTCCTTCACGAACAACAAAGGATTTAGGAGAATAGGGTTTCTCTTCTGCTATAGAAAGAACCAGATAAAGTTCCTCATCATCTAAATTCTTAAAAAGAGGATTTTTTTTAAGTAGCTCAAAAATTTCTTGTTTATCCATATTAAGTCACCTGTATATATTCAGATAAATAAAGACTCGTCCATTTTTTTTAAATATAAAACATGCTGCCTTTTATAAAATGTCCGCTAGCTACTTTTAAAGAGCAATTTCCAGAAGGGATAGCTCTTATTGACAAAGAAAGGTCTTATACAGCTTTAGAGCTCGATAAGCTTGTCCAAGGAACATGTCTTGAGCTTGTCTCCCTAGGAATAAAGCAAGAGGATAGAGTGGCCTTTATGGGGCATTCATGCTTAAAGACCATTCTCCTGCTGCTTGCGCTTATGCGTCTTCATGCAGTAGCTTGCCCATTAAATATACGTAACCCCTCCCTTCATTTAGAAAAACTAGCAAGTAAATGGATAGATATAGAAACCTTTCCTTTAAAAGAGGGAATTTACGAAGAAAATCTGATAGACCAAGAGAAAATTGCGACGCTTCTTTTTACCTCGGGATCTACGGCTTCTCCTAAAATTGCAGCCCTTTCCTTTAATAATCATTACTATAGCGCTCTAGGATCGATTGAAAAAACCTTTCTTAAAGAGGCAGATAGCTGGCAGCTGTCTCTTCCTTTATTTCATGTAGCAGGAATGGGGATCGTTTTTAGATGTTTACTTGGGGCAGCAACAATTGTTCTTTCTTCTACACCTACAACCCACCTCTCTCTTATTCCTACCCAGCTTTTTAGGTTGCTCAAAACAAAGCATCACTTAAAGGCAAAATGCATCCTTCTTGGGGGCGCCCCCATCCCCTCCTCTCTTTTTGATGAAGCCATCAAACAAGGATTAAATATTTTTCCGACCTATGGAATGACCGAAATGGGATCTAGCATCACTCTAAATACAGAAACAGTTTTTTCTCTTGGGAAAACCCTTCCTTTTAGAGAAATTAAAATAGGAGACAATGGAGAGATCCTTGTAAAAGGGAAAACCTTATTTAAAGGTTATTGGAATCAAGAAGAAGGTCTTAAGTCTCCTTTAGATAAAGAAGGCTTTTTCCCTACTAAAGATAGAGGCGTCTTAAGTAGTACAGGCAATCTCTCTTTCATAGGGCGCATGGACAATCTTTTTATTTCCGGCGGAGAAAATATTCAACCAGAAGAAATAGAAAATGCCCTTTGCAGTATACCTGAAATAGAATCTGCTATCGTTGTGGGAGTGGAAGACGCAGAATTTGGAAAACGGCCTCTTGCTTTTATCCAAGGAAATACCTGTCTAGAGACTATTAAAGAAGCACTTTCCCCCCTTCTTCCGAAGTATAAAATCCCTTTCCAAATACTCCCTCTTCCTCAAGAAGAGCTTCTTAAACCTTCAAGAAAAAGGCTCACTCTGCTTGCACAAGCTCTTGTAAAACATTCAAAAGGGGCAGAGGAATAGGTGTAGAGCGCTTTGTCCCTCTAGCTGTTGCGACATGAACAATACGCGTTTTGCCTACATGAACCTTTTCCTGATTATAAAATAAAGCATCTAGGGTAAAAGAACTTGTTCCTATACGGGCAGCAAAAAGAATGATCTCTATACTATCTCCTGCGCGCAGAGAAACAAAGAAGTCTGCTTCTACATGAACAACAGGAAAAAGAAAGTCTGCTTCCTCTATAATTTTAGAAAGATTAATCCCCCGCGTCATAAGAAAACTCTCAAAAGCCTCTAAGGCAAGGCGCAGCTGCTCTCCAAAGAAAAGTACACCTGTTGCATCGGTATCTCTTAAATAAATTTTTGCGTGGTGGGTAAACATCAAAATCCTCGTTTGAAAATAAATTTTTAATTAATGTACAAAGCATGCATTTAAAATTAAGATACTCACTTTCAGGCTTTAGCAACAATATATAAAAAATTTTTATCGTCAAAAATCGGCGTTCAAAATAGAACGTGAATTGTCTAAAAACCCTGGCTTTCCTATAATCAACACTTTTGCACCCTTTCAAAAATGAGAATTTCTCATGGAAAATAGCCAGGAATTAGACATTACGTTGCCGCTTGATCTCCAAGCCATGCTGATCACTAATGATAGTGATCCGGAGGAACGCGCATTTCTTAGCGATGCTCTTTTATTTGAAGGGGAACTAAAACTCCTCAAGGGAGATTTTGGGGGAATGGATTTATTCGATCTAGCCTCAAAACTAAGCCCGTCCAATGCAGAAGCCTTTTTTAGACAGGGCCTTTCCCTTTTTGAATATGGACTCCGAGAAGGAAAAGAAAAGAACCTTCTTTTAGCAAACAAAAAATTTAAAACAGCTACTTCGATCAAAGAAGATTATTTTGATGCTTGGCATGCTTGGGGAACTTCCCTTTCTGTTTTAGGGACATCCTTTCAAGAACACCATTATTTTCTAGAAGCTAAAGATAAGCTTGAAAAAGCGATTGATCTTTTAAATAAACAAGTTAAAGAAACCTCTATTCTCTCCCAAGTTTACTGGGACTATGCCTTCACTTATTTACACATTGCTAGACACTCTTCTGAACCAGCCGATTTTCAATTTTCCATCGACACCTTTCAAAAAGCTGCTTCTCATCCAGAAAAACTTCCTGAAGAATTTTGGAAAGATTACGGAAATGCTTGCCTAGAGCTAGCTCCATTAATTAACGATGTGCGCCTCTATGTTAAAGCGACCAACTGTTTTAGACATACCATTGGGACAAATAGACAATCTTTTGAAGGCTGGGCATCTCTTGCAAAAACCCTTAAAAAGCTTTACGAAAACAGCCATGACGAAGACCATTTCTCTCAAGCTAATGAGTGTTTTTCATCCGCCGCTCAGCTACAGCCCCAAAACCCTGAAATCTGGCAAGAGTGGGCTAAATTCCTCTGTATTGCCGGAAAAAATACCAAAGACCCAAGACGCCTTTCTGCCGCTATTGAAAAAAGCATGAGAGCCTATAATTGCGACCCTAGAGTTCCAAGTGTTCTTGCTATTTGGGCTGAATCCTTGGCTGTTCTAGGAGAACTTACAGAAAAAGTAGATCTTATTTACGAAGCTCATAATAAGATATCTGATGCTCTTCAAATGGCAAGTGAGGATCCTGAAATCTGGTATTCTTTTGGGATCTGCTTAAATGCGATGGGAAATTATTTTAACGATTCTGACTTTCACTTCCAAGCCATAGAAAAATTCCAAGAAGGCCTATCTATTGATAGAACAAAAGACCATCTTTGGCACGCTATAGCTCTTACGTATACGCAAGTAGGAAAAGCAGAAGAAGATCCTGAATCTCTTGAAAAGGCTCATAAATTTTACTTAAAAGCCCTCTCTCTTCGCTCCTCTAGCTTTTATTTCATCGACTTTGCCTTCGCTCTTTCGAAATTAGGAGAGCTTACAAACGAACAAAAATGGCAAGAACAGGCAATCACCTACTTTGAAAAAGCCCTAGGCGCACAAAAAAACGCTGTTTACATCCATCCCGAGTGGCTCTTTAACTATGCTTGCACACTAGATAGCCTAGGAGATCATTACGATGAAGAGTCTTTCTATACAAAATCTATAGAAATTCTTTCGCACGTCCTCATGATTGACCCTGATTTTCCAGGGGTTCACCATAAAATAGCTCTTGCATTTTCCCATTTAGGAGAACTTGTAGAAGACATTGAACCTTTTTATAAGGCGCTCCATCACTACCGCCTCTCTTCTAAGCATGAAGAAGAAAATGATAAGGTGATTCTTGATTTTGCCCTCACCCTTATTAATCTTGCCCAATATACACAAGATCCTTTGGATGCAGACCAGCTTTATAGAGAAGCTGAACATAAACTCATCCAAACGGCAAAACTTGGTAATTTACAAGCTTATTACCATTTAGGATGCCTATATTCCATCCTTGGCCAATACGAAAAAGCCATGCGCTTTATCGAAAAAGCCGACACCTTTGAATCCTTGCCCCCCCTAGAAGAGCTCCTCTCTGACGACTGGCTAGAAGGCCTTAGAAACACCTCCGACTTTAGAGAATTCCTCTTCAACTTCGAAAAAAAATGCTAAAACCACAGAAAATTTCCCTCTCTTCTTTCTTCCTCTGTGGTTTTCTTCCCTCTGTGGTTTAAAAAATGCAAGTTCTTGCGCGCTCAAGTGTTAGCCAAAGATAAACCACAGAGGGAAGAAACCACAGAGGAAGAAAAGAGAGAGAGAAAAAAATTTTACCTCTTCTTCTTCCTCTCTTCTTCCTCTGTGGTTTCTTGTCTCTGTGGTTAATTCTTTGGCTAAGGCGAGGGATCCTAAAGACTTGCATTTTTTTTAACCACAGAAGACAAGAAACCACAGAGGAAGAAAGAGGGAAGAGAAAGAGTGTAAAAAATTCTCTCTCCTTCTGACCCTCTTTGTTTTCTGCTTCTTGTTTTGCATTAAAGATGGGGATTTGCTAGACTTAGAGTTTCTAAGAATTATTTTTTGAGGCACAATTTCTTTATGGACAAACGATCACTTATTTTTGTTTTTGGACTCACAATCGCTCTTTATTTTGTCAATCAGCACTTCTCATCAAAAGATGAAGAACGCGCCCAAATGCGCAGACAAGAAGAAGCTAGAAATAAACAAACAATGGAAGTGCAAAAGCAAATCCCTATCGCGCCAGAAACATTTTCCGCAGAAGAAACCCCGAAAGCTGAAAGCTTTTATGTCCTAGAAAATAATTTTCAACAGCTCGTTTTCTCAAATGTCGGCGGCGCTATTGTTGAAATTAACCTCCCTTTGCAAAGTAAAACCAATCCTGAAGGCGTCATTCGTCCCATCGGTGTCGATAAAACGCTCGCAAAAGATTTCCCAAACGACGACAGATTCCCAGAAAATTCCTATGAAACCCCCAATAGAGAAAAAGCTACAGGAACAGTTGGCGGATACTACCCTCTCTTAAGAAGAAACATTCCTAAAAAATCAAAAGTAGATCCTCGTTACTATGCGTTCAATGTTATTGGCGATGTTATAGAGCCAAATCTTCTTTATACGCTTAAAAGATACGAAAAAAATCTTATCGAATTTGAAGGGGTCACTTCTAATAAACGGATTGTAAAAACCTATTCTTTCCCTGAAAATTCTCCAAATGCTCCTTACTGCTTTGATCTTTCTGTTAAAGTAGAAGGGGATGCAAGAGGGTTATCTTTGACAACAGGAGTTCCTGAAGTCGAGCTTATCTCTGGAAATGCAGCGCCGGCTTTAAAATATAGAATTAAGCGCGGCAAAAGTCCTCATGTAGAGCTTATTGACCTTCCTAAAACTTCTTCCTCTTTTACCTCCATCCAACCTGATTGGGTATGTAACTCTAATGGATTTTTTGGCATTATTTTAGATCCTTTAAGTGAAATAGGCGGAGGCTTTAATGTCTCTTTAGTTCCCGGCATTAAAATGCCCACAAGGCTTACACTCATTGATGCTGAGTACGATCTTTATCCGGCAGAAAAGTACCCGGGTTATGACATCTCCCTTTATCTTCCTTCATCTCCACAAACAACACAGTTCCGCGTTTTTGCAGGCCCGCTTGTTTCAGATGTTCTAGAAAAAGTGGATGCCACTTATTCAAATTCAGCAATTGGCTATAATCCTGATTACAAAGGAGCTCAAAGCTTTCATGGCTGGTTTGCCTTTATTTCTGAGCCTTTTGCTAAGTTCTTAATGCTGCTCATGAAGTTCTTTTATTTTGTAACCCACTCCTGGGGCTTCTCTATTATTTTATTAACTGCAGCCCTCCGTGTCATGCTCTACCCGCTAAATGCTTGGTCTATTAAATCGACTGCAAAAATGCAGCAAGTAGCTCCTCAAGTTGCAGCTATTCAAGAGCGCAATAAAAAAGAGCCTAAAAAAGCGCAGATGGAAATCATGAATCTCTATAGAGAAAAAGGGGTGAATCCTATCACCGGCTGTTTTCCTATTTTAATTCAGATGCCTTTCCTTATTGGAATGTTTGATCTTCTTAAATCTACCTTTGAGTTAAGAGGGGCAAGTTTTATTCCTGGATGGATAGATAATCTTACAGCTCCAGATGTTCTTTTTAGCTGGAACTATCCTGTTATTTTCTTTGGGACAAACTTCCACCTTCTTCCTATTCTTTTAGGCGCTGTCATGTATTTTCAGCAAAAAATGAGCTCTACAGCACCAAAAGATCCAAAAAATCTTACAGATCAACAAAAGCAACAAAAAATGATGGGCAATATCATGACTATCGTTTTTGCTGTGATGTTCTACCACTTCCCTTCAGGACTTAACCTTTATTGGTTATCTTCTATGGCACTTGGAATCCTCCAACAGTGGTGGATGACGCGTAAACTGGTAAAAAATGTAGAAATCATTGTACCACCTAAGAAAAAATGAAACTATGGGATGAATTTGTAGAGCTCCAAGAAAAGGAGCTCGGCAAAGAAGTAGCTGAAAAATGGCTTTATACATTAAAAATCATAAACTTTGATGCCTGTAATATCTATTTAGAGGCATTAAATCCCTTACATGTACATTGGTTTGAAGAACATTTGCGCCAAAAAGCAAGTCTTTTGGTTAATGCTAATTTCCGAAAAGTGAAAGTTCATGTAAAAGCAAAGGGAAGCCTTTTATCCCAAAAAGGCAAACAGCTAGAAAGCCCCTCTCTACCTAGCTTTACACTTCAATCAGATTTACTCGATCCCTATGCATTACTAGAAAACTTTATCCCCACCGAAAAAAACACCATTCCCTACAAAGTGATCTCGGAAATGATGGAAGGGAAAATAGAGGAAAGCGCCTTTAATCCCCTTTACCTTTATGGCAAAACAGGAACCGGCAAAACACATCTCCTTATGGGAATTGCGCATCACCTTAAGAATTTAGGCAAAAATGTTGTATACGTAAGGGCTGTTACCTTCACAGAACACTTTGTGCAAGCCATACGCATAGGGAAAATGGGGGAATTTAGAGATAGCTATAGAAAAGCTGATGTCCTTCTGATTGATGATGTTCATATATTTGCAAGAAGAGCGGCCTCCCAAGAAGAGCTTTTCCATACATTCAATAATCTCCACGGAGAAAAAAAACAGATTATCCTCACCTCAAATACAGCACCTCAAAACCTCATAGAGATTGAGCCTAGGCTCGTTAGCCGCTTTGAATGGGGAATTAGTCTACACCTTGAAAAGCCCACCCCTGAAGAACTCCGCCTTATTTTAAAACAAAGAGCAGGTATCCTCTCTTTTCCTTTAACTGATGAGCTCTCTGATTTTCTAATGGAATCCTTTAAGAGCATCAAATTGTTACAAAAGGCCCTTGAAACACTTATTCTTCGCTCTCATTTAGAAAAAGATACTTTTATCAATATAAAAAAAGCAGAAGTTTATTTAGAAAAAATTCTTGCCGAAGAAAAGAAAAACGCCATCACTCCTGAAAAAATCTTGCAATCTGTAAGTAGCTTTTATGGAGTACGTGTTTCAGAAATCACAGGGAAATCCCAGTCTCAAGAGTGCAGCTTGCCGCGTCAAATGACGATGTATCTTTGTAGAGAAGAGCTTAATATGCCTTTTTTAAAAATTGGACACATCTTTTCAAGAGACCACTCTACTGTCATGACAGCCATTAAACAAATAACCAAAAAAATCGAAATGGGCGATAGCACAACCATTGCCAACCTCGAAACCCTCACCCGCTCCCTCGAATCCATCCCCAAAGACCCTTAAAGAAAACAAAGAGAGATATTTTTTTCTCTTCTTCTTCCCTCCCTTTCGTGCCCGTGTGCGTGCCCGTGCCCGTGCCCGAATTAATGTCATTGACAGGCAAACGCAAAAGAACAAACAACGGCAAATCGGGCACGGGCACGGGCACGCACACGGGCACGAAAAGGAGGAAGGGAAAAAAGGGAGAGAGAGGGCGGTGCGAAGATGAGGCACCGCTCTTTGTAAGATTTAGATCTTGATGTAGCGCTCGCGCTCGCCTGGCTTTGCGCCTCCGCCTTTTGGCATAGTAGGGGCACCTGGTAGCACTTCTTTTTCAGGCTCTCTGCCTTCCATGATGTCTTTAACTCTTTTTCTCCACTTCTCTACACACTCAACGAAAATAGGAGCAAAACGTCTTAAAGAAGATTGGTCTGCGCCAATACCCATGTCAAGAACGCAATGCATAAGAATAAGCTCTTCAGGAACAGCTACGCCAATTCCGCCACCTACCATTTGCCCACCTAGCATTGAACCAACAAGAAGGTGCTCATATAGTTTTAATTTGGTTTTGTCATCTTTTGGAAGTCCATCGAGGATTGGGGAGTAAAGATAAAGGCGGTCAGTGTTCGGTTCATAGGTTAGATGTAGAGAAAACTCATTATCTATCCCTAAAATACAGGTGTTATTTTCATCAAAACCTAGGCCTTCTAGATTAAGCTCTTTTGCAAATTCTCTTAAGTTATCCTTAGCATTTTCAAATGACATAAAATCATTCCTCCTTATCGGCGTTTTATATATTCAACTACAAAGATTACATGATCCCTTAACATCTGATTAAAAGTCAATCTTGAGACTTCGGAATCTTACTTTTTACTCGATGTTCCACTTTTTACGGCTTTCTGGGGTGATTCCAGAAAAGCCAGATCAAAGTGAAACATCGAGTTTTAGATTGGATGTAAATTTTTTTTTCAATAGTATGCAGAAAATGAAGGAGTATTATGACAGAGCAATCCCCCTATAAAACTTCCAGAGGATACACCTTTCCTCTAGGCGTATCTAAAAAAAAGGAAGGCCTGAATTTTGCTTTATTTTCTAAAGATGCGCAAAGTATCACTCTGTGCTTATTTGCTTTAGGAGAAAAGTCTCCCTTTCTAGAAATCCCCCTAGATTCTCATATTCACAAAACAGGCTTTATCTGGCATATCCTTATTTCTAACCTTCCTTCTACCGAGTATGAATATGGATACAAAGTAGATGGGAAAAAAGATAAAGGGATGCTATTTGACCCTCATTTAATTTTATCCGATCCTTATGCCAAATGCTTAAATTCTTCAAATAAGTGGGGAAAAGGAGCTTTCCTAAACAAAAAAGAACCTCCTAAAGGCCTTGTTGTTCTTGATGAAGACTTTGATTGGGAAAATACTCCCTTTCCTTTAATCCCCATGCAAGATCTCATTATCTATGAGATGCATGTAAGAGGATTTACCAAAGACACATCAAGCAACGCAAAACACCCGGCTACATTTGAAGGGGTTATAGAAAAAATCCCTTATTTAAAAGAGCTTGGAGTCAATGCAGTAGAACTTCTTCCTGTTTTTGAATTTAACGAAATGGAATATGGAATGCTGCACCCAGAAACACAAAACCCCCTAAAAAATTACTGGGGTTATTCCACGATCAATTTTTTCTCTCCCATGAACCGTTATGCTTTTAGTACAGAATATGCAGGGGCCATTAAAGAATTTAAAAAGATGGTTAAAGAGCTTCACAAAAATGGAATAGAAGTGATTTTAGACGTTGTATATAACCATACGGCCGAAGGAAACATAAAAGGCCCTGTTCTCTCTATGAAGGGAATTGACAATCCTGTTTACTACATGACTAATGAAGATGGCACTTATAAAGATTACACAGGCTGCGGAAACACACTCAACTGCAACCATCCTATCGTGGCAAAGCTCATTGTCGACTCTCTAAAATACTGGGTTGAAGAAATGCATGTAGATGGATTTCGCTTCGATCTAGCTTCCATACTCACAAGAAATCCTCAAGGGGCGCCTCTAGACCATCCTCCCGTTATCCGCGCAATTAGCACCGATCCAACGCTTGCTCAAACAAAATTAATAGCTGAAGCCTGGGATGCAGCGGGTCTTTATCAAGTAGGCAGTTTTCCTCACTATGGCAAATGGGGAGAATGGAATGGGCAATATAGAGACATTGTCAGAAGCTTTATTAAAGGCACAGAAAGTGTAGCAGCTGATTTTGGCAAAGTGCTTACAGGATCAGAGTATCTCTATGGGCATGGAAGAGCGCCTTACCACAGCATCAATTTCATTACTGCCCACGACGGCTTTAGCATAAAAGATCTTGTGAGCTACCAAGGCAAACACAATCTTGCTAATGGAGAAAACAACCAAGATGGGGCAAATCAAAACGATAGCTGGAATTGCGGCATAGAAGGTGTTACGAATGACCCAGCCATTTTGGCCCTAAGAGATAGACAAATTCGGAACATGCAGCTTGCTTTAATGGTCTCTATGGGAACTCCTATGATTTTAATGGGAGATGAATATGGACATACAAGACTTGGCAACAATAATACTTGGTGCCAAGATAGTGAATTAAACTGGTTTTTATGGGATGAACTCAAAAAAAATGCGACCCTCTTTCGCTTTTATAAGCTCACAGTTAATTGGAGAAAAAATAACCCCATTTTCAAGCGCACAACTTTCTTAAAAAATGAGGATATAGATTGGCATGGCATCGTTCCTTTTAAGCCTAACTGGGGCCCAGAAAACCGCTTTCTTGCTTATACGCTTAAAGACAATGACCATGGCAATCATTTCTACATCGCCTTTAACTCCCACTTTGAACATATCAATGTGGAAATGCCACCAGCCTCTAACGGCAAGCATTGGGCAAGAGTGATTGACACCTCTATCCCCTCACCGAATGACTTTGTCGAAAACCCAGAGAATGGCCAAGCACTCCCCTCACACTACACCATGCCGCCTCACTCAGCTTTCGTCGCCAAATGCCTCTGAAGAAACAAAGAGGGGTAAATCTCTCTCTTTCTTCCTCTGTGGTTTCTTGTCTCTGTGGTTTAATCTTTAGCTAACACTTGAGCGCACAAGAACTTGCATTTTTTTAACCACAGAGACAAGAAACCACAGAGGAAGAGAGAGGAGGAAATTTTTAAACTCTCTCTGTTTTTCTTCTTGGGTATAGCCAATAAAAGGGGCATTTGTTATGTTTCTGAATAAAATCTATGTTTTAGGAGAAGAGTTATGTCACGTATTGCGATTACTCTAGGCATTGCATTGCTTAGTTTTGCCGGCTGCAGAGATCAGAATAATCAAACATATGCAGTTCAAGCAGAAGAAAGAAGTTTAAAACCTATTGTTGCTATTGTCCCTGTTATAGATAGAACAATTAACAATATCAGCTGGAGCCTCTCTGAAGAGATGACAGCAGCCATCCATGAGCGCTTAGCAAATAGGGGCTCTATTTATTTAGTGGATAATAAAAAAGTTGAAAACAACGTTAAAAAGATGGCAGGAAACAATCCTTTTGGAGCCAATATTTCCTGGGCAAAAAAGGCTTTCAGAGACAATGAGTTTGTTGTTTTTCTCGAGCTTCTCGAACATGAAGAAGTCGCTCAAAATAAAAACCCCAGCGCAATTGTTGAAAAATGTTCAGCAGAATTAAATACGTCGGTACGCGTGCGCGTTCTTGATTTAAGAACTCCCGAGCCAAAAATTGTGCTCCAGGAGCTTATCCACGACGTACATTTTATTCCAAGACAGTTTACTCAATCCAATTTTCATCAAATTGCTTGGGGCCAAGCTGGCTATGAAACATCGCCTCTAGGGATTGCCCATGAAGAGCTTACTAAAGAAATTTCTCTTAGACTTGAGGACTACATCATTCACGCAATGAATAGATAGATGGAAAACTTAATCAATGAGAACCTAATATATATTGCGTTCTTTGGGCTCATTGCATTTATAGTCAATTTAGCCGCGTGGTCACGCGGCTTTTTTATTTTCCCCCAAGAAGACGTACCAAAAAGTTCTATTAGTTTTGCCTTTGTCCTGATCATCTTTCTGACATTTTTAGGAACAAACGTCCTTCTTAATCCCTTGCTAAATACTTTAATAAAATATCATCCCTTTTTATGGATGTCTTCTGAAATGGTTAATAATGTGGTATGGCTTGCTACCATTATTATTACGTTAATCTTGCTTTTTTCTTTTTGCGAATGGAAATACAAAACTCTTTTTAAAGAAATCTGGAAAAATAGCAGCTCTTCTATTGCAAGAGATTTAGGCATAGGAGCTTTTACTTGGATTCTAGCGTTTCCTTTAGTTGGAGCGATTAGCCAGTTATGCGATCTATTAGTGCTTATTTTTTTTGGAGAACAAGCTTATGAGCAAACAGCTGTAGAATACCTTAAAAAAAGCATGGACTCTCCTCTATTACTAACCATTGCCCTTTCAGGTATAATGGTGATAGCTCCTCTTTTTGAAGAATTTTTATTTAGAGGGGTTTTACTCACCTGGTTCAAAAAACACTTAGGCCCTCAAGTAGCCATTCTTTTATCTGCGCTTCTCTTTGCCTGCTTCCATTTTTCTACTGCGCAAAAATTTGGCAACATCTCGGTTGTCGCCTCTTTATTTATTCTAGGGTGTTTTTTAGGGTTCCTTTATGAAAAACAACGCTCTCTATTTGCTCCCATAGCCCTGCACGCCACTTTTAATGGGATCAGCACCCTCCGCATTATGTTTTTCCCCGATCTTTAAGACTTTAATAACAGAGAGGGAATAAATCTCTCTCCCTCTTCCTCTGTGGTTTCTTGTCTCTGTGGTTTAAAAAAATGCAAGTTCTTGAGCGACCAAGTGTTAGCAAAAGACAAACCACAGAGGGAAGAAACCACAGAGGAAGAAAGAGAGAGAGAGAAAAAATTTATTTCTCTATAGTTAAAATTATGCAATAACACCCAAAGGGTCACCCATTATGAAAATTGCCACAATAGCTATGATGTTAAGCTGCATGTTTTGCCATGCAGATTTGGTAAAGGATGAAACATCTTTTACGCTAACTCTTTATGACGCGCTTAATAAAGAAGCGGATAATCTCATCTTTTCTCCTTACTCTATCTTTTCTTGCATGTCGATGAGTTACCTTGGCGCTAAAGAAGAGACGTTAAATCAAATAAAAAAAGGGCTTCATCTATCTTATAGCCCAAGCGAGCTCATCGCTCCTTTTGCCTCTTTACAAAACAGCTTAAAATCTCCTATTTTTAATATCGCAAATGCTGTTTGGGTAGACCTTGGGATGGAACTTCTTCCCTCCTATAAAGAAGATGTAAAAAAGGCTTTTGATGTAGATGTTCAACTTGTCGATTTTGAGCTTATCGAACAAACAAGAGAAAAAATTAATACATGGACCTCTGATCGCACAAAAGGAAAAATCACAGAACTTCTTGAAAAAGGAGATATCACAAAAGAAACGCTCCTTGTTCTTACAAATGCTCTTTACTTTGAAGGAAGTTGGGCGTTTCCTTTTAATGCGAAAGCAACTAAAAAAGCGCCTTTCTTTCTAGATAGCAATAAGCAAATTGAAACCAACATGATGGGACAGGTTGCCTATTTTCCTTATTTTGAAACAGAAGAAGTTCAACTTGTGACGCTTCCTATTTCCCGTGAAAAATCTTCAAATGCACAATTTGCTTGTGTCATTATGCTCCCTTCCAAATCTTCTACTATTGAACAACTTACAAAAAAAATAACTCCAGATCTTTTTTTTGAGTGGATTTCAAATTCAAAGAGATCGTATATGGATATAAAAGTCCCAAAATTTTGCTTAAAAAAGCGCTTTGATTTAAATGATGCCCTTAAAAAAACAGGTATTGAGCTTCCCTTTAGAGCTCAAGCTGATTTTTCCGGCATTGATGGAAAAAAAGATCTCTTTATAAGCAAGGTTGTACATGAAGCCTATTTTTGTTTTGATGAAAAAGGAGTAACAGCTGCGGCTGCAACAGCGACCGCAATGGCTGGAACCTCTTTTCCTTCAGATGAAGTTACCTTCTTTACAGCCAATAGGCCGTTTTTGTTTTTTCTTATAGAACTAAACACAAAAACCGTGCTCTTTATGGGTAAACTTCAACAACCAGAAACAAGTGATACATAAAGTGGAAAGTTTTGGGATTTCAGATATAGGGCTCATTAGGCAAAATAATGAGGATGTATGGGCCCAAATCCCAGAAAAATACTTTTATGCCCTAGCAGATGGAATGGGTGGCCATAAGGCCGGAGAAGTCGCTGCATTTCTTGCCACAGAAGCTGTTTGTGAAGCTGTAGAAAAAGCTCCCTCTTTAGATGCCACCCTTCTTAAAAAAGCTATTGTAGAAGCAAACCAAAAAATTTATCACTTATCTACTACGCAAAACACCTTTACCGGCATGGGTACAACGCTATGCTGCTGCTTGCTTAAGGAAAAAGAGTTAATTTGCGCTCATGTAGGAGATAGCAGGATTTACAGATACCGAAAGGGGCTAAAAAGGCTAACTAAAGACCACTCATTAAGAGAAGATCTTTTAGCTAAAGGACAAATTAAAGAAGAAGATTTAGCCACGTTTCCTAAAAAAAATGTTATTACAAAAGCTATTGGCCTCTCCCTTCATGTCGAACCTGAAATTAGCTCGGCAGAAATAGAGCCAGGCGACATCTATTTCCTTTGCAGTGACGGACTTACAGACGGCGTCTCTGACCCGGAAATAGCCTCCATCATTGAAACATCCCCCTCCATTGAAGAAGCCTCCAAAAAATTAGTATCCCTTGCCAAAGCCAAGGGCGGCTCTGATAACATCACTATTCTAATGCTAAAAATCACCAACTAATAATAAACTATTAGAGATAAATTTTTTTTCTCTCTCTTTCTTCCTCTGTGGTTTCTTGTCTCTGTGGTTTAAAAAATGCAAGCTCTTGCGCGCTCAAGTGTTAGCTAAAGATTAAACCACAGAGACAAGAAACCACAGAGGAAGAAAGAGAGAGAAAAAAAATTTATTTCTCTTTGTTCAGAAGAAAACTTAAAAAGAACTATGCAGCGCATTTATTTAGATAATAATGCTACAACTATTGTGGCACCCGAAGTGTTAGAGGTCATGCTTGAGGAACTCTCTGGCCTGCCTGCTAACCCCTCTTCCGTTCATTTTTTTGGTAAAGAAGCTAAAAAAAAGCTAACAACTGCGCGCGCCTCTATCGCCTCTTATCTTAAAGTCAAGCCTACAGAAATCGTGTTTACATCAGGCGCAACAGAAGGAATAAATACCATCCTCCGCGGTCAGAGGCACACCCATATCGTCACATCCAACGTGGAACACTCCTGCATTTATAACACGCTTAAAGACCTAGAAAAAAAGGGGATAAAGGTCACCTACCTAGAAGCTCAATCATACGGAGCCACCACCCCTGATGCCGTCCGTCTCGCTATTACCCCTCAAACAACCCTTATCATTCTAGGGGCTGTCAATAACGAAACCGGCGTAAAAATCGATATTGAAGCCATCGCAAAAATCGCTCTCGAAGCACGTATCCCCTTTGCGCTCGATGGGGTAGCGCTTCTTGGTAAGGAAGCATTCACCATTCCAGAAGGGGTATCAGCAATGGCCTTTTCCGGGCACAAAATCCATGGCCCGAAAGGCATTGGATTTAACTTTATCCGCTCTAATTTCAAGCTCTCTCCTCTTATTACAGGAGGCGATCAAGAATTTTCAAAAAGGGCTGGTACAGAAAATTTAGCAGGAATTCTAGGGCTTGCAAAAGCCATCGAACTTCTAGAAAAGTCTCCGCCTATGCAAAAAATGCAAGACCTAAGAGCTCATTTTGAAAAAAGGCTTAAAGAATTATTCAGCAATGTTCTTATTAATGGAGACGGCCCTCGCATCTGCAACACGAGCAACGTATCCTTTCTGGGAGTTGATGGAGAGACCCTCCTTATTCAGCTCGACCAAGCAGGAATTGCAGCCAGCCACGGCTCTGCCTGCGCCTCAGGCTCCCTTGAGCCCTCACGCATCCTCCTCAGCATGAACCTCCCAAGAGAGCGCATCAAATCCTCCCTCCGCTTCAGCCTCTCCAGATTCACCACCGAGCAAGAAATCGAACAAACCATCAGCACCATCGCAGCCCTCACCCCATCCTAAAAAGAGAAGAATTAACAGGATGAACAGGATAAGGCAAGATATACAGGATAAGAGAAAAATAAAAACAAGATGAAGAAAGATAAGAGGGTTTTTTCTTTCTTCTCTCTGTGTGCTCTGTGATCTCTGTGGTTAAAATTATCGCAGACCGCTGCATCCAACGTGTTAGCATATTTTTTACCACAGAGATCACAGAGCACACAGAGAGAAGAAAGAAAAAAGATTCCTCTATCCTTCTTTATCTTGTTAATTTTCCTCTTCCTCTTTCTTTATCCTGTATATCTTGCATTATCCTGTTCATCCTGTTAATTCTTCTCTCTTAAGAGTTAGTAGACGGTGCGGATGGCGATGGTTTTGGCGCCGAGGAGGGAGACTTCTTCGACGGTGAGCTCGAACTGATCGATGCGTAGCTCTTCTCCTTTAGCTGGAGGGTGTCCGAGGAATTTATTGACTAGCTCTTGAAGCGTTTGGGCTCCTTCATAGTGCAGATGCACGTTGAATTGCTTATTAAAATCGGCAATAAGCATATCGCCTGGAAAAGATCTATCGACGACAACATGGTAAAGTCTTGGAGCGACATCGCCAAGAGATTGCCACTCATCGGATTGTCCTATAACCTCATCGATGATCTCATCAAGTGTTAATATTCCTTCTGCTTGTCCAGCCTCATTTAAAACAATAGCAAGGCTTTGATTATTGCGCTGAAATTGCTTTAAAATTTGGATGATGGATGTGCCTTGCGTAATAAACCAAGGAGGGCGGGCTTGCTCTCTAACGCGTCTATTATCTGGAAGGCGCAGTAAATCTCTTGGATAAGCAATAGCTATAATGTTCTTGGGCGTGGGATGATAAATAGGAAGAAAGGGGGTATAGTTTTTCGCAAGAAGTCTTCTAAGCTCTGCAATGGTGCAAAAGGAAGGGATCATCTGGACTTCGTCAAGAGGCTTCATGAGGTCTTTGGCTGTTTTATTTTTCAAAGTAAAGATATTCGCAATCACAGTATTTAGCTCTTCTGAAGGGGGCGTTACATCATCTCTTTCTTCAATCACCTTCTGAAGCTCTTCACGAGAAAGATAAATCCCTGAGGCGGTTGGGCTTTTAACAAGTTTATTCACAGCTGTACAGAGTAAATCAAGTAGCCAAATAACAGGTCTTAAAACCAAAGAGGTAAAATAAATGATCGGGACGCCAAGCATCGCCACATTTTCTGCATACCGTCTTCCTGCAAACATAGGCGAAATTTCTGCAAAAATAAGAACGATAAGCACTTGAGTGATGGGCGCAAAGGAAGGATTTAATCCTAAGGAAAGATAAAAAAGCCTTGCGCTTTCAGAGCCAAACTGGAGAGCCGTATTCACAGCAATAAGGGTACTTCCAAAAAGAAGCGTGGGATGATTTAATAAATAAGAGAGCCAAATAGCGCGTCTATGATGCTTACTTACATAATACTGAAGGCGCACCTTATTAAAAGAAACGCACGCCATCTCAAGCATTGCATAAAACGCTTGAATGATCAGACAGATAATCACAAGAACTAAAAAGTATTCCCAGGAGTGCCCGCTTTTCATCCTCCCCCCTTTTTACGACTGGTAGGGCTTTTAAGCCTTCGGATATAAAGTCTTCGGATTCTATTGGGATCGGCTGCAAGAACATGGAAAAGGAAATCTCTTGTCTCGTATTTAAATCCGCTTTTAGGGATGTCTCCTATCTGCTCTATAAGCCAGCCGTTAATGGTTATCATATGTTCTTTACTTACAAGATGAATTCCAAAAATATCTTCCAAATCAGAAAGCTCTAACTTGCCGCTTGCAATAATCACATCTTCTCCAGCTTTTGTATAACGGCTCTTTCTATCGCGTCTATCTGCAATTTCGCCTACAACCATTTCGACTAAATCTTCTAAAGTAATTAAGCCCGAGATCGATCCGTATTCATCTACTACAAGAGCAATGGATTCTTTCTTATCATACATCTGACGCATTACAGCATAGGCATTAATCGATTCAGGAATAAAAAAAGGCTTTTGCACAATACTTAAAAGATCCTTGGAATCTTTAAGCTCTTCTCTATGAAGAAAAAACAGGCGGCTTGTCATTAAACCTACCACATTATCAAGAGTCTCATTGCAAATAGGAATACGAGAACACTCCTGATCGACAAAAAGATGGATGAGTTTTGATAGAGGCTCTCCTGTAGTGAAATAGATCATCTCATCTCTTGGACGCATCACTTCTTTGATAGTAGCCTCTTGAAGTTGAAGATACCCGCTAATAAGATCGGCTTCATCCTCATTTAAAACGCCATATTGCTTTGAAGCTTTTAAGGCATATTGCAGCTCGTCAAAAGAGATATCTTCCTCTTTCTTTAAAAAAAAGAATAAAGAGCGAGAAATAATGCTTGTGAAACTTATAAGAACGCGTCTAAAAGGCAAAAGAATATTCTGGGCGATTTTAATATAGGGAGCCACCGTAACAGCTACTTTGGCATTATTCGCAAGTCCAATAGATTTAGGAATGACTTCCCCAAAAACAAGAGTTAAACAAAGAGGAATCCCTACATTTAAAAACACAGAAGAATAATCTCCAAAAATACTTGATACAACGTTTTGAACAAGAATATTTACCAAAACATTTAACATGATAATGGTAACAAGAAGATCTCTTGGCTTAGAAAGAAGCTCGGCAATCAGTCTTTTTTTAGGATCGACATCATTTTTAAAGACTTTAACTTTTAACGACGAAAGAGAAAATAACGCTGTCTCGGATGCAGAAAAGCATCCTGAAAATAAAATGAGTAGAATTAATAAAGCAATCAGAACTGTGATAATCACTCTTCTTTCTTAAAGTAAACTTTTACCTGACCTTCAGGAACAACACCTAAACCCTTCATGAGGGTCATCTGGATCCATTCTGGATCACTTTGGCTATTAATCTGAAGAAGCAAGTCTTCTCTTTCTTCTAGCGCTTTTCCTCTTTCTTCTTCAAGATCATAAAGTTTTTTGGCAAGCTCTTGAAGTGTCGCCTCTTTCTTTTGAATCCCTTGAACATAGAGCAAATACCCGCCCCCTAGGGCGAGCAATACCCACCAGGAGCGCAAAATAAACGCTTCATAAAACTTTTGCTTCGGCTTTATCTTCTTCATATCCCTCTGCTTACTTCACTTAACCCTTTTTTTACCACAAATAAAACCAAGAGAAGAATAACAGGATGAACAGGATAAAGCATGATATACAGGATAGAAAAAGGATAAAGAAAAATAAGAGGAATTTTCTTTCTTTCTTCTCTCTGTGTGCTCTGTGATCTCTGTGGTTAAAAATTTATCGCAGACCGCTGCATCCAATGTGTTAGCATATTTTTTTACCACAGAGATCACAGAGCACACAGAGAGAAGAAAGAAAGAAAATTCCTCTCTCCTTCTTCATCTTGTATATCCTATCTTATCCTGTTCATCCTGTTATTTTTTTCTTCTCTTTGGTTTTCTTTTTCATGCGTGGGGTAGCACAATCTCTTGCTGGCTCATGTATCTGCCTTTGCGGTCTGCATAGGAGGTTTCGCAAACATCAGACGCTTTATAAAAGAGCACCTGAGCAAGGCCTTCATTCGCATAAATTTTAGCAGGAAGAGGCGTTGTATTAGAAATCTCTAATACCACATAGCCTTCCCATTCAGGCTCAAAAGGCGTCACATTCACAATAATTCCACATCTTGCATAAGTCGATTTCCCAATGCATAAAACAAGAACATCTCTTGGAATACGAAAATGCTCCACACTCTTTGCAAGCGCAAAAGAATTAGGCGGCACAATACAAAAATCCCCTTCATGATGAATAAAAGCGTCTTCATTAAAATTTTTGGGATCAATAATAGCTCCGCTTTTGTTAGTAAAAATCTTAAATTCATTACCCACACGCAGATCATAGCCATAACTCGAAAGACCGTAGCTAATGACCTTCTCTTCATCTACATAACGCACCTGTTTATCTTCAAATGGTTCTATCATACCATGTGTTTTTGCCATTTGGCGAATCCAGCGATCTGATTGAATGCTCATAAACCCTCTTTGTTATTTTACCCCAACTCAACAATAGGTATAGCGCGTGAAATCGATTTCTTGCTAGAGTTTTTAAATAGACAGCTTGTTTTGGGTTATGACAGAATCATACATTGAATCTACTTGGAAAAAAGAAGACGAGACATTTGAAATGCCTCTACGTCCTGCATCCCTTAAAGATTTTACAGGGCAGGAAGCGATTAGAGAGAGGCTTGAAGTATTTCTCGGCGCTGCAAAAATGCGTGAAGAAGCGCTTGGCCACGCTCTTTTTTATGGCCCTCCAGGACTTGGCAAAACAACACTTGCCCACATTTTAGCAAAAACCATGGGCGTTAATCTTGTTGTCACATCCGGTCCCATGATAGAAAAAGCTGGAGATCTCGCTGGAATTTTAACTAACTTAAAAGAGGGAGACATCCTCTTTATCGACGAAATTCATAGACTTAGCCGCACTGTCGAAGAATACCTTTATCCCGCTATGGAAGATTTTGTTCTAGATCTTCTTATTGATAGCGGCCCAAGCGCTCGAAGCGTCCAAGTAAAACTGAACAAGTTTACCCTTGTAGGAGCTACCACCCGCATTGGACTTTTAACAAGCCCTATGCGCTCTAGATTTGGCTTTACCTGCCGCCTTGATTACTATGAGCCTCCTATTCTGCAAACGATTATCCAAAGATCCGCTAAAATCCTTAATCTACCGCTTGAGAAAGAAGGAGCCCTTGAAATTGCTCTTCGTGCAAGAGGAACTCCGCGCATTGCAAACAACCTTTTGCGTTGGGTGCGTGATTTTGCCCAAATGAAGGGTATTACTAGTGTCGATCAAAAAGCTGCAAAAGAAGCACTTGAAATGCTTTCTATAGACCATTTAGGACTCGATGAGATGGACAAAAAGATTTTGGAAATCATTATCGACCATCATAACGGAGGTCCTGTTGGGTTAAGCACTCTTGCAGTTGCTATTGGAGAAGAGCAGACAACACTTTCTGAGGTATATGAACCTTATCTCATTATGCAAGGATTTTTAAAACGTACGCCTAGAGGAAGAGTTGCCACAAACCTAGCTTATAAACATTTTGGCAGACAATGGCCAACCAATTATGGAGAAGATCATGAACATTAAACACACATTTTATGCCTGCACATTGCTGGCTTTATCAATGGGGAGCTCTTTGACAAGCTTGCAAGCAGCAAGACTTCAAACAGATATCTCTCAACACTCAAAACCTGCAACAATTAAAGTGCTTTTAGCCAAGCATACAAAAGATTTGGTTCTAGAGGTTAAAGGGCGCTACCAACTTTATAACCCCCAAGATGGTGTGTTAATTTCTTCTGAATCTTCTGGGAAACGCGCTAATTTTTCCTTAACCGAACAAGGTATTAAATGGGGAAATCTCATTCCAGGAGCAAGTCAAATACGTATCGTTCCAGGAGATTCTCAAAGCTCTATTTTAGTTAATGGCATTCAATATAAAGGATGTGTCGAAATATATGCGGAAGCTGGATCCTTTAACATCGTTAACGAACTTGATGTAGAAAACTATTTAAGATCTATTCTTACTGCAGAGTTCCCTACCGCTCTTAATAAAGAAGTGATGGAAGCTCTAACGATTATTGAAAGAACAAATGTGTACTACCATCTAGAGCGCAATCCTAATGTATTTTGGCATGTAGATGCAAAAGATGTTGGCTACCAAGGCTATGCTCTTGTTTTCCAAAACCTGCATGTTGATAGAGCTATTGAAGCTACACGCCACATGGTTCTTACCTACCAAAATAGACCCTTTGCTTCTTCTTGGACAAAAAACTGCGCCGGAAAAACCGCTGAATTCGCATCCGTTTTCAGAAAAGAAGTCCCAGCTCCTGCCGGAGTAGAGGCGCCTTTAGCTTTAAAAGATAGAGAAAAAGCTCACTGGTCTTTCTCTTTAACAAAAGCTGAACTTGCAAAGCTTGCCAAAGTAAACGATGTACAAGCTCTTGATCTCTACATCGACAAAAACTCAAATAAAGTTTATGCAGCAAAACTTAAGAGCAAAGCAAAAACACAAGACCTAGACTTCTTTAAACTCCAACAGATTGTGGGCAAAAATAAATTATTAAGTAATGATTTTACTCTCGCTCTTAAGGGAGACACCCTCGTATTTTCCGGCTACGGAGAAGGACACGGCGTTGGCCTTTGTGTCTATAGCGCAAATGTCATGGCTGAGCACGGCGATAAAGTCCCTAAAATCCTCTCTGGCTTTTTCCCAGGCACAAAGCTAGAAAATATGCGCGCCATTGCATCAGGAGAAAGAGAAATAAAAAAAACACAGGACTCGCGTTAAAATCAGCCTTAAGGTATACTGAGCTCTTAGCCGGGGACCTTTTAGAACAAAACGATCCGAACCAGGTCAGAACAGGAATGTGGCAGCCTTTAGGATGCAGTTTGTGCTAAGAGCCATCTCCGGCTATTTTTCTTCAAAAAAACCAAAAAAAACTATGTCTAATTTAACAGTAAATCTCTCTACAAATCTGTCTGTCTCTCCCATTTCCAATAAAAACCGCGAAGCAGGGCCAGATGCAGAAACAAAAAATACACGTGAGAAAATAGATCAGTTGGCAAATAGACAAGACGCTATTTACTCAGGTAAGCCCAAGCCAGATCAGAAAGCCTTTGATAAAGGCGATAATTTTTGGGCAGATCACTCCAACATGAACTCACTTTATAACTTAAAACGCACCCTAGAAACCGAAGCTCAGGCCTAAGAACCAGCCGTGAACAATAGCTTGGCCATCTAAATTACAGGCGCTGCCACTATGGGGGCCTGTGCGTTTACTGATTTGCTCTGGGGCTAAGGCAATACCAGAAAGGTAAAGCATTTGATATCCCCCATGAATATTGAAATGGGTATTGAATTGATACGCTAAAGCAGCTGCGACTTCTGCAAGAAAGGTTGCACCTGTTTTTTCACCTTCATGGTTTCTAAGTGTTACGCTATCGTTATAATCGCCCAAATAAGTCTTTTGCTCCGCTATGTCTACAAGAACCCCTATTTTTGCAGTTAAATCCCAGCTCCATGATCTTTGAGGATTAAATTGCACATTTCCTCCAAGCTGAATACCTGGCATATAATTTTCTACAGAAATTCTATAATGACTTTCATTGGCATCTCTCAAAAATGCCACATTAAATTTTTCATGCAAATTGACGTAGCGAAGTCCGGCTAACCAAGAGACAGAAAAATAATCTTCAAAACGAGGCGTTACATGCCTCCAATAGTTGAATTCCGCCGTCCAAAAATTGGAATTATACTTAGCCTTAGCTTCACTTGCCTCTCGGAAGTCATGCGTATAATTGCAACATTTAAAAGGAAAACTTAAGTCATCATCTCCATTCACTTCTTTTTCAGAATGCCATTTGCCACAATCTAAATAAAGCAGCTCCAAACTCCTTCTCTCGCTTGGATGGTAATAAGCCCCCACACGAAAACCCGGCTCATAATCAAATTCCGAAACTAAGGGACCTGTGCTTAATACGGAATCATCATCATCACAGCCTGTGCAACTTGTATCGGAGTCGCTTTTTACAATCCGCTCACTATGAAGCAAGCTGCGGCGCATCATCGTCCACTCCCCTACTAAACCCCACGTATTATCTGTATAGCAATCTTGAGCAAAAGAAACAGAAGAAATGCCAAGTGTAAAAGCGCTCAAAGCGGTCTTGTAGTTCATGAGAAAGCTCCATTCTAGTAAAACACAGATTAAGCAAGACCGAAAAAATAGTACAACATAAAAACCACAGAGCAGCAAAAAAGAAGAGAAGAATTAACAAGATGAACAAAGAGGGATAAATTCCTTTCTCTCTCTTTTCTTCCTCTGAGGTTTCTTGTCTCTGTGGTTAAAAAAAATACAAGCCCTTGCGCGCTCAAGCGTTAGCCAAAGAATTAACCACAGAGGGAAGAAACCACAGAGAAGAAGAGAGAGAGGAAATTTTCTTTCTTTGTCCCATTAGGGACTAGGGTACGTAGCCAGGGTGTGACGAAGGAACCCCTGGATAAAATGGATTCCCCAAAATCGCACTCCCATAGGAGTGCAGGAATGACAAAAAGAGATTCATAAACCTGAGTCTTAAGTCTTAAGATTCCTGCGCTCCTAATGGAGCGCAATTTTAAAGGCTATTTTATCCAGGGGTTCCTTCGTCACGCCCTGGCTACGTACCCTAGTCCCTAATGGGACAAAGAAAGAAAATTTCTTCTCTCTTTCTTCATCCTTTTCCCATCCTGTATATCCTGCCCTATCCTGTTCATCTTGTTACTCTTCTTTTCTTCTTTCTTTTTTCTTGAAGGCAAGTTCCAGATTGGAAAGGGCTCGCCTTAGGGTGCTTTCTAGGTCAAGGTCTGCTGCATTGGCTTTTTTTATGAGGGCTATAAGCTCTTCTGCTATCTGTTTTTCTTCTAGCTTTTCTTTTTCCTTTTTTCCTTCAGCCTTAGCTATTCTGCTTAAGATCTTTTGAGCTTTAACAAGAAGAGGAAGCGTTGGAGGGATTCCATCCAAGATGCTCTCTCGGTTTTCATGAGCCTTTTCTATTTTTTTCACTTTTTCATATAAAGCAACTACCTCTTCAGGCGTTTCAGCCGATTCCTCTCCAAATATATGGGGATGTCTGTAAATTAATTTTTTACAGATTCTCTCAAGAATATCTTTGATACTAAAACCCCCTTCTTTTTCTCCAATTTTTGCATAAAAAATAATGACATATAGAAGATCGCCCAACTCCTCGACAATTTTCTCCTTTACATTAGCGTCAATAGCTTCTAATACCTCATGAGCCTCTTCCATTAAATAAGGCTGTAAACTATGAAAAGTTTGTTCTTTATCCCAAGGGCACCCCTTAGGACCTAAAAGGCAATCGGCAATACTTAAAAGTTCTTCAAATAGTTCCATCAAATAAATCCTTTAAATAAAAAATATTTACAAATTAGACTTAAATCAAATTAAATAGTAAAATAAATAAATTAAAATAACAAAATAAGGTAGATTCTCATGAATTCTATTACTTCTTATATAAAAACACTTGCGACCCACACGCCCGTAGGAATAGGAATCGGCGCCACATACAATACGCTTAGCAATAGTAAAATAGGGAGCATGTCATCAAAAATCTTCTCAAGAGGCGCCTCTCCTATTGCCCAAATTCCCCAAGCACCTACTCCGCTTGAAATTGGAGAAATTCAGCCTAACACAAACCAAGATCATTATACAATCCCAGAGGCTCCTACCTACGAGGAAGAAACAAAAAAACTCACAACCAATATCACTAGTTGGTACACACTGCAGCTAATTTGTGAAGGCGATTTAGGATTTTTGGGGTTAAATCTAAATCAAGATGCTAAATTAACCAATGGAAAAGGATCAATTGATCGAAATTTTTACGCGAATCTGGTAGCAGGGACGAATAATATTACACTGAAAGAGCGTTTTTTCGCTATTGTCGATCAATCCCAAACCTCTAAAATCAAGAAGTTTTTCATAAAAACACTTGTCTATCCCATTGTCCGTCTTATATTAAGTTTCTTAGTTGAAGGCGCATTTAAAAATATTAAAACAGAAATTCTAGAAAAGCACTCCCAAGAAGCTTTAGATACAGCTAATCAAGAATCCATTACAAATAGTCTTCAGTTTATGAGAGATCTTTGGGGAAATCTTGTAAGAAGTGCAGAATCAGACCCTACGAAAGCGCCTCTTGGTGCTACCATTCCTTTAAGTCTTA
This sequence comes from Chlamydiota bacterium, assembly GCA_013288075.1. Lineage (GTDB taxonomy): Bacteria > Chlamydiota > Chlamydiia > Chlamydiales > Rhabdochlamydiaceae > JABDCQ01. The sequence goes on along the minus strand of JABDCQ010000001.1, from coordinate 2,038 downwards.
TGAACCTTTTTAGTGAGCCACCTAACGATAACCCCCTTCGCCCTAAAGAACCCACCTTTCAAGCCAAGCTAGAAAAATTTGCTAAAGTCCTTGTTAATAAATTTCTGCCAAAATTTAAATTTGCAAATCATGTCGCATTTAAAATTTTTAACGCCATTCAAATTCCTCGGAGTGTTAAATTCCATTCATTAATGAATTTCTCTATACAAGGCCTAACAAAAATCGTATTTTTTATTCCTTGGATCGCCTTAGTGTTTATTCCTCAATGCATAGCTAACCTTATCCTCGATAAAAAAGGAGTTTCCCTAATCCTTAAAAGAGGAATTATCCAAGACATCATAAAGAGAACAACCCCTTCTACAGATAAAAGCGGGTACACATACCAAGCCGATCTCATTATTTGTAATGTTCTTACAAAAATACGAGATGCTGTGAAAGAATCTACAGGAGTCAATAACAGCGCTGATTTGCCTCAAGAAAGACGCATTATTTTGGAAAACCTTCACAAGGAAATCTTTTACATCACACCTTTTTTAACCATTACAAATCCGAGAGAATTAGAAGCAGCTTTAAAAGAAAAAAGAAAAGAAAATCAAGGATGGGGATCGTGGATGTATGATTCTACTCTGGGCGCTATAAAAGAAAAGTGGGACGATACCATTCTTAAGGCTACCGCTAACACTTCTATAATTAGCTTAAACTATTTCCTTAACACCATCTTTAATGAGCAAGGGAAAAATAGCCAACTAGCATCCCTTCTTAAAATTGCTAATACTTCCTTTGAGCCAACAAAAGAGATTGTTACAGAAAAGGATAAAAAGAAGCTAGAAGACGCAAGGGAAGTCCTTACAGAAGAGCTTATTGATCTCTTAAGTGAAAAAGGGACAGAAGGCTATAAACTTGCAAAGCCCGCCGTAAAAATTGCGATTCGAAACAAAATTGAAGGGATGATTGACCTACTCAAGCAAGATTTCACTTGGACACATGGGGTCTGGTCGTATAACATTATCACACCGTTCCTCAATCACTACGGCAAAAAATAGAGACTCGCATGGAAAAGCACTTCACGGCCACAGCCTATATTATAAAAGAAGGCAAAGTTCTTCTTTTAGAGCATAAAAAACCCACCAAGTGGCTGCCTCCCGGCGGTCATGTAGAGAAAAATGAAACACCTCACGAAGCCGCCCTAAGAGAAGTTTTAGAAGAAACAGGCCTTGTTGTAGAGATTATTGAGCAAGAAAACATCAAAGTAGATTTTGCAAATGCTACAAGTGTTCCTCGGCCCTATCTTTGCCTTCTAGAAAATATCCCTTCCCATAAAGACACCCCAGCCCATCAGCATATCGACTTTATTTATCTGGCAAAACCCCTTCAAGGAGATTTACTCAAAGACTCCTCCCTCCGCTGGTTTACCCTAGAAGAAGTAGAGGCCCTCACCTCGGAAGTAGAAATCTTCGAAGAAACCAAACAAACCATCCAACACCTCCTCCGAAGAGAAGTATGAAAGATGAATTATGAATGATGAAAAAAGAAAGAAAAAGAGAATTAACAAGATAGGCAAAGATTAAGGCACGGATATAGAGGATAAAGAAGATAGTTTTCTATAGAAGATGTCTCTTTTTAAAAAAATCCGTCAGCAACGCCTAAATCAAGAACAAAGAACAAAAATCAATTGCCTGATATCAATGCCCAAATATCCAAGGCAGAGTGGCCTTAGAACTTCCGCAGGCCCGCAACGCCAATGCTCTCGTCGCCGTCGTCGTCGTAGTTGTCGACGTGCAAGCCGCCCGGGGCGAAGCCCCCAACAACCAAACGATAGCCATCAACCACTTCATGGCAACGCGTATAGGTGTATGGAGTGTTGCTATAAAGGCGAGCGCCTGAATAACGGTTTTCCCAAAGAATACAAGTAGCAGCATCGAAGAACCCCGGAACTTTGTAACCCTTCGATTCTGCAAGCTGCTTTTGGAAATCATAACTCTTATTCCTACTGTCCGGAAGAACATCCCTTGTCATCACAGCCCATTCAAATTCTACT